>JANMVM010000352.1:0-9880 GCA_031392695.1 Rubrivivax sp.
TGCGAATCGCGTCGATCAACGAGCGATCCTCGTCGGTCAAATGCAGTTCCGTCTGGCGCATGACAACACCCCCTGTTCACATCGAGTGACGATGGATGGAGTGTATTCATGTTTCGATACTTACGTGTCAATGTACTAGCCGCCGATAGGCTTGGGGTCACCTGTTTGCAGCCGGGCAGGCCATTTCCGGGGGGACGACGCTGGCGCAGAGGTCGGTCATGCGAGCCTTTGGGCAACGTGGATACCGAGCAGGATTTTGCGTTGTTTGACAAGGCCCGGCAGTCGGGCCTGCCGCTCGCTCAGGTAATCGCGGTCACCCGGTAGGCGACGTGCGGGCCTGCAGAAGTTTGCGGCGGGCAGCGGGGCGGATCGAGTACGAAAGGCTGCCAGCCCGCCTTGAAGCCGACGAACGCGGCACGGCCCAGGCGCTCGGGCAAGGCCACCGGGAACAGCGCCGCGCTCATCGCACGGAATCCGTCCCAGACTTTGCGCCGGTTGCCCTTGCGCCAGAACGGCCACCACCAGCGTCGCTGGCCATCGGGTACGAAGATCACGCACTTGACGGGGTCGAGCCGGGTCTGCATGAACTCGACCTCCCACAGCAGGCCTGGCGTGGTGCCGGCCATCAGCACGACCAGCTGCGCACGCAGCGCCAAGTCAGCGACGCGCGCCTGCCAGTCGTCGCCCACATAGAGGTTGTAGGCGCCCAGCATCGGCGGCGTGCCGGGCTGGCCGATGGCCACCAGCGGCCCCATTCGGCGGGTGGTGTACGCCAGCACCTGCTCGAGCGTCCAGCGCAACGCGAAGAACGATCGGTACGACGCCCACAACCCGCGCGGGCGCAGCAGCTTGCCCCACGAGAACGGGTTCAGCGGATTGAAGATGCGCGCGCCGGAGCTGAGCACGGCGTTGTCCTCGGTGAAGGGCCGCAGGAACAGCACCGGCGCACGCCCATCGTTGTCCAGCCCCGCCAGGGTGAGCTGGTCGACGCTGCGCGCCTTCAGGCAGCGCACGCCGTAGAACAGCAGCAAGGCGATGCCGAGGTAAATCAGCGGGACGGCGTTGCCCTCCTGCTGAAAGACGATGACGGCCTGAAGGATCACCAGCACAAACGCGACCAGAAAGCTCACGAGTGCCTTGAACCACTGGCGGCCGCTACTCGGTTGTTTGAATGCCATCGCGTTGCTCCGTTGGCGGGGCCGACGCTGGTACGCCAACCCCGAGATATCAAAACGTGAAACCGCGTCTTCGGGCCGAAAGCGTCCTAGCCCGAACCTGCCGCCGCCATCACCACACGCAGCTCGGCTTGCGCGTTGCGCACCCGCACCAGCTGTTCTTCGGTCGACTGGAGCATCCAGCCCGGCGGCTTCAACGCGCGCGCGGCCTGCTCCCATTGGGTGCCTTGTTCGTCGCGGCCGAGGCCGACGTTGGCCTCCCACATCGAGGCCAGCACCCAGTAGTGTTTGTCGGGTGGCAGATCGGCCTTCTCGCCCAGCTGTGGCGTCAGGTAGGCCAGCACCTCTTCGCGCACGCGACGTGCCAGCACCTTGTCGGCGATGGCTTCGTCGCGCTCGCCGGCGCGCGCCGAAAGCAGCGCGCGCAGCTCCAGCAGCACCGCGAGGTTGCCGCCGTTGTAGTAGTCCTGCTTCAGGTAGAAACCGCGCGAGTAGGCGGTGATGCTGGTCGCCAGATGCTCGGGCTTCGGGTCGATGTCCCAGATCCGCTTGTGGATGGCACCCCACATGCCCAGTGTCTCGGGATCGTTGCTCGTCGCCGGCTCGAGCTGGAGCAGCAATGTTCGTGCTTCGAGCAGGGCATCCAGCGGGTTCGGCTGCTTGGACTTGTAGGTTGCCAGCGCCAGTTGCTGCACGATGAAGTGGTCGTGCGGCCGCACCGCAAGCACCATCTGGAGCAGTGCCTTGGCGCCGCTGAAGTCGCTGGTCTGGCCATAGGGCGCATTGATCTTGGCCAACGCCGTTTCCAGCAGCCATTTAGAAGTTTGAGCGCCGACCGCAGCGTCCTTGTCAGACGACGGCGGCGGCGCCGCGGCCACCGCCACTTCCACGGCGGCTTCTACTGCCGAGACGAGCGCGGCGAGCACGCGGTCGCGTGGCGGCTCGAGCTGATGAAGAAAGGTGTACACCGGGCTGTCGGTGTTGCCGCCGCTGACGATCACCCCGATCCTGTCGGCCAGCACCTTCTTGAAGCGCTCGGCCTCCTTGCGGCCGATGTCTTCACCCAGGTGCTTGTAGGGCGTGATGGCGATGTGGCTGACATCGAACGGGTGCTTGAAACCCTCTTCGGCAACGATGATCGTCGCGTGGGGTCGAAGGCCATAGCGCACGCCGAGCTCGAAGATCGCATTGACGTTGTAAGTGGACAGGTCAGCGACCACCAGATCGGCGCGCAGCAGTTGTTCGTACATCGGCAGATCGATGGCACCGGAATGCACGATCTCGTCGGCGCGGATGCACTCGAGCCCGGCGGCTTGCACCGCCTCTTTGATCACAGCGTACGACGCATCGAGATCGAGAATGCGACCGTCGGTGAAATCGGTCTTCTTGCCAAAACCTTGAACAACGAAGCAGGTCGACATGGCGCTTGATCTCCAGTTTCGAGCCGGCGCTCTCGCAAAGTCGCTGAATCAACTCAGCATCTGCTGCACCTTGTTGCGCGCCTCGGCGAGCTTTCGGCCGAGGCCTGGGCTCAACGCCAGATCCTGCTCGGTCAGCAGCATGTACTTCAGGGTCGGGCTCAGGTCGCTGGCGAGTGCCGTCACCAGATCGAGCAGCACGTTGTAGGCGCCGCGTGTCTTGGCTGGATCGTTTGCCAGTTCATCGTTGTTGAGGGCGGTGAATGCCGAGCAGTTGACGAGCTCGTCTTTTGCGTCGAGGTAGACGCTGCCGTTGATGACCTGGCAACCTTCCGACCAGTTGTTCACGTCGCCCATCATCCCCTTGCCGCCCCAGTGGATGTTGATCGAAGCGTTCGCCTCCAGGCCGTTTTTCAAGTCTGCATCGTCGAGACTTTTGCCGTCCTTCGAGCGCACGACCAGCACGCCGCCGCTGCGTGGGCGAAGCGCCAGATACTTCTTCTGATGCCAGCCGAAGTGATAGTCGTGCTGGCCCTGCACGAGGAATGGCAGGCCGCGCGGGTCCTTCGTTGCACCCGGCTCGGTCGAGCCCTGAAACTTGAAGACGAGCCCCTTGATCAACAGCACGAAGATGTCGTCGAACTTGCCGAGCATTTCGCTTCGCCGTATGCCGACGAGGTGAATGTTCCCCGCGGCGGTGAAGTCCCACTTCTCGACCTTGCGGGTGTCGGAGCCCGCGCCGAAAGCGTTGACCTTTTGCAGCATGGCGTTCGGGCTGGCGAGGTACTTCGCTTTGACACGTTCCAGCAGCGCCAGCCAATCGGCGTACTCGGTCGGCTCCTGCGCGGCGGCCTGCCAGCGTTCGATCACCGGCGCCCAATCGGGCTGGAGCTGGTGGTCGAGCCAGTGTTTGAGATGCTGTTGCGAGACCGGGCCAAACCTGCCGTCGGGGATCAGGCCGGCGGTTTTCTCGGCGCAGCGCACGTGCTCCTGGAACAGGCGTATCGCAGACAGTGTGCGGTAGCCGCAAATCCCGTCGACCTTGCCTCCAGGGAAGAAGCCGATTGATCTGAGCCCCTGCTGCACCTCGGCGACCGACATCGATTGTTGTGGGTCGGGAACGTGCGTCTTGAGCCGCAGCCGGTCTCGTCCTTCAACGATGTTGGCCAGCGCAACACGCGTGATTTCTTCGACCTGCTTCAGGTAGGCCTGGCACACCGAGTCCGGTGTGCTGGAGTCGAAGCATCCAAGTTCGATCATGGCTGTTCCTCAGGAGGGTGGTTGACACCGCTTTGCCGGACACCCAAGCCCGGGGCGCGCCAAGTATGGCAGTGGCGGCGCGTATTGCAAGCCGTATTCGCGTGCGACCAGGCCCAGGCGCGACCAACGCGGCGCGGGTCATCGGCCGCGGCCTAACGGGTCAGACGCTTGCAATCGCGATTGTTGGACATCGAGACGACAGACGTACATACTGTGGCGCCTTGATCGAGGCAATTGCAGCCCGAACCCGGCGAACCGGCGCAGCTCGACCCCGGCAATCCGATCCAAAAACGAACGCGGGTTCGACCCGCCCAAGGAGCGACGATGGCCATTGATGGAAAGAGCGTGGGTCTGGCGCTGTCGGGCGGCGGCTACCGCGCCTCGCTGTTCGGGCTGGGCACGCTGTGGCGGCTCAATGACGCCGGGCTGCTGGGCCAGATCGACCGCATCACCAGCGTCTCTGGCGGTTCGATCCTCGCGGGTGTGCTCGCCCATGGCTGGGCTCGGCTCGGCTTTTCGCAGGGCCGGGCCGCGAACTTCGTGCCCGTGGTGGCCGAGCCGGTGCAGAGGTTCTGCGCCCGGACCATCGATGTCAGCCTCGGCCTCAAAGGTTTGTTGAATCCGTTCAAGTCGGCAGGCGACTATCTGATCGATCGATACCGAACCGACCTGTTCGGCAACACCACGCTGAAAGACCTGCCGCCGCCCGGCCCCGGCGTGCCGACCTTCCTTTTTTACGCCACCAACATGCAGACCGGCCGCAGCTTCCGGTTTCAGCAAGACAAGGTGGCCGACTACAAGCTCGGTGAGTCGAGCCGGCTGGTCGTGCCGCTGGCCACCGCGGTGGCCGCGTCGAGCGCGTTCCCGCCGCTGTTCTCTCCCATCGTGCTCGACACCGACCCGAGCGCCTGGATCGAAACTCCACGTGGCAGCGACAACCAGGCGCAAACCCTGGCCGACCCCGACAAGCTGCAGCGGCTGCGCCAGCGCATCACGCTGGCCGACGGTGGCATCTACGACAACATGGGGCTGCAGCGCCTGGTGGGCGACAGCAGCGACAAGGCCGACATCGTGCTGGTGAGCGATGCCGGTGCGCCGTTCACGCTGGACGTTGACCCTCACGAAGACTACTTGCACCAGCTCGGCAGGGTGCGCGACATCCTGATCGACCAGACCCGTGCGCTGCGCAAACGCTGGCTCATCGAAGAGTTCAAGGCCGAGCGCAGGCAGGGCGCCTACTGGGGTGTCGCAACCGACATCGACAAGTACAACGCACCCGAACCCCTGGCCCACAACACCGAAGAGAACCAGGCGCTCGACGAGGTGCCGACGCGGCTGAGCGGCTTCGAGCCCGAGCTGCAGGCGCGGTTGATCAACTGGGGTTATGCACTCTGCGATGCCGCGCTTCGCTCCCCCGGCACGCGTGCCGGGCTGCCTGTTGCGCCCGGCGCCCGCTTGCCGCTGCCGCAGTCCGTGTCATGAGCGACAAGATCCCGGTTCGTACCGTCAAGGTCGAGCTGCTGCGCACCGGCCCGGCGCACAACCAGCTGCTGTCGCCGCTGACCCAATACCTCGGGATCTGTGATGGCGCCGAGGCCGGCATCGTCACCGTGCCCTTCGAGCACGAGGCGTTTTTGCGTCGGGTGAAGGCCATGCGCGACACCAGTGCCGAGGCGAAGGACCGTGGCCCCGTATTGCGCGACATGGGCGTCGAAATGGCCAAGGTGCTGGGCGCGATCCCGCGCCTGCCGGGCTCGCTGAGCAGCGATGCCTCGGGCCCCGACACGATGGTGCATCTGCGCCTGGTGCTGTCGGCTTCCGAGCTGGCGGTGTTGCCGTTCGAGCTGGCCAAGATCCCGATCGGGCCGGCCGCGTGGGCCGAGGGCTGGCTCTCGCTGCAGGCGCGGGTGCCGGTGGTCGTGACCCGGCGCACCCGCGACGTGTCGTCGGCGCGCGTGAAGTGGCCCACGGCGCCGCGCATCCTCTTCATCGCCGCCGACCCCGAAGAAGACGCGATCCCGTTCGACATGCACCGGCGCGCCCTCATCGATGCGGTGCGGCCGTACCTCAAGGCGCATCAAGAGATCGCCAGCGTCACGGAGGGCGGGCGCCGCGAAGAATTCAATGGCATGCTGACGATTCTGAAGAACGCCAGCTTCGACGAAGTCGTCAGCGAATGCGCGGCGAATCGATACACCCACATCCACTTGCTTGCGCACGGCGGCGAAGATGCGAACGTCGAAGAAACCTCCTACGGCCTGGTGCTGCACCGCACCTCCGGCAGCAGCGAGGTGATCTCGGGCGAGCGCTTCGCCAGCGCGTTTTCTTCGCTGGTCGAGGGCCGCATTCACCGCCCCACGGTGGTGACGCTGGCCACCTGCGACAGCGGCAATGCGGGCTCGGTGCTGATCCCCGGCGCGAGCATGGCGCACGCGCTGCACCGCGCCGGCATCGCGCTGGTGGTGGCTTCGCAATTCCCGCTCAGCATGGACGGCTCCGACCTCGTGGTCAACGCGCTCTACCCCGGGCTGCTGCGCGGCGACAACCCGTTGATCCTGCTGCACCGCATTCGCACCGACTTGCACGGCCGCCTGTCGGGCCGCTCGCACGACTGGGCCAGCCTGGTGGTCTACGAGGCTTTGCCGGAAAACACCACCCTCGACGAGCAGCTCGAAGAAGTGCGCTACCGCCAGGGCATGCGCGCCGTGCACATCGCGTTCGATCAACTCGACCGGGCGATGATCGAGGCCGGCGACCAGCTCCCGCCCGAACGCCACAAGGCGCTGGCCGGCCGGGTCGAAGACATGGCCGACGCGCTCCCGATGAACGGCCCGTTCCGGCTCGAATGCCTGGGGCTGCGTGCCGGCAGCCGCAAGCGCCTCGCCGAGGCCGAGTTCTGGGCCGCCATGGCCCCGAAGACCAGCGAGGAGCGGTGGCGCGAGCATCTGTCGAAATGTTGCTCTTACCTCGAAGACGCGCTCAAAGACTACGAGCAGGCGTCCAGAGGCTTCTTGCTTAACCAGGGGGCGGGGGTTCGGCCGGAGGCGTCGATGCACTGGGTGCTGGGTCAGCAACTCTGCATGGCAGCGGTGCTCGGCAAGCCGGCGCGCGCGGGCACCTGGGAGGCGGCGCGGCTCTCGGCCGAGATGTACCTCGAAGATGCCGACCTGGAAGGGCGGCGCTGGGCCTACGGCAGCCTGGCCGAGCTGTGGCTGCTGAGGCTGGTCGATCCGAAGTGGGCCGGCGCCAAGCCGGCCGATGAACCGCAACTCCTGAAAGAAGGCCGAGAGGCCAAGAAGGAGGCCGTGCGCTATGCGAAGGAGCTGATCAATCTGGCGCGCTCCAAGGACGACCCGCAGATTCAATCGACGCAGCAGCAGTTCATCCGATATGTGGAGTGGTGGAGCACGGTTGATTTCGAAGCTGCCGCGATGAACCGGCTCGGCACCCGGTCGAACGCGGCCATGTCCTGGAAAAAACTCGGGGTCGTCAAGCTTGCCAGCGACATCATCGACATTCTCGAAATGCGCGGGCGCGGCAAACGATCTGTCTCGGGCGCGGGCGCCTCGCCACCGCCGCCGCCACCATCGGCGAACACTGCGGCATCGAAAAAATCGGCATCGCCTGTGACCGCGCCAGCCGCGCCGGCAGCCAGTCTGGCGCAGGCCGCGCCGGGGTCGAGGGCTTACCTGGCCGCAGCCCCCCGGGCCACTGCGCCGGCCCGCAGCGAGGCCGCGTTCTTCAACATCGAAATGCTGCCAGCGGGGCATGGCGACTGCCTGTGGCTGGAATACGGCGACGGCGCCAAGACATGGCGCTTGCTGGTCGACTGCGGCACCAGGAGCACCTTCAACAAGTTCCTCAGAGAGCGCATCGGCAAACAAGCACAGGCCGAGCGGCAGTTCGAACTTTTCATCCTCACCCACATCGACGACGACCACATCGGTGGCGGCATTGCGCTGCTCAAAGAAGCCAAAGACCTGGGCGTCAGCTTCGCCGATGTCTGGTTCAACGGCTGGCAGCACATCCGCAAGTTCGGCTTCCTCAATGCCAAACAGGGCGAGGTCTTTACAGAGCTGACGGAAAAGCTCGGCCTGAACTGGAACCACTGGCAAGACGGGCAGGCCATCGTGCTGCCCAAGGACCGCCCGCTGCCCGTGTGCACGCTGCCCGGTGGCATGGTGCTCACGCTGCTTGCACCCAATGAAGAAAAACTCGCGGCGCTGGCACCGAAGTGGAAAAAAGAGATCGCGGCACTCGGCAAGATCGCCGGCGAAGGCGGTTTTCTCGCTGCGCAGGCGCCGCTGCGAGGCACCGACTCCACCGACGTGGCGGCGCTGGCCAATACCCGGTTCGAGCCCGACGACGCGGCCAACAACGGCAGCAGCATCACGGTGCTGGCCGAGTACCAGGGCAGGAGCGTGCTGCTCGGCGCCGATGCCCATGCGCCCTTGCTGGTGAGCTCGATCAAGAAGCTGCTGGAGCAGCGCGGCCAGGCCAGGCTCAAGCTCGACGCTTTCAAGCTGCCGCACCACGGGAGCGAAAAGAACCTCAGCAAAGAGCTGATGTTGTTGCTCGATTGCAAGGCCTACCTGGTCTCGACCAACGGCAGCACCTTCAACCACCCCGACCGCGTGGCCATCAGCCGTGTCATTCGTTTTGGCGGCGAGCGGCCAAGGCTTTTTTTCAACTACGAAAGCGCGGTCAACGTCGTCTGGAAAGACGCGGCGCTGCAGCGCCAGCACGCTTATGAAACGGTCTACCCCGACCCGGGCCAGCAAGGCTTGATCGTCCACCTGTGAGGAGCACGCACCATGATCAATCGAAAATTCTTCTTCGACCAATGCCGCCAGACCCTGTTCACCGGCAAGCTCGGCAAGGACCAGGTCGGGGGTCTCTCGTTCATCCTCGATGTCTGGGAAAAAAACCACGCGAAGAAAGACGATCGATGGCTCGCTTACGCGCTCGGCACGGCGTTCCATGAAACCTCGTTCACGATGCAGCCGATCCGCGAACGCGGCGGCAAAGACTATTTCTTCCGCATGTACGACCCCGACAGCCCGCTGCCCAAACGTGCGGCGCAAGCCCGGTCGGTCGGGGCACAGCCCGGCGATGGCGTGGTGTTTTATGGGCGGGGTTATGTGCAGCTGACCTGGCGGGCCAACTACGCCAAGATGGGCAAGGCCTTCGGCCTCGACCTCACATCCAGCGCCGCTGCCGCCGATCAGGTCTTGCAGGCCGAGCTTGCCGCAAGGATCATGTTCAAGGGCATGGAGGAGGGGGCCTTCACCGGAAGGAAGCTGGCCGACTATTTCAACCCGACGACCGAGGATTGGAAGAACGCCAGAAGGATCATCAACAGAAATGATTGCGACGAAATCATTGCGACTTATGCCAAGAAGTTCTATTCGGCCGTCAGCCACACCACCGGTTGACCGGAATCGTGCCGGACCGCAGCGCCCGCACGACCCTCTTGATCACCCCAACTTCGGGCGGTTTGCCATGTCACCCAGGGCGTTGATGTTCTCGATGTTGTCGGCGCTGTGTGCCGGCCCGGTGCTGGCCGCGCCGGCTGCGCCCTTGGGGCCCCAACTTCGCTGCGGCTGGTTCGAGAACCCGACGCCCGCCAATGCCTGGCTGACCGACCGCGACGGCGAGTGGACCCTCGCAGTTCAAGGCGGCCACCAGGCCGAGGGAGACTGGCCCGCATTTCGGCGTTCGCGCTGGGTGCGCACCAATGGCCACTAATGGATACGGCTGCGCCTGCATGAAGGTATTGACGGATCCCGGCAGCCACGACGTGACCCGAATCCTTTCGAGCGCGTCGCGCAGTCTGGCGAGCTGCCGGAAGGATCGCGCGCTGAAAGAACCCCGACCGGGTTAAGAGCAATACTGTTCAGATACGAATCTTCGGTATCGGATCGTGGTGCTGATGGAGCAATTCGCCACGATGGCGGACGTTGAAGCTGCTCATCTTGCGGCGTACCCCGCGAGGGTTGAAGCGGCCGCGACTGCTGACGCAGCGAC
>JANMVM010000358.1:0-3479 GCA_031392695.1 Rubrivivax sp.
GGAGGTCAACGAAGCCTTTGCCGCCGTGACCATGGCGGCGATGGACGAATTCAAGCTCGCGCACGAGATCGTCAACGTGCACGGCGGCGCCTGCGCGCTCGGCCACCCCATCGGCGCCAGCGGCGCGCGCATCGTGGTCACGCTGCTCGGCGCGCTGCGCCAGCGGCGCCTGAAGCGCGGCGTGGCGGCGTTGTGCATCGGCGGCGGCGAGGCCACCGCGATGGCGCTGGAGATGCTGTGACGGGATGGCTGCCCGGGCCGGCCGAGGCGGCGGTGTTTGCCAGCGCCGTGTTCTTGCTCAACGCCACGCCGGGGGTCGACTTCGTGCTCACGGTCAGCCGCACGCTGCAGGGCGGCGCGCGCGCCGGCGTGGCGGCGGCGCTGGGCATCAATGCCGGCTGCGTCGTGCATGCGCTGGCAGCGGCCTTCGGGCTGGCGGCGCTGCTGGCACTGCACCCGGCGGCGTTCCGCGTCGTCCAGTGGGCCGGCGCGGCTTACCTGCTGTGGCTGGGGCTGGGCATGCTGCGCCAGGCCTGGCGGGGGGGCAGCGGGCCCGCGGCCGCGGCACCGCCCGCCCCGCCAACGTCTGCGCGTTCAGAGTGGGCCGACTTTCGCGCCGGCTTGCTGACCAACGTGCTCAACCCCAAGGTGGCGTTCTTCTTCCTCGCCTTCCTGCCGCAGTTCGTGCCCGCCGCTTCACCCAACAAGACCGTGTCCTTCCTGCTGCTTGGGGCCTGGTTCGTGGTCCAGGGCTTCGTCTTCCTGATGCTGCTGGTGGCGCTGGCGGCGCGCCTGTCGCGCCTGGGGGCGTCGGTGACCGCGCGGCGCGCGCTCAACGCCCTCGGTGGTGGCCTCTTCGTCGCGCTGGCGCTGCGGCTGCTGACTGAAAGGCCGGTGGCGGCATGAGCAAGATTCTGATCCTCGGCGCCTCGCGCGGCATCGGCCTGGAGTTCGTGCGCCAGTACCGCGCCGCGGGTGACACCGTCACCGCCTCGGCTCGCACCGACGAAGGCCTGGCGCGCATCGCCGCGCTCGGTGCCACGGCCTTGCCGCTGGACGTGGCCAGCGCCGCCAGTGCAGCCGCGCTGGGCCGGCACATCGACGGCCGGGCCTTCGATGTGATCGTGCTCAACGCTGGCGTCTACGGCCCGCGCACGCAGGGCCTTGAGGTGCCGGCGCAGGATGAATTCGACGCCGTCATGCACACCAACGTGCTGGGCGCCCTGCGCGTGCTGCCGCAGCTGGGCGCGGCGCTGGCACCTGGGGCGCGACTGGTGGTGATCTCGTCGCGCATGGCCTCGATCGGGCTGCGCACATCGCCGTCGGGCTGGCTCTACCGCGCCAGCAAGGCAGCCTTGAATTCGGTCTTGAAGGACACCTCGCTCACGCTCGCCGGCAAGGCCGTTTGCGTGGCCTTGCACCCGGGCTGGGTGCGCACCGACATGGGCGGCACCGCTGCCGACCTGGACGTGGCCACCAGCGTGGGCGACATGCGCCGCACGCTGGCCGGGCTGGGTGCCGGCGACAACGGCACCTTCCTCAACCACGACGGCCAGCCGCTGGCCTGGTGAGCGCGCGACGCCTGGGCGGCGCATGCTGCCGGCCCTGGCCCACCACAGACAGACCATTCGGAGATCAAGCGCCATGCTGCTCAGTGAAGACCACATTGCCGTGCAAGACGCCGTGCGCAGCTACGTGCAGGCCGAGATCGCACCCCACGCCGCGGCCTGGGACAAGGGCCACACCTTCCCGGCAGCGCAGCTGCGGGGCCTGGCGGCGCTGGGCTGCTACGGCGTGGCGGTGCCCGCCGAGTGGGACGGCGCGGGCCTGGACTACCTGGCGCTGGCGCTCATCCTCGAAGAGGTGGCGGCAGGATGTGGCGCCACCAGCACCGTCATCAGCGTCAACAACTGCCCCGTGTGCTCGATCCTCATGGCCTACGCCAACCCAGAGCAGAAAGAGCGCTTCCTCAAGCCGCTGGCGCGTGGCGACCTGCTCGGTGCCTTCTGTCTGACCGAGCCGCACGTGGGCAGCGAAGCCGGCGGCCTGAAGACGACCGCCGTGCGCGATGGCGAGCACTACGTGCTCAACGGCGTCAAGCAGTTCATCACCAGCGGCAAGAACGGCGACCTGGCCATCGTCATGGCGGTGACCGACAAGGCCGCCGGCAAGAAGGGCATCAGTGCCTTCATCGTGCCCACCCGGACCCCCGGCTACACCGTGGCGCGGCTCGAGGACAAGCTCGGCCAGCACGCCAGCGACACGGCGCAGATCCTGTTCGACAACTGCCGTGTGCCGGCGGCCAACCTGTTGGCCGAAGAAGGCATGGGGTTGAAGATCGCGCTGTCGGGCCTGGAGGGCGGCCGCATCGGCATCGCCAGCCAGGCCGTGGGCATGGCGCGCGCGGCCTTCGACGCCGCGCTGGCCTACAGCAAAGAGCGCACGAGCTTCGGCCAGGCGATCTTCAAGCACCAGGCGGTGCAGTTCAAGCTCGCCGACATGGCCACGCAGATCGAGGTCGCGCGGCAGATGATCTGGCACGCTGCGAGCCTGAAGGACGCTGGCCGGCCCTGCCTGAAGGAAGCCGCGATGGCCAAGCTCTTCGCCAGCGAGATGGCCGAGCGCGTGTGCAGCGACGCCATCCAGGTCTTCGGCGGCTACGGCTACGTCAGCGACTTCCCGGTCGAGCGCATCTACCGCGACGTGCGCGTGTGCCAGATCTACGAAGGCACGTCGGAGGTGCAGAAGATCCTCATCGGCCGCGCCCTGGCGTAGGCGGCCGGGCTTCGGTGGTTCCGAACTGAATTTGTCTGCACGTGTGCTCTTACCGTCGCGCGGGCGGTGCCGGTAGCGACTACTCTGTGCCATCGGCATCATCGTCTGCTGCTAAGTGAGGTGCTCGCTTGTCGACTGAATTGCAACCCCCTTTCGGGGGACTTGTAGAGCGATTGACGCTCAATCGACCGACAGTAAGACTGCGTGCGTTCGCCTACCAGCATGGCGGCTAGGCAGGTTGGCATAAGTGACTCGTCAGGAGTGCCGACGATCACGGGCATACGTGGGTCGGGCAGGTGATGCTTGAGATCGCCTGGACGCGATTCAGTAGGTGTGTAAGAAGACCATATTTCCGGCCACAAGGAAATCTGTCATGAAGCGAAATCTCCACTGCGACACAGGTTTCGAAAGCGCGGACTCGATCCAGATGGGCCCGCCCGCTATGGCCAATGCCCGAGAAGCGGCGTGCGCAGCGATCAAAGGACAGGAAGGTAGAGGTCCCCTCAAACATCGAGGAGCGGCCGGCTTGGCTGAGGTTGTAGCGGCGGCACGCACCATTGGCGCTGCGAAGCGAGGCTGGAAGAACATCGTTGCAGCAATCACCTCAGCGCTGGTCCGTGCCGCCTTGTTGGCTGCGAGCTTCATGGCGCTTTCAAACCTCGCGCAAGCGGAGTCTGCGCCAGCGCCGCGCTACAAGATGTGGA
>JANMVM010000392.1:0-5394 GCA_031392695.1 Rubrivivax sp.
CCCTGGTTGGTGCCGGTGATCGGCGGCGCGGTCAGCTTGAGGCCCTGCTCGACGCCGTGGATGCCGGCGGCGATGACGGCGGCCATCGCCAGGTAGGGGTTGACGTCGGCGCCGGGGCAGCGCGTCTCCAGCCGCGTGGCCTTGGGGCTGCCGGCGATGACGCGGAAGCTGGCGGTGCGGTTGTCCAGCCCCCAGGTCGGCTTGACCGGCGCCCAGAATCCGTCCACCAGCCGCTTGTAGCTGTTGATGGTGGGCCAGAACATCGGTGCGAAGTCCATCAGGCAGGCCACCTGGCCGGCGAGATAACTCTCAAAGAGCTGGCTCATCTTGCGCGGGCTCTTGGCGTCGTAGAAGAGGTTGGTCTTGCCCGTTGAACCATCACTCAGGCTCTGATGGATGTGGCCACTGCAACCCGGCAGTGCGGCATTCCACTTGGCCATGAAGCTGGGCATGACGCCGAAGCGCTTGCCGATCTCGCGCGCGCCGGTCTTGAAGAGGATCGCGCGGTCGGCCTGTTCCAGCGCGGTGCCGAAAGCGATGGCGACTTCATACACGCCGGGGCCGGTTTCCGTGTGCAGGCCTTCGATGGGCACGCCGAAGGCCGCCATGTCGTCCATCAGCGCGTTGAAGAAGCCGCGGTTGTCGGCCATGCGCAGCAGCGAGTAGCCGAACATGCCGGGCGTGATCGGCTCGGGGCCGACGCCTTTCTTGGCCGCCCAGCTCTGCGGCGTCTCGGCGAAGTTGAACCACTCGAACTCCATGCCGGTCATGGGCTGCAAGCCGAGCTTTTCGGCGCGCCGGAGCACGCGCTTCAAGGTCTGGCGCGGGCACACGGCGTAGGGCGTGCCGTCGGCGTTGACGAACTCGCCCAGGAAGAAGGGCACGCCGCTGTCCCACGGCACGTGGCGCGCGGTGGCCAGGTCCAGCCGCGCCAGCGCGTCGGGGAAGCCGTGCTGCCAGCCGGTGACCTGGGCGTTGTCGTAGCACTGGTCCGAAGAGTCCCAGCCGAAGACGACGTCGCAGAAGCCGAAGCCGCCGTCGGGGTAGGGCTCGGCGGCGCCCAGGAACTTGTCGCGGTGCAGGTACTTGCCGCGCAGGATGCCGTCGATGTCGCTGCACGCGACCTTGACCTTGCTGGCATCGCTGTTGCGGATGGCGGCGACCGCCGGGTGGTCTTGCGCTGCGCTGTGCTGCTTGCTGGCCATGGCGGTGCTCCGGTCAGAGTGCGGGGGTGCCGTCGGCAATCCCCATCTCATGGAGCGTATCAGCGACGGCGGCCACCGCCTGCCGCATCTCATTGGCGCCGATGGCACCGATGCAGCCGACGCGAAAGGTTTCGACCTGCGTGAGTTTGCCTGGATAGAGGATGAAGCCGCGTGCCTTGGCCGCCTCGTAGAAGCGGCGGAACTCGTAGGCCGGGTGCGCCGGGGCGTGAAAGGTCACGATGATGGGCGCCTGCACCTCGGGCCGCAGCAAGGGCTTGAAGCCGAGCGCGGCCATGCCGTCGACGAGCACGCGGCAGTTGCCGGTGTAGCGCGCCAGGCGCGCCGCGCGGCCGCCTTCTTCCTCGAACTGCGCGATCGCTTCGCTCAGCGCCACCAGCACGTGGGTGGGCGGCGTGAAGCGCCACTGGCCGGTTTTTTCCATGTAGACGTGCTGGTCGTGCAGGTCCATCGCCAGGCTCTGGCTGTGGCCGGCGCAGCCCTCGACGATGGCCTTGCGCAGCAGCACGAAGCCCATGCCCGGCACGCCTTCCAGGCACTTGCCGCTGGCGGCCACCAGGGCGTCGAAGCGGATCTGGCGCGCGTCGATGGGCAGCGCGCCGAAGCTGCTCATGGCGTCGACGATCAGGCCCTTGCCGCGCCGCTGGCACACCGCCGCCACCTCGGCCAGCGGGTTGAGCACGCCGGTGCCGGTTTCGCAGTGGATGAGCACGACGTGGCTGATCGAGGGGTCGGCCTTGAGATGCTGCTCCAGCACCGCCGGCGACACCGGTTCCTCCTCGGCCTGCGGCACCACGGTCGCGCGGCGGCCCATCAGCTGCGTGAGCTTGGCGGCGCGCTTGCAATAGGCGCCGTTGTCGGGCACCAGCACGTGGCCGTCGCGCGGTACGACGGTGGCCACGGCGGCCTCGACGCTGAAGGTGCCGCTGCCCTGCAGGGGCACCAGCACGTGGCTGTCCTGGCCGTGCACGATGTCGAGCAGCCGCCGCCGCACGAGGGCCGTGATGGCGATGAAGTCGGTATCCCAACTGCCCCAATCCTTGAGCATCGCCAGCTTGGTGCGCAGCGTGGTCGTCAGCGGGCCGGGGGTGAGCAGGATGCGGTCGCGGTCCATGGGGGGCTTTCGTCTACGGTTGCTTCCAGGCCTGGGTGCGGCGGTCGACCCACGCACCCAGGCCCATGAACAGCAGTGTGGCCACGGTGTTGGCCGCGGCAATGAGGATGGCCATGGCGGCGGCGGCGCCGATCTCGCCGGCTTCGTCGAGGTTGAGGATGGCGATCGCCGCGACCTTGGTGTCGGGCGCGTACAGGAAGACCGCGGCCGAGATGGTGGTCATGGCGTTGATGAAGAAGTAGCGCGCGATGTCCACCAGCGCCGGCGTGCAGATCGGCAACGTGACGCGCCAGAAGGTCTTGTAGAACGGCACCTTCATGCTCGCCGACACGGCTTCGAATTCCGGGTCCAGGGCCTTGAGCGCGGTCACGGCCGTGAGGTGGCCCGTGGTGTAGAAGTGGACCACGGTGCAGATGGTCAGCAGCGTGAGCGTGTGGTACAGGCCGCCCAGCGGGTTGGCCGGTGCGTTGAAGAAGAAGATGTAGCCCAGGCCCAGCACCAGCCCGGGCACCGCCATCGGCAGCAGCGCCAGCAGCCGCACCGCGCTGCGCACGGGCGCGAAGCCCTGCGTCTTCTCGAGCAGGTAGGCGCCGACGAAGACAAGCAGGGTGCCGAAGACCGCCGTGCCCGCGGCCATCGCCAGGCTGTTGAAAAAAGCCTCGCCGACCTCGGCGTCGAAGAGGCCCATCGCATAGTGCTTGAGGCTGGGCTGCAGGTTGTAGGGCCACAAGCTGGCGAAGGACGCGAACACCGCCATCCCGAGCATGGCCAGGATGAGCGTGCACACGCCCAGGCAGTACAGCGACATCAGCGCATCGAAGAGCGGCGCGCGCCGGGCGCGGTAGGGCACGGCGCGCGCGGTGAGCATGGCCGTTTGCTTGCGGCCCACCCAGCGATCGACGGCAAAGGTCAGCACCGCCGGGGCCAGCAGCAGCAGCGCCACCACGGCACCCTTTTGGAAATCCTGCTGGCCGATGACGAGCTTGAAGACGTCGGTGGCCAGCACGTTGAAGTTGCCGCCGATGACCTTGGGGATGCCGAAGTCGGTGACGACGAGCGTGAAGACCACCAGCGCGGCACTGATGAGGCCGTACTTGGCGCCCGGCAGCGTGATGGTGAAGAAGCGCCGCGTCGCGCGCGTGCCCATGGCATCGGCCGCTTCGTACAGCCGCGCATCGGCGGCGGACAGCGCCGTGACGAGGATCATCAGCGCGTGCGGGAAGGTCGAGAAGATCTCGGCCAGCACGATGCCCGGGGCGCCGTAGATCGAAGGCGCACCCAGCGCTTCGCGCAGCTCGCGCAGCAGGCCCTGGTTGCCGAACCAGTAGATGAGCGAGATCGCCGACAGCAGCGAAGGTGCGAGCAGCGGCACCAGCGTGATGGCGCGCGCCAGGCCCTTGCCGCGCATGCGGCTGCGCGCCAGCGCATAGGCAAACACGAAGGCCGTGGGCACGGTGACCAGCGTCACCAGCGCGCTCACCCAGACGCTGTTCCACAGGCTTTGCAGCAGCGCCGGCGTCTGCGCGTAGGCGATGAAGTTGGCCAGCGCGACGAAGCGGCCGTCGCTGTCCTGCACCGCCTTTTGCAGGATTGCGGCCAGCGGCGCGGCCAGGAAGACGAGCAGCGCCAGCGCCACCAGCGCCAGCGCGAGGTGCGCGATGCGCTCGCTGGCGTGCACGCGCTGGCGCACCACGGCTGGGGCCCGGGCCCGGGCTGGGGCCAACTCCCGGGCGCTCACGAGAACACCCGCATCCGATCCGGCAGCAGGCGCAGCGGCAGGCGGCTGCCGACTTCGAGCTGCGCCTCGGCCAGGTAGTTGAGCGACAGGTAGACCGTCAGCGACTGCGCGCCCAGGGCCTCGCTGTGCACGCGCACGAGGCAGTAGGGGCCCATGAAATCGATCTTGTCGATCAGCGCTTCGAAGACGTTGGGGTCGCCGGCCGGGATCGGCCGCGCCAGCACGTCCTCGGGCCGCAGGTAGACGCGCAGCTCGCGCCCGGCAGCATGGCCGTTGAGCGATTCGTGCTCGCAGCGGAAGACCTGGCCGCCGACGCGCAGGCCGCCGTCCTCAAGCGTGGCCGGCAACGCGTTGATGCGGCCCACGAAGTCGGCCACGAACAGCGTCGCCGGATCGCGGTAGACCTGCATCGCGGTGCCCACCTGTTCGATGCTGCCCTGGTTCATGACCACGATGCGGTCGGCCACGGCAAAGGCTTCTTCCTGGTCGTGGGTGACCATCACGGTGGTCACGCCGAGTTGGCGCTGCAGGCTGCGGATCTCGCCGCGCAGCTTGACGCGCACGATGGCGTCCAGCGCCGACAGCGGCTCGTCCAGCAGCAGCAAGCCCGGGGACGTGGCCAGCGCGCGCGCCAGCGCAATGCGCTGCTGCTGCCCACCCGAGAGCTGGGCCGGGAACCTGGCCTCGCTGCCGGGCAGGCCCACCAGCGCCAGCAGCTCGGCCACGCGGGCGCGCGCCTGCGCCTTGGGCACCTTGCGGTTGACGAGACCATAGGCCACGTTGTCGGCCACGCTGAGGTTGGGAAACAGGGCGTAGGACTGGAACACGATGCCGTAGTCGCGCTCGGCCGGCGGCAGTGCCGAGATGTCGCGCCCGGCCAGTTCGATGCGGCCGGCGGTCTGCGCCTCCAGGCCCGCGATGATGCGCAGCAGCGTCGTCTTGCCGCAGCCGCTGGGGCCCAGGAAGCAGACGAACTCACCCTGCGCGATGTCGAGGTCGACGCCCTGCAGGGCCGTGAAGCTGCCGAAGTCCTTGCGCACGCCGGACAGCCGCAGATAGGGCGACGCTGCCGGCGCGCCCGCCACCACCGGCGCGCCGGCCCGGGCCATCACTTCCTGGGTTCGCTCTTGGCGTTGTAGCGCTTGTTCCACTCGGCCAGCACGCGCTCGCGGCTTTCTGCGACCGCCGTGAAATCCATCTTCACCAGGCGTGACTCATAGTCCTTGGGCACGTTGGCCAGCGGCGCGGCCACGCCCGGCTGCGCGGTGATGGCGAAGTTCTTGCCGTACAGCAGCATCGCGTCCTTGCTGCTGGCCCAG
>JANMVM010000404.1:0-1877 GCA_031392695.1 Rubrivivax sp.
GCGCAGCGGGCAGTCCTACGCGATCGCGATGGCGCCCATGCTCTGGGAAGGGCGCGGCATCGGCTCGGTGTTCATCACGCAGTCGCCGCCGCGCGAGTTCGCGCCGCAGCAGCTCCAGCTGCTGCGCACCTTCGCCGACCAGGCGGTGATCGCGATCCAGAACTCGCGCCTGTTCAACGAGACGCGCGAGGCCCTCGAGCAGCAGACTGCCACGGCCGAGGTGCTGCAGGTGATCAGCAGTTCGGTGGCCGACACCGGGCCGGTCTTCGAGAAGATCCTGATCAGCTGCAAGCGCCTGTTCGACAGCTCGGAGCAGGGTGTGCTGCTGGTGGCGGATGACGGGGTCCTGTCGCTGGGCGCACACCACGGCGCCACCCGCCCCCGACTGGAGTCGCTGTTCTCGGGCACCCAGGCCAACGCAGAGTTCGCGCGCGCCATCCGGTCGCGGCAGGTCATGCACTATCCGGACGTGCTCAGCGGCCCTGGCGTGCCCGAAGGCGTGCGTGCCGTGGCGCAACGGCTCGGCATCGGCCCGTATTCGCAGGCCTTCGCGCCCATGGTCTGGGAGGATCGTTCTGTCGGTGCGCTGTACGTCATCCGCCAGCCGGCGACGGGCTTCGGCGACAAGGAGCTCGGCCTGCTCAAGACCTTCGCCGACCAGGCGGTGATTGCGATCCAGAACGCGCGCCTGTTCGCCGAGCTGCAGGACAAGACGCGCCAGCTCGAGGCCGCCAATCGCCACAAGAGCGAATTCCTGGCCAACATGAGCCACGAGCTGCGCACGCCGCTGAACGCGATCATCGGCTTCTCGGAAGTGCTGGTCGAGCAGATGTTCGGCGACGTCAACGACAAGCAGATGGAGTACCTGCAGGACATCCACTCCTCGGGCCATCACCTGCTGGCGCTGATCAACGACGTGCTCGACCTGTCCAAGATCGAGGCCGGCAAGATGGAGCTGGACCTGTCGTGCTTCGACCTCGGGCTGCTGCTGGAGCATTCGACGACGCTGGTACGCGAGCGCGCGCAGCGCCACGGCCTGACGCTGACGCTCGAAGTGGGCGAAGGCCTGGGCGAGTGGGTGGCCGATGCGCGCAAGGTCAAGCAGGCGGTGGTCAACCTGCTGTCCAACGCCGTCAAGTTCACGCCCAACGGCGGCCGCGTGACGGTGCGTGCGCGGCTGCTCGCCGGCCTGGACGGCCCTGCCGGGCCCCGGGCCGAGGTGGCGGTCAGCGACACTGGCGTGGGCATCGCGGCGCAAGACCAGGCGCTGGTGTTCGAGGAGTTCCGCCAGGCCGGCGGCGACGTGCTGCGCAAGAGCGAGGGCACCGGGCTCGGACTGGCGCTGGTCAAGCGCTTCGTCGAGCTGCACGGTGGCCAGGTGCGGCTGGACAGCACGGTCGGCGCCGGCTCGATCTTCACCTTCACGCTGCCGCAGCACGAGCTGGCGGCGCTGCAATGAGCGCCGCATCGCGCGCCACGCCTGACCCCGGAGCCCCGCCATGAGCACGATCCTGATCGTCGAGGACAACGAGAAGAACATGAAGCTGGTGCGCGACCTGCTGCAGCACCGCGGCCACCGCACGCTGGAGGCGGCCACCGGCGAAGCCGGCGTGGCGCTGGCGCTGGCCCACCGGCCCGACCTGATCCTGATGGACATCCAGCTGCCCGATATCGACGGCGTCACCGCGCTGCAGCGCATCCGCGCCGCCGGCACTTTGGGCGCGGTGCCGTGCCTGGCGGTGTCGGCCTCGGTGATGCCGGGTGACCAGCAGCGCATCAGGGCCAGCGGCTTCGACGGTTTCATCGCCAAGCCGATCTCGCTCAAGCCCTTCCTGGCGGCGGTGGACGCGGCGCTGGCCAAGGGAAGTGCGCCATGA
>JANMVM010000346.1:0-7691 GCA_031392695.1 Rubrivivax sp.
GTAGGCCTGCTGGGCGCGGCCGCCTTCGCCGGCCCGCTGCTGGCCAGGCTCGCCGGCCAGTCGCTGCCAGCGGCCGGCCAACCGGATCCCATCGTCCGCCTGCCCCTGCCCCTACCGGCGCGGATATGGCTGCTGGCCGCACTGTGGCCGGTGCTGCAGTTCCTGGCCGGTGGCCTGGTGTTCAGAGGCGACGCACTGATCGGCTTGTTGTACGGCCTGGGCGTGGTGATGAGCCTGTACGTGGGGCATCTGTGGGCCGCACAGCAGGGCACCAGTCGCGTGCTGCGGTCACTGTGGATCACCCTGGTTTTCGGTGCGCTGGCTGCCGATGGGCTGGCGACCGTGCAATGGCTGCGCCTGGGCGCACCGGGCTTGTGGGCGATGGAACTCATCGATCACCGCCCCTTCGCGAATCTGGGGCAGCCCAACCATTTCGGCCTCTTGATGGTGATGGCCATCGTGTCGGTCACGGCGCTGTTCGAGATGCGCACGGTGCAACACCGCTGGGTGCACGGCATGGCGGTGGCCTTCTTTGCCTGGGGCGTGCTGATCAGTCAGTCGCGCGCTTCGGTCCTGGCTTTGTGCGCCTTGGCTGTGATGTGGCTGCTGACGCGCCGCCGCGTGCCGACACGACTGCGCCTGGTCGATCTTGCCGCAGGGGCGACGCTGTGGCTGGTACTCAACCTGTCGGTGCAGCCGCTGCAGGAGTTGCTGCTGCTCAGTCCTTCGGCACCCCTGCTGTCCGGGGCCCCCATGCCCGCAGAGGCCGAGCCGCGGCAATGGATCTGGCTGCACTTCTGGGCCGCCATTCAGCAGCGGCCGTGGGCAGGCTACGGATTCAACCAGGGCGTGATGGCGCTGGCCGAAGTCAGCAACCAGGTTCATCCGTCCAGGAACACCGTCTTCGCGCACAACCTGGTGCTGGACTTGATGACCTGGTTTGGCATACCTCTCGCGCTGGCTGCATTCGGCGCCCTGTGTCTGTGGATGGCCAGCTGGCTTCGCAAGGCCGATGAACCCGGCCTCAGCGCGCAACGGCACTGGGTGTTTGCGATCTGGCTTGTGTTGCTGCTGCAGTCGATGCTGGAGTTTCCCTTCGCACATGCTTACTTTCTGCTGCCCGCCGCGTTGCTGGCGGGTGCGACGACCCCGTCTCCTCGGGCCGTCACCCGACTCGCCAACGGGACGGCGGTGCGTGCAAGTCGCTGGATGCAAGCCGTGGCGGCGTCGACGGCGCTGCTCTTCGGCGTGCTGGTGTGGGAATACTTTCAGCTCGAATCCGACTTTCGATTCAACCGCTTCGAGAGGGCGAATTTCTCGACCCGGGTCAGCCACGAGTCGCTGGAAGCGCCTTGGGTTCTGGACCAGCTGGCGGCATTGAATTCCAGCGCCCGCATTCAAATTGCATCGGGAATGCCAGCGGCGCAACTTGAAGAATTGCACCGGCTGGCGCGGCGCTTCCATATTCTTTCGATCCGACTTGAATACGCCAAGGCGCTGGCCCTCAACGGCCGGGGCGTGGAGGCCGCCAAAGAGATGCAGATCATTCGCAGCGTGTACCCCTCGAGCCGATTCGAGCAGATCGAAAGAGACTGGCGCGCCTGGCTGAAGTCACAGGGCCTGGCGGACCTGCCAGTCGCGCCGGCGGTGAAACCATGAATCTGCGCTTCCGAGCAACCGCCATCCGGTCCCGCAGGCCGAGGCCGAACGCATCGACGCCCAGGCTCAAGTGACCATCAGTCCGCTGCGGACGATTCCGTTACTGGCCCGCGCGCCGCAGGCGTGAAGGCTGACTGCATCAAATGCCCGCTTCGCCAGATCCCTGCGCTGAACAGCCCCTGCGATCGCTCAGCGTCCCGACCCCGCAGCCTCCACACAGCCCACCCCACTCGCCAGCGCCGCATCCCTCAGCGCCACATCCACCGTCGCCACCGGCAGTTGCAACCGCAACGCCAATTCCAGATACGCGGCGCCGTAGCTGCTCAAGCCGAAGCGCAAGGCCAGCGCCAGCAACTCGTGCGGTGGCGCACCCGCGCGGTCCACCGCGATGGGCAGCTTCGCAATGCGCACCAGCACTTGCTGTGCCTTTTCAGCCGTCATGCGCTGGCGCAGGCAGGCCGTGCGCAGCACGTTTGTCAGCTCCAACTCCCAGAGCGCCGGCACCACTGCGCGGTCTTCTCGCAGGCGGTCGGCGATGGCTTCGGAGTACGGCGTGACCTGGTTTTCAAGATACCAACCCGAAACCACGGCGTTGTCGATGACGAAGGGCATTTCAGTCACGGCCTCGCTCGATGGCTTGTTTCAGCGGGATGTCCAGCACCGTGCCACTGCGCAGTTGGGCGAGTTCAGCAAACGCCTGGTCAACGCGCTCGCGCTGCGCGTTGCCCTGCGCGCGCCGTGCAGCAGGCGGGGCTGCACCGACCAGGCGCGCTACCGGTACGCCCCGCCGGGTAATGATGAAATGCTCGCCTTTCTCGACTTCGGCCAACAACTCGGAAAGGCGTGTCTCGGCTTCATAGACCGCGAGTTCTTTCATGGTCAGATTCTCTTTTTGGTTGGTTAACCAAGTTCAGCAAAGCGACTCGCTGCTGCTTGTTAGCATTCGCCGCCCCAACCGCCACACAATCCGCGCTGCGCCTTGTCCACACTCCACGACGCTCACACGCCCGCCACTGCGTGCTTTCTTGGCGCCGCCGCCCCTGCCGCCTTTGGCCTGGTGATCGCCGCGGCCGCGCTGCCGTCCCTGCTGGCCTACAACGTATCGCCCTCGCCCACCTTCCTGAACCAGGCACTGGCCTTCGTGTTGTGGGTCGGGTTCGTCGGCGCGACAGTGCCGGCGGCATCGCGCGGTGCCGGGCTGTTGCACGGCGCGCTGGCGATTCTTGCTGCGGCTGCCGCGTGGGCCTGGCTGGGCGGTGGCTTGCCGGCGAGCCTGGCGCTGTCGGCCATCGGCACGCTGGCCGCCTCCGCCTACTTGGCCGCTGGCGGCGCGTCGCGCCAGGCACTGTTCAACGCCGAGGCCCTGTTTGCCATGTTCTGCTGGGCCTGGGTGGTGGCCGGAGTGCTCAACGTGGGCGTCGCGCTTGTGCAAGTCTTCACCCCCGATCTCCCCGACGGCAGCTGGATTGCCGCCTCCGGCATCCCCGGCCGCGCGGTGGGCAATCTGCGCCAGCCCAACCACCTGAGCAGCCTGCTGCTGTGGGCCTGCATTGCCGTCGTCGCGCTGCTCGATCTGCGCCGTCTGCCGTGGCGCTGGGCTGCGGCGGCGATGGCCGCGTTTGTGTTCGCTGTCGTCCTCACCGCGTCGCGCACCGGGCTCGTCAGCGTGCTGCTGCTGGCCGTGTGGGGGCTGCTCGATCGGCGGCTTTCGCGCGGCGCACGCGGGTTGTTGATGGCCGCCCCGCTCGTCTACGCCCTCAGCTGGTGGGGCATGGCGCAGTGGGCGGCCCTGGCCGAGCACGACTTCGGCGGCACCGCGCGGCTGGCCGAGAGCGACATCTCGGGCTCGCGCTTCGGCATCTGGAAGAACACGCTGGCGCTGATCCAGGCCCAACCCTGGACCGGCGTGGGCTTCGGTGAATTCAACATCGCCTGGACGCTGACGCCCTTTCCCGGCCGCCCCACCGCGTTCTTCGACCACACCCACAACCTGCCGCTGCAGCTGGCCGTGGAGCTCGGCCTGCCGCTGGCGGCGCTGGTGCTGGGGCTGCTGCTGTGGGCACTGGCGCGCGCGGCGCGCGCGGCTTGGCGGGCCCAGGGCGATGCCAGCACCGCACAGCGCGCGGCCGTGATGATGGTGCTCATGATCGGCCTGCACAGCCTGCTGGAATATCCGCTCTGGTACGCCTACTTCCTGTTGCCCACGGCCTGGGTCTTCGGTCTCGCGCTGCGCGGGCCGGCGGCTGCGGCCGAGGCACCCGCCGACGCAGCCGCCGGCGCGTCGCGGCCCTGGCTGGCCTGGGCCGGCGCCGCGCTGGTGGCCGGGGCCGTCTTCGCGGTCTGGGACTACGGCCGCGTGGCCGCGATCTTCAGCGCCGCGCCGGGCTCGCCGCCACTGGAAGAGCGCATCGCCGCCGGGCAGAAGAGCGTGTTCTTCGCCCACCATGCCGACTACGCCGCCGCGACCTCGGGCGTGGTCGCGGCCGACCCGGCGCGCGCCTTCGACCGCACCAGCCACTACCTGCTCGACACCCGCCTGATGATGGCCTGGGCGCGCGCGCTGGCCGAACGCGGCGAACTCGATGCCGCGCGCTATCTGGCGGCGCGGCTGCGTGAATTCGACAAGGCCGATGCCGAAGGCTTCTTCGATGCCTGCCCCGATGCCGCAGTGGCGCCGGCGCCGGGCCTGCCCTTCCAGTGCGAATGGCCGCTGCAGGCCAGGACCTGGCGCGACTTCCTGCCGCCCCGCTGAACGTTCAGGCCGAGTCCGGTGGCGCCTGCGGAGCCTGCAGAGCCTGCGGAGCCTGCGGAGCCTGCCAGTGGCCCGACTTCCCGCCGCGCTTCTCGAGCACGCGGATGCCGCCCATGACCATGCCGCGGTCGGCCGCCTTGCACATGTCGTAGATCGTCAGCAGGCCCACCTGCACGGCGGTCAGCGCTTCCATCTCGACGCCGGTGCGGCCCAGCGTTTCGACCTGCGCCGTGCAGCGCACCTCGCTGGCCGCGCGGTCGAGCTCGAAGTCGACCGTCACGCGCGTGATCGGCAGCGGGTGGCACAGCGGGATCAGGTCGGCGGTGCGCTTGGCGCCCTGGATGGCGGCGATGCGGGCGATGCCGATCACGTCGCCCTTCCTGGCCTGGCCGCCGGCGATGAGCTCGAAGGTCGCCGGCAGCATGCGGATGTGGCCGCTGGCGCGGGCCACGCGGTGCGTCTCGGCCTTGGCCGCCACGTCGACCATATGGGCCTGGCCCTGGCCGTCGAAGTGCGTCAAGGGCGAATTCATGGCTTCATAGCCTCTCAGCGGTTTACAGGCAGCAACATGGCGGTGTCATGATAGCCAGGGAACGCAGCCGGCTCTACCGGCTCCAACCAGCGGCTCCAACCAGCGGCTCCAACCCGCCAGCCGCACCGCACGCCGCCACCCCGATGCCCTTGATCCGCACCCCCTCGTCCCCCTCGTTCCCCTGGCGCCGCCTGCTCGCCGGCCTGCTAGCCGCCAGCACCGCGCTCGGCTCGGCGCCCGCGCTGGCCCAGGGGACGCTGCCGGCCCTGGGTGAATCGGCGTCCGAAGACCTCAGCATCGGCGCCGAGCGCCGCCTCGGTGAACAGATCATGCGCGAGGGCCGGCGCGATCCGCAGTACCTCGACGACCCGATGCTGCTGGCCTACCTGCAGCAGTTGTGGAACCCGCTCGTCGCGGCGGCGCGCGCGCGCGGCGACATCAACGCCGAAACCGATCAGGCCTTCGCCTGGGAAGCCTTTCTGGTGCGCGACCGCAGCGTCAATGCCTTCGCGCTGCCCGGCGGCTACGTCGGCGTGCACCTGGGGCTGATGCAGCTGACGACCACGGCCGACCAGCTGGCTTCGGTGCTGGCGCATGAGCTGACCCACATCACGCAGCGCCACATCGCGCGCAGCATCGCGCCGCAGAAGAACGCCACGCTGCTGTCGGTGGCCACGCTGCTGCTGGGCATCCTGGCGGCCAGCCGCAGCAGCAACATCGACGGTGCCAACGCCCTCATCATGGGCGGGCAGGCGGCGGCGATCCAGGGGCAGTTGAATTTCTCGCGCGACATGGAGCGCGAGGCCGACCGCATCGGCTACGGCGTGCTGGCCACCGCCGGCTACTCCGCCGCCGGCATGGCGGCGATGTTCGAGAAGCTCGACGTCGCCACCCGGCTCAACGACAACGGCGGCTTCCCCTACCTGCGCAGCCACCCGCTCACCGTCGACCGCATCGCCGAGGCGCGCAACCGCGCGCTGCTTGGCGGCGGCGTGCAGCCCGCGCCGACGCTGCAGCACGCGCTGATGCAGGCCCGCGCCCGCGTCATGATGGACGACAGCGCGCAGGCCTGGCAGCGCTTTGGCGGCGGCAGTTCGTCGCCGCTGCTGGCCGACCGCGTCGGCGCGCTCTACGCCGGGGCGCTGGCGGCTTCGCTGCTCAAGGACCACGCGCGCGCCGAGAGCCTGGCCGCAGACGCCCAGCGCGCCGCCGCCACCGCGACGCCGCGCGAGGCGGTGGCCGAACGCGCGCTGACGATGCTGCAGGCGCAGTTGCGGCTGGCCCGCGGTGACGCCGCCGGCACGCTGCAGGTGCTCGACACGCTGGCCGCGCGCAGCGACGAGCGGCCGCCGATGCTGCTGCGCGCCCAGGCCGTGCTGGCGCTGCAGCGCAGCGCGCCCGGCAGCCAGGCCGCGGCGCTCAACGACAGCACGCAGGCGTTGCAGACCTGGGTCTCGGCGCAGCCGATGGACGCCACCGCGTGGGAGTTGCTGGCCAGCACCAGCGAAGCCCTGGGCCTGAAGCTGCGCTCGATGCGCGCCGCGGCCGAAGCGCGCATGGTCGTGGGCGACCTCACGGGTGCCGTCGACCGCCTGCGCGCCGCGCAACAGGTGTCGCGCGGCGCCACCGGGCAGGACTTCATCGAGGCCTCGGTCATCGACGCCCGGCTGCGCCAGATCACGGCACAGCGCCGCCAGTTGCAGCTCGAAGCGCGTGAATCCCGCGGCGGGCGCAGCGGGCCCGAAGAACCGCTGCCGCAGTAGCCGCGGCGGCGCCAGAATCGGCCCCCAGGAGGTGGCCTGATGCAGGTGCTGGATCGAGCGGGGCTGGGCGGCCGACGCGCCGCCGGCGCAGCACTGCTGGTCGCGCTCGTGCTCGTGCTCGTGCTCGCAGCCGCGCTGTGGGGCAGCGGCGCCGCCCACGCGGCGCGTGTGACGCGCGTCTCGCCCCAGGGCGAGGTGGCTGAAGTCCGGCAGGTGGTGGTGGGCTTCGACGCCGCCGTCGTCGCTGCCGGCGACCCGCGCGCCGCGGCACCCTATGCGCTGCGCTGCAATGGCAGCACGCCCGCTGGCGACGCGCGCTGGCTGAGCGAGCGCGAATGGGTCTACGACCTGCGCCAGCCGCTGGCCGCCGGCCAGCGCTGCAGCCTGCGGCCAGCGGCTGGCTTCACCGCGCTCGGCGGTGCGATCCAGGGGCCGACCGAGTTCGCGTTTTCCACCGGCGCGCCGATCGTCATCTCGGTCAACCCCTACCCCGGCCAGCGCATCGAGGAAGACCAGCACTTCCTGCTGCGCCTGAACGGCGTCATCGAGCCCGGCAGCCTGCGGGCTGCCGTCTGGTGCGAGGTCGAGGGCCTGGGCGAGCGCATCCCGGTGCGCTTGATCGATGGGCCTGCCCGCGACACAGCGCTGCGCCTGCTGCGCCGCGACACCGGCCCCGGCCCCCTCGTGCTGCTGGCCTGCCAGCGGCCGTTTGCTGCCGAAGCCGGCGTGCGCCTGATGTGGGGCGCCGGCGTCGCCGCGGCCGGCCAGCCGCAGCTCGTGACGCGGCGCGCCCAGCGCTTCCAGTGGAAGGTGCGGCCGCGCTTTGTGGCCGAATTCACTTGCGAACGCGAGCACGCGCGCGCGCCCTGCATGCCCCTGCGCCCGCTGGTCTTGCGCTTCAACGCGCCGCTGCCGCGGGCGCAGGCGCTGGCGGCACGGCTGCAGCTGGTGCAAGAGGCGCAGGGGGTGCAAGGGGTGCAGGGGG
>JANMVM010000347.1:0-54460 GCA_031392695.1 Rubrivivax sp.
GCAACTGGCCGCCAGCGGCGCACCGGGGCGACTGGTGCTGATACACAACTGATGCACTGCTGATCCATGGTCTACGAGCATTTCAAGTTCGAGAAGGCCGAGGGCGTGGCACGCATCGCCTTCAACCGCGTCGACAAGCACAACGCCGCCAACCTGGCCACCTTCGACGAGTTCATCGACCTCATGCGCGCCGTTGACCGAGACGACGAGGTGCAGGTGGCCATCGTCACGGGCGAAGGCCCAAAGGCCTTCTGCGCCGGCGTGGACATGGATGCGTTCGACATCACCGGCCTGGCCGATGCCTGCGACTGGATCGCCCACTGCCAGGCCGTGTTCGAGAGTGTCGAGAACGTGCGCAAACCGGTGATCGCGGCAGTGAACGGCCTCGCGCTCGGCTTTGGGATGGAGCTGGCGATGGTGTGCGACATCACCATCGCTGCAGAGACGGCCGTGTTCGGGCTGCCGGAGATCAAACACGGCATGCTGCCTGCGGTGCTGGTCACGCGCGGGCTCGACATCGTGGGCAAGAAGACGGTGGCCTACCTGGCGATGACGGGCGACAACTTCAGCGCGGCCGTTGCCCAGTCGTTGGGCCTCGTGAACAAGGTCGTCGCCGTTGAGCAGCTGATGCCCGAAGCCTTGGCCATGGCACAACGCATCCGCCGCAACGGCCCGCTGGGTCTGCGCACCATCAAACGCCTGCTCACCAAGGACGGCCCGCGCCACTCGCGCGACGTGGTCGACTTCCTGGCGCCGCTGATGCTGTCCGAAGACCTGAAGGAAGCGCGCGCCGCCTTCTTCGACAAACGCAGGCCCGTCTTCACAGGCCGCTGAAGTGACGGCGTACAAGAAGATCGCCTTCCTGGTGCCGCGCGCGGGCATGACCACGGCCGCCTTCCAGGCCTACTGGGCGGGCACCCATGGGCCCACGGTGGCCGGCAGCCCGAGTTACGGCCAATGGCGCCGTCGCTACGTGCAGAACCACGTTCTGGGCGCCGGGCCGGTGGGCGGTCCGTTCGGGTTCGCCGGCATGGCCATGTTCTGGTTGCCCGGCGACGCGCCCAACGAGGACGCGTTTGCCACTACCGAGATCTACCGCGACCGCATCGCCGTCGACGAGCGCCGCTTCATCGACATGGAGCGCACGGTGTCGATGGCGGCGATCGAGGACATCGTCCAGCCCGGCAGCGGCGCGGCGAAACTCGTCATCCTGTCGCGGAGGGCGCCGGGCCTGGACGCCGCCGCGCTGCGCCGGCGCCATGCCGTTGACTTCGTCGCCGCGGTGCACGCGGCGCCCGGGTTCGCGCAGGGGCTCGTCGGCTGGCGCGCCAACCATGTCGTCGAAGACTCGTTCCGCCTGCCCGGCGCGCGGCCGGCCGAAGCGCTGGCGATCGACCTTGTCGAGGAGATGTGGTTCGCGTCGCCGGCCGCACTGCATGCTGCATTCGCCTCGGCCGACTACAGGCAGCACGTGGCACCGGTGGCTGAACGCCTGTTCGCGGCTGAGGGTCGGCAGTCGTTCGTGGCGCACGAGGCGATGTTCTTCGACGGCGTGTCGCTGACGCCGGCCGCGGCTCGCAGCTGAGTGCTGCGCACGAGCGATGCGGTGCAGGCGCCTGTGCGCGCACGCAGCGGTGACGCGTGCACCATCAGCGAAGTTGTACCTATTGCCGACATCGACACTTGCCCGTATTATTTGGTACTTGCCGGTACCCGCCACGCAGCCACCGGAGGTCTCGTGCAGCAACGACTCCATCACATCGTCTGGCGCCTCGCAGCCAGTTTGATGCCCGGCGTTCTGGCCGTGAGCACAGCAGCCGTGGCCCGGGACGCCGCCTTCCCCTCGCGCCCCATCCGCATCCCATTAGGAGCAAGAACGACATGAGTGCCAAGGACAAGCGATATCTGATTGCGGGGGGCGCCAGTCTCATCGGCTCGCACATCGCCGAACAACTGCTGGCGCAAGGCGCTGCGGCGGTCACCCTGCTCGACAACTTTTCGCTTGGTACCGCCAGCACCACCGACTTCCTGCTGGCCGACAAGCGGGTCAAGCTTGTCAAGGGCGACCTTCTCCGGCTGGGCGACCTCTACGACGCGTTCGAAGGCGTCGATGGTGTCTTCTGCGTCGCCGCCTTCCTGACGATTCCGCTGGCAGCGAATCCCGGCCTGGGCCTGGACGTCAACATCGGCGGCACCTTGAACCTGCTCGACGCTTGTCGCTATCAAAAAGTGCCGAAGGTCGTCTTCTGTTCTTCCGTCGCCGTCTATGGCCAGAGCCCGACTGCCGGGATCAGCGAGGATTCGCCTCTTGCCTGGCAGGGGCTGCAACCCGCCGGTGCCCTCTACGCGGCTTCCAAGGTGATCGGCGAGAACCTCTGTCGCCTCTACAAAAGCAGGTACGGCATCGACTACAACGCGCTGCGCTACTCCACGGTCTACGGCGAACGCCAACATTACCGTGGCGTGAATGCGCTGTACATCATCGAAGCCTACGACAAGATCCGGTTGGGCGAGTCCCCGGTCCTGCCGGGGGACGGCTCCGAGGTGCACGACTACATCTACGTCGGCGACGTCGCCCGCGCCAACATCCTGGCGATGACGAGCAAGGTCAGCGGCGAGTCATTCAACATTGTCTCCGGCATCGACGAAACCTTGAACGACCTCGTCGCGGCGCTGCTGAAGGTCACCGGTTCTGATCTCAAGCCCGTCTATCGGGACGATCCGACAAAGGTGCGCTTCACGACCTCCACCGAGATCGGCTACCGCCGCGAGAAAGCCGAACGTATCCTGGGGTGGGTACCGCAGGTAGGGCTCGAAGAAGGCATTCGCAGACTGACGACCTGGATCGAAGCCGACAGCAAACGCACCGCCGCGTGAGACAAGACGGACCGGGCTCAGCTGTTTCAATCAACCCATCTCACAGGGATCGTCATGAAGACTGATTACAAGCTCTACATCGATGGGCAGTGGGTCGCCGACGCCAACCAGGAGTGCTTTCCTACCATCAACCCTTACACCAGTGAGCCGTGGGCGCTGATCCCGCAGGCCACGAACGCGCAGGTCGCCGCCGCAATCGCCGCCGCTCGCCGGGCGTTCGACCACCATTGGAGCAAGACGAGCGGGCTCGAGCGGCAACGCCTGCTCAATCGGCTGGCCGACCTTCTCGAAGCCGATGCCGACCGCCTGTCGCGGATCGAGACCATGGACAACGGCAAGGTCATCCGGGAAACGCGCGCGCAGATGGTCTTCGCCGCCCGCGCCTACCGCTTCTTCGGTGGTTTCGCCGACAAGATCTTCGGGCAAAGCATCCCGCTTGATCAACGTGACGTGCTCGATTACACGCGGCGCGAGCCGGCAGGCGTCGCCGTCCTGATCACCGCGTGGAATTCGCCGATGGGACTCATGTCGAACAAGCTCGCGCCGGCGATCGCCGCCGGCTGCACCGTCGTCGTGAAGCCCTCTGAACACGCTTCCGCCTCCACCCTGGAGTTCGCTAAGCTGGTTGAACAGGCCGGCTTCCCGCCCGGCGTCTTCAACGTCGTCACCGGAGACCATCGCGTCGGCCAGGCGCTCCTGGAAAACGGTCGTATCGATCGCGTGAGCTTCACCGGGAGTCCCGGCGTCGGACGCCAGATCGCTTCTGTCGCGGGCCGCCTCCTCGTCCCCTCCACCCTTGAGTTGGGCGGAAAGTCGCCGAACATCATCTTCGAGGATGCGGATCTCAAGAAGGCGATCGTCGGAGCGCTGGCCGGGATCTTCGCGGCCACCGGACAGACCTGCATCGCGGGTTCGCGTCTTCTGGTGCAGCGCAAGCTGGTGGGTGAGGTGACCGAGACGCTCGTCGAACGCGCGAAGAAGATCCGTCTGGGCGATCCGAGCGACATGTCGACCGAGATGGGCACCGCCGCCAACGAACCGCAATTCAATCGCATCCTGAAATCGATCGAGGGTGCCGCGAACGACGGCGCCAGATTGCTGACCGGCGGTGGGAGGGCCCGAGGCGCCGGTCTCCAGAAAGGCTTTTTCATCGAGCCGACGATCTTTGGCGACGTCGACAACGCGATGCCCATCGCGCAAGAGGAAGTCTTCGGTCCCGTGCTGTCGATCATTCCATTCGACACCGAAGAGGAGGCCGTTGCCATCGCCAACCAGAGCAAATACGGGCTCGCCTCCGGCGTCTGGACCACGAACCTGGCGCGTGCCCTGCGCGTGTCGCGCGAAATCCACTCCGGCATGGTCTGGGTCAACACCTATCGCGCGTTGGCCGTCATGGCACCGTTCGGAGGCGTGAAAGACAGCGGCTTCGGACGCGAACGCGGCGAGGCGGCGCTGGGCGAATACATCTCGGTCAAGAACGTGATGATCGATTTCTCAGATGCCGAGCGCGACCCGTTCGCGCTGAAGACATGAGTTCAAGAGAACACTGACCGCCACCTGCCACAGAGGAGACAAAAGTGATGAAGCGATTGAAATTTGCCGCAATGTTGCTGACCGGCTTGATGGGACTCAGCGCCGCCCAGGCGCAGGAGTCGATCAAGATCGGCGCCATCAATCCCGGCTCGGGGCCGCTGGCTGTCTTCGGCGACGAAGTGTCCCGCGGCTATGAATTGGCGGTGGAGGCCGTCAATGCCAACGGCGGCATCAAGGGCCGCAAAGTCGTGCTGATCCGCGGCGATGCCGGCAATCCGCAGCAAGGCATCAGTGCCGTGGAGAGACTGGTCAACCAGGACAAGGTCGATCTCTTCGTGGGCACCTACATGAGCGCCGTCTCCAATGCGGCCAGCGATGCGGCCGCGCGCTACCAGAAGATCTATTTCGATACGCACGCCCTGGCTGGCGACCTCACCGAACGCGGCCTGCCCAACTTCTTGCGCGGCGGGCCCAACGCCAGTCACTTCGCCGAGACTTCGGTGACGGGCACGTTGGAGCTGATCGCCCCCCGGCTCGGAAAGAAGCCCGGCGAGCTCAAGATCTGGATCGAGCACGAGGACAGTGCGTATGGCACGTCGATCGCGATGTTGCAGAAGAAGCTGTTCGAAGCGGCCGGCACGAAAGTGGTCGGGGTCGGCGCGCACAACTTTCGCGCCATCGACCTGAACGATTCCGTCCTGCGCGTGCGACGTGCGGAGCCAGACGTCTTCGTGTCCACAGGCTACGTTCCGGACAGCACGCTGCTCTTGCGCACCATGCGCGACCAGGGCTTCGTGCCGTCCGCAATCGTGATGTGCGGGACGGGCGACGGCAAAGAATTCCGTGAAGCGCTCGGCGGCTACATGGACGGCATCTTCGTGGTGGGCTATCCCCACGCGGACCTGGCCCCGAGCTTTGCACCGGGCGCGGGTGCCTTCCTGACAGCCTATAAGGCCAAGTACGGCAAGGACCCCGTGGCCCCGGTAAGCCTAGAGGCGTACGCGGTCATCCAGATCCTTTTCGATGCGCTGACGGCTGCGGGCACCACCGACATGGACAAGGTGCGAGCGGCGGCTGTGTCGCTCGACAAGCCGTTGCATACCTACGCGAACGGCTTTGGCGTCAAGTTCGATGCCAAAGGCCAGAACACCCGCGCCAGTCCGAACATCACCCAGTGGCAGGAGGGGCGCACGGTGACCGTTTATCCGCCCAACGCGGCCCCGCCCGGAACCAAGCTCGTCAACATTCCGCGCAAGTAAGGCACGACGAGACATCGCGATGAATGCGCTCGTCAACGCCCATGTGCTTGGCCGCCGGGGAACAGTCAAGACGGGCGGTGGCCTGCCCTCTTGGCCGATGCGGGTGTGCAAAAGGCCTGCCTGCAAATCCTGTCCGGACAACACGCGCCGACCAAGGCAGCTTCCATCACTTTCATCGACTCGGTTCCAGAGGTTGCTATGTCTTATCACGTAGGTGTGGATGTCGGCGGGACGTTCACGGACACCATCGCCATCGACGAGGTGACCGGTGAAGTGAGGTTGTCGAAGGTGCCGTCGACACCGCAGAACCAGGCCGATGGATTCATCAACGGCCTGCGCGCCATGGACGTCGAATTCCCGCGGATCTCCTGGCTGGTGCATGGCACGACGGTCGGGACGAACGCGACGCTCGAGCGCACTGGCGCGGTCTGCGGGATGATCACCACGCGCGGTTTTCGCGACATCATCGAATTGGGCCGCCGCGACAGGCCGCAGCTCTTCGGTCTCTTCGGCGAATTCCATTCGCTGATCGCTCGCAATCGACGCCTCGAGGTTCCGGAGCGCATTGGCGCAGCGGGCGACGTGATGGAGCCGCTCGACGAGGCGGCGGTCGAGCAAGCGGCGTTGATGCTGAAGAAGATGGGTTGCGAGGCGATCCTGATCGGCTTCATCAATTCCTACGCCAATCCGCAACACGAAAAGCGGGCTGCCGAAATCGTTGCCCGTGTCTGGGGCAACCCGCACATCACCATCAGCTCTGACATCCTGGCCGAGTATCGCGAGGTGGAGCGCCTGGGTACGGCGGCCGTGAACGCCTACATTCAGCCGCTGATCCAGCGTTACGTCACCCGCCTGAAGAACGAACTGGCCGCCAACGGCGTGCCGCGGGAGCTGGTCATCATGCAGGCGAACGGCGGCATCATGTCGGCCGACACGGCGTGCGCGCGCGCCGTCAACACCGTGCTGTCAGGGCCGGCGGCCGGCGTCATCGCCGCGTCCTATATCTCGCGCTCGGCAGGGCTCCACAACGTCATCACCGCCGACATGGGCGGGACAAGCTTCGACGTCGGCATCATCGTCGATGACAAGCCCGCCATGGCGAACGATCGGGATCTCGCTTTCCGCTTGCCGATGCGAATCCCGATCATCGACATCCACACGATCGGCTCCGGCGGCGGCAGCATTGCGCACCTCAACAAGGCCGGCATCCTGCAGGTCGGGCCGATGAGCGCAGGTGCCGTGCCCGGGCCGGTTGCGTTCGGTCGGGGTGGCACCAAGCCGACCGTCACGGACGCCAACGTCTTGCTTGGACGGCTGTCTTCCGAGAGGCTGCTCTCCGTCGCCGGCAAAGTCGATCTTGCGGCCGTTCGCGAGGCGTTCGACGTCCATGTGGGCAAGCCGTTGGGGCTTGATGCGGTGCATGCGGCTGCGGCGGTGCTGCGCGTTGTCAACGATTCCATGGCGGCGGCGATTCGGATGGTCAGCTTGCGTCGCGGCCTCGATCCGCGCGAATTCGCGCTCTTTGCCTTCGGTGGCGCAGGGCCCCTGCACGGCGCGGCGTTGGCCCGCGAGCTGGGCATCCCGAGCTTGATCGTGCCCTATGCGCCGGGCATCACCTGCGCCATGGGGTGCATCGTGGCCGACGTGCGCCACGATTTCGTGCGTGCCGTCTTGAGACCGACCAAGGCCTTGCGCGAAGAGGACGTCCGCGCTGTGCTGCTCGAGCAGCGGGCGGCGGGCGAGGCGATGCTGAAGAAGGAGAACGTACCCGTCGAGCGGATCGACGTGATCCACGAAGCCGAGATGCAATACGCCGGCCAGACCTGGACGCTGCGCGTGCAGCTCGACATCGACAAACTCGACGTGGCTGCCCTGGAAGGCCGCCTGCACCAGACGTACATTGATCGCTACGGCATCGACCTGGCCCAGTTTCAAGCCAAGCTCGTCAATCTGCGCACCTCGGTCATCGGAGTGCGCCCGCGACTCGACTTGAAACGCATCGTCGCGAGCAAGACGCGCAAGGCATCCGCCGCCGACGCACGGACGGGATCGCGCCCCGTCTGGTTCGGTGACGGGTTCCATGACACGCCGGTGTATGACCGCGATGCGCTGCCCATCGGCGTGTCCATCCAAGGGCCAGCGATCGTGAATCAAATGGATGCCACGACTGTCGTCGAGCCGGACAGCGTGATGACTGTCGACGAGTTCGGCAACCTGATGATCGAGGTGCAACGATGAAACAAGTGCAGATCGATCCGGCGACCCTGGCCGTGGTGCAAAACGCCCTGCGCCAGATCGTCGATGAAATGGACATGGCGCTTGAGAAGGCCGCCTTCAACCCCGTGATGTCGGAGGCGCGCGACCGCGCCAATGGCATCTATCACCCCGTCAACGGCGAAGTGGTCGCCCAGGGGGACACCGGGGTCCCGATCTTCCTGGGCGTGATGCAATATGCCGTGCAGTCGGTTCTCAAGGCCTATCCGAATCTCGAGGAAGGCGACGTCGTCATCCTTAACGACCCGTACTGCGGCGGCACGCATCTTATGGACGTCAAGCTCGTCCGCCCGTTCTATTACAAGGGAGAGCGTTTCGCCTTCTTGGCGAACTGCGGCCACTGGACTGATATCGGTGGCAACGTCCCGGGCGGTTTCGGCGTGCGGGCCACAGAGATATACCAGGAAGGCGTCCGCATCCCACCGATCATGCTTTGCAGAAAAGGTGAAATGCAGGAAGACATCCTGACGCTGCTGTTCGCCAATATGCGGGTGCCGGAGGAGCGTCGCGGCGACCTGAAGGCGCAGTTCGCGGCGCTCAACGTCGGCGAAGAGAGGCTGCGAGCCCTGCTGGACAAGTATGGACTCGAGGAACTAAAGACCTACATGGCGGAATTGAACAGGCGCTCGGAGGAGCAGATGCGCGCCAACATCCTGGCGATGCCCGACGGCGAATACAGCTTCGAGGATTGCCTCGACTCCGACGGCATCGTCCTCAAGCCGATCTACGTCAGGACCAAGGTCAGCATCGCCAAGGACGAGATGACCATCGACTTCACAGGATCGAGCGGCCATGTGAACGGGCCGTTGAACGGCACGATCTCGGCGACGATCGCGGCCGTCTTCATCGCCATCAAGCATGCGTTCCCGGAGGTGCCGATGAACTCGGGCATCTTCAAGCCGATCAAGGTCATCGTTCCGGACAACACGTTCCTCAATGCCAAGTTCCCGATGGCGGTGTCGGGCTCTTCGGCCGAAGTCTCGCTGCGGGTGGTCGACGCGGTGTTCGGGGCGCTTGCGCAGGCGATTCCCGATCGTGCCCCGGCGGCCTGCTTCGGATCCATCGCCAACTTCACCATCAGCGGCTCCGACCCTGTGACGGGTAAGAAGTACATCATGTTCCGCTTCTCCGGCGGCGGCTATGGCGGGCATCCGGTATGCGACGGACTCACCAACGGCAACGCGCCGATATCCGCGGCGCACACGACGCCCATCGAGATCGTCGAACAGCTCTATCCGGTCAGCTTCGATTACTACAAGATTCGTGAGGGTTCCGGCGGCGCAGGCTTCAACCGCGGCGGCATGGGCATGGAGTTCCAGATCCGCGTGCTGCGCGGCAATGCCGTCTCCAGCATCCTGGGCGATCGCGGAATCCATGCCCCTTACGGGCTGCATGGCGGCCACGAGGCCGACACGGCGGTGATGGAGTATTGCCTTGGCGGCAAGAACTACGTTCCCGAACACGTGACCAAGGACGAGAACGTCCAGATGCGGCCCAACGACACGGCGCGCGTGGGTACGCCGGGAGGTGGCGGGTGGGGTGACCCGAAGACGCGCGATCCCGCTCGCGTGTTGCGCGACGTGGAACTCGAATTCGTGAGCGTCGCCCAGGCGCGCGACGACTATGCCGTCGCCGTGCGCTGGGTCGACGACGTCCTCAGCGTCGACGAGGCGCAAACGCGCAGGCTGCGAGGACAGCGCTCGCAATAGCGACCGACGGACGATTGGAAAGCAGCCCATGACCACCGCCGCTCCGCAGGACTTGAAGGAGATCGCCGACAGCTGGCTCAAGAACTGGGCGGCAGCCGTCGAGCGAAGGGACGCCATCGCCGCGAGCGACCTCTTCGCCAAAGACGGGTTCTGGCGCGACCTTCTGGCGTTCACCTGGGACGTGCGCACGTTCCGTGGCACGGCATTGATCGAGGCAGCATTCGAGGAGTACGCCGGCACGGTCGGGGCCGGCGGATTCCGGCTGGAGGAGGGCCAGGAGTGCGTGGTCGTCGACCGCGACGGCGTCCCGTGCGTGGAGGCCTTCTTCGTCTTCCAGACCGCAGCCGCGCGGGGGCGGGGCCATCTGCGCCTGCGCCACGACAGCGCCCGCCCGGGCACCTGGCGCGCCTGGACCCTGCTGACCACGGCACAAGAGCTCAACGGTTTCGAGGAGCGCACCGGTCACGGCCGGCCGCGCGGCAACGAGCACGCGCGTGGCAAGCAGAACTGGCTCGACCGCAGGATCAAGGAGAGCCTGTTCGAGGACAGCGACCCCGACGTGCTCATCATTGGGGCCGGACAGGCGGGCCTCGCGCTCGCGGCGCGCCTGGGGCGCATCGGCGTGCGCGCGCTGGTCATCGACCGCAACGAGCGGGTTGGCGACAATTGGCGCAACCGGTACCACTCGCTCGCCCTGCACAACGAACTGTGGACCTGCCACCTGCCGTACATCCCGTACCCCCCAAGCTGGCCGGCCTACATCCCCAAGGACATGCTCGCCCTGTGGTTCGAGTTCTACGCGCAGGCGATGGAGCTCAACGTCTGGACGAGCATCGAGCTGCTCGAGAGCGCGTTCGACGACAAGGACAAGAGGTGGACGACGCGGCTGCGGCGTGGCGACGGGAGCGTCCGCACGGTGCGCCCGCGCCACTTGGTGCTTGCGACCGGCGTCACCGGCGTGCCGAAGACGCCGCACCTGACTGGGGCCGAGCACTTTCGCGGCGAGATCGTCCACTCCGGACGCTGCCGTGTCGACGCGTCCATCGCGAACAAGCGGGTTCTGGTCGTCGGCGCTGGCAACAGCGCCCACGACATCGCCCAGGAGCTGTTCGAGCACGGGGCCGCCGTCACCATGCTCCAGCGGTCGCCGACGACGATCGTGAGCGTGGAACCCAGCGCGAAGATCGTCTTCTACCCCTGGCGGGAGGGTGGACCGCCGACCGAGGACGTGGACATCGTCAGCGCCTCCGTCCCGTTTCCGCTGCTGACGGAGTTCCACAAGAGTCTGACCACGCGGTTCAAGGAGCTGGACCAAGAGCTGTTGAGCGCGCTGGAGCGGGTGGGATTTCTGCTCGACAACGGGGAGGATGGCAGCGGCTTCTACCTCAAGTACCTGCGCTACGGCGGCGGCTACTACCTGAACGTCGGCGCCTCCGACCTCATCGCGGCCGGCGACATTGCGCTCAAGACGGGGGTTGGCGTGGCGCACCTGACCCAGGACTCGGCGGTGTTCACCGACGGAAGCAGCATGCCCGTCGACATGGTCGTGCTAGCCACCGGCTACCAGAACATGCAGGAGAGCATCCGCGCCCTGCTCGGTGACGAGGTCGCCGACCGCGTGGGTCCGGCGTGGGGATTCGACGAGGGCGGCGAGCTGCGTAACATGTGGAAGCGCACAGGGCAGGAAGGGTTCTGGTTGATGGGCGGGAGCTTTGCCCAGTGCCGCATCTACTCGAGGTACCTCGCGCTGCAGATCAAGGCGGTCGAGGAGGGTCTGCTTCCGGCACGGATGGGCGAGAGGGCCACCGCCTCCGTCGGCTGACAGCTTCCGCAAGGGCCTTCGGTGTGTCTCCACCACCTCGGCACTCCGGACATCCCGAACCTTGCGGCCCTGGGCATGAATTACGCAGCTCAATACCCGGCGTGTGCAAGCCGAACTTCGCCAGGATGCACCTTGGCATAAGCCACGAACTCCGGCACGGTCTTGTAAGGGGCGTCCGGGCGTGTCAGCAGTACATAAGGCTGGCTGCAGATGATGCCGATCGGCGCCAGTTCCTTGCCGGGGTCGAACTGGAGGCCCGGATTCATCGCGTTCATCAAGTTGTAGCCGATGGCGGCGAAGGCGATCGCGTAGCCGTCGGGCGCCGACTTGGCGACCTGCGCAGCGCCGGTGGCGCCGCCGGCGCCGGGCCGGTTCTCGACCACGAACTGCTGGTTCAGGCGTGCCGACAGGCGTGTCGCGACGATGCGTGTGGCGACGTCGCCGGCGCCGCCAGCCGCGTACGGAATGACCAGGCGCACCGGCCTGCTCGGATAGGACTCCTGGCCATTCACCTTCAGCGGCAAGCTCGTGGCGAGCGCGGCCGCAGTGCCCGCGAGCCAGCAGCGCCGGTTGATGGTGGGCTGCGATTGCAGATCGATGTTCATGGCCATCTCCTCCTGCTTCGGACGACGGCCAGCTCAGACGATTCGCGCCACCACACGCTGCCGGTGCAGGAAGGCCGCCACATGGCCACCTACGCCGTGCCGGGTGAACGCACGCAAGGTGCAGACGTGACACAGGAGATGACGCGTTTTCGCGGCGACCTGCGGTTGCAGGACATGGAGATGGTGCGCTTCGTCGACGAACACGGCCCTGATCCGCAGCGAGCAGATCGAAGGCATCCAGCGCCGCGAAGGGCCGGGGCAGGAGATGGCGGGCTACACCGCCAGCCGGCTTGCGCGCATCCCGCTTGGCCGCATGGGCGAGCCGCAGGAGTTTGCCAACATCGCGTGTTTCCTCCCTTCCGACGCGGCGTCCTACATCACCGGCTCCTCGATCGGCGTCGACGGCGGCATGAGCCGCGTCATTTGAGGCCCGCCGCCGAGCCGCGATCGTCAGGAAGCCTCACACAGCCGGCACGAATGGGTGAGGAATCGCCAACTGTTCCGGTCACCGGCCGCCGACAAGCCGGATGACTGGGCACCGTCACCGGCCCTGAAACTGCGGTTTGCGCTTGTCGAAGAAGGCCTGCACGCCTTCCTTGTGGTCGTCCGTCAGCAAGGTCAGACCCTGGGCCCAGGCTTCGGCATCGAGCAGCGTCTCCAGGTCGGGCTGGACCATCAGCTTGAACATCTTCTTGGCCACGCCGAGGGCAAACGTCGGGCCGCTGGCAAGCTCGCGGGCGTATGCCAATGCCACGGCGTCGAGCGCATCGTCGGCCACCACCCGGGTGACGAGCCCCAGTGACAGCGCCTCGTGGGCATCGATGCGGCGGCCGGAGTAGACCAGTTCCTTGGCGCGCAGCGGCCCCAGATGCTGCGTCAGGAAGTAGACGGCGCCGCCGTCGGGCACCAGCCCCACATGGCGGAACACCTGCGTGAAGCGCGATGTTTCCGAGGCGATGACCGCATCGCAGGCCAGCGCCATGCTCCACCCGATGCCGGCCACCGCACCGCGCGTGGCGGCCACCACGGGCTTTTCGATATTGGCCAGGTTGCGCACCATCCGGTGCGCCAGCTTGAGCAATTCCCGCCCCGATGCGGGCGTGAAGTGGCCCATCTTGCTGACGTCACCACTGGCGCAGAAGGCCTTGCCACTGGAGCGCAGCAACACGGCACGCACCAGCGGGTCGCGGCCCGCGGTCTCGAATGCAGTACCCAGTGCTTCGCGCATCTCCACCGTCAGCGCGTTCATCTTCTCGGGGCGATCGAGCGTGACCATCGCCAACCCATCGTCCACTTCGTAACGGATGCTCATCTTCAGCCCCCTGGGGTATGCCGGGCCATGCCGGAAGTTGGGTTCACGCCTGCGACACCAGCGGTGCACCAGCAAAGGCCTGCATCCAGCACGTCCGCGCGCTTGCGCCATACGATACGGGAGAGCTTCATACTAGTGGGTAGCCCGATCTTTACAACACGAATGATGCTTCATACATTCAATCCATCAAAGGCGTGACCCGATGCAGCTGTTGCGCCCCACCTCCTGGCACAAGCCAGATCGACAACTTTCCCCAAACCCTTCGATGCATTCAAGGTGGCCCGCGTGACTTCGCAGTGGATCAAGCTCTCGCGGCCGGACGGTCACCCCCATGTGCTGCTCGTCACGATCGACCATCCACCTGTGAATGCCATGACGCTGGAGGTTCATCGGGAACTGCTGCAGGCCTTGCGCCTGACCGACACCAACAACGACATCAACACCGACACCGACATCCGCTGCATCATCCTCACTGGCGCAGGCGAGCATTGTTTCGTTGCCGGCGGCGACGTGGCGGAACTCGGGGCCATGGATGCCGAGAAGGCGCTCGTGCGCACCCGCGTCATACGCCAGGTCTTCGATGCCATCCGCCGCAACCCGGTGCCGGTGATCGGGGCCATCAACGGCCATGCGCTAGGCAGCGGCCTGGTGATGATGGCGCAGTGCGACGTCGTGGTGGCCAGCGACAACGCGCGCTTCGGCCTGCCGGAAATTGCCGTCGGCGTGATGGGCGGCACCAAGCACCTGGCGCGCATCGTTCCCGAAAAGCTCATGCGCTGGATGGCGCTGACGGGGCGGCGCGTGGATGCCGCGCACCTCGAGCGCCTGGGTGTCATCCTGAAGGTGGTGCCGCAGGCCCGGTTGCTCGACGCCGCGCTCGAAGTTGCCGCCGACATCTGCACCAAGAGCCCGGCCGGTGTGCGGCTGATGAAAGAAGTGATGAACCTCACCGAGTCGATGGACCTCGACAACGGCTACCACGTCGAAACCTATGCAACGGCCATCATGTCCACCCACCCCGACTCCAAAGAGGCGGCGCAGGCCTTTCAGGAAAAGCGGATGGCGGACTATTCAAAACGCAACAAGCCCTGACCGCACCGTCGTTGCAGTCGCCTGCTTCGGCTCGCCATCCCGAACGGAAATATCATGAATCAACTGATTGCTGCACTTCTATCCGCCACCACCCTGTGCCTGGCCCATCCAGCGCGGGCGCAGGACGTGTTTCCCAACCGCAACATCACCATCGTCGTGCCATTCGGCCCCGGCAGCGGAACCGACGTGGGGGCACGCCTGCTCGGGCAAAAGCTGGGTGAAGCCCTCGGTCAGGGGGTGACGATCGACAACAAACCCGGCGCCAATGGTGCCATCGCCGCCGAGTTCGTCTCCAAGGCAAAACCTGATGGCTACACGCTGGTCATGGGCACCAATTCCACCCACGGCGCCAATCCGGCGCTGATGCGCGAACTGCGCTACGACCCGATCAAGGGCTTCGAGCCGGTCAACCGGGTGGCCATCTTCACCAGCGTCATCGTCACCCACCCGAACGTGCCGGTGAAGACCATGCGCGAACTGATCGCCTACGGCAAGACGCGCGAACTGACCATCGCCACCGGCAACGCCAGTGGCGTCGTCATGAGCGAGCACCTGGCCCGGCAGGTTGGCTGGAAGTTGCTTCGAATCCCCTTCAAGAGCAACCCGCAGGCCATGACCGAGGTGGTGGGCGGGCGGGTCGACATGATGTTCACCGACATCGCCGCCGCCCAGGGCCTGCTGAAGACCGGCCAGTTGCGGCCGCTGGCCATGACGACGATCCAGCGCAGCGCTCTGATGCCGGACTTGCCGACCGTCGCCGAGAGTGGCGTGCCCGACTACGACATGTCGGGCTGGATTGCCTTGTACGCGCCAGCCGGCACGCCCAAGGCGGTGGTGGCACGGCTGAACGCGGAGGTCACGAAGGTGCTCCAGTTGCCCGAGGTGCGGCAGCGTTTCCTTGACCTGGGGGCGGACCCAAGCCCGCTGCCGGTGGCGGACTTCACGATCTGGGCGCATCAGGAAGTCGCCAAATGGACGCGGCTGGTCAAGGAGGCCGGTATTCAGCCTGAATGAGAACAGGAGAAAAGACCATGGACTTCCGTTTCACCGACGAGCAGCGCATGTGGCACGACACGCTGCACACCTTCATGGAAAAGGAAGTGGGCCGTGAGTACACGCGCGCTCACGATGCCAGCCGCGAGTTCCCTTACGAGATCTACCGGAAGATGGCGTCGCAAGGCTGGCTGGGCCTGCTCTTGCCCGAAGCAGACGGCGGCGTTGCGGCCGATCCCGTCATGTTCGCGATCTTCTGCGAGGCCATCGCCAAGTACAGCCTCGACACCGCCGCCTGTCTGATGACGTCGATGTTCACGGCAACGAACCTTTCCAGCCACGGCACGCCTGAGCAAAAAATCAAGTATCTGCCGCCCTTCCTGCGTGGCGACGCCACCTTCTCGATCTCCATCAGCGAGCCGGGGTCGGGTTCAGACGCGGCCGCTGCCAAGACGAAGGCGGTGCTCGAAGCTGATACCTGGGTGCTCAACGGCAGCAAGACCTTCTGCTCCGGCGCACACCTGCCCAACACCACGATCGTGATCATGGCCCGGACGGGCGAGGAACGGTACGCAGGCTTGAGCCTGTTCCTGCTGCCCAACACCACCCACGGCCTGACGATCACCAAGCTCAACACCATCGTGCGCAGAAGCCTCGGCACGACGCAGCTTTACCTGGACGACGTACGGCTGCCCCAGGAGAACCTGATCGGTGAAGTGGGCAAGGGCTGGACCTACATTGGCGAGCACCTGGAACATGAGCGCCTGAGCCTGGCCGCCTCCTACATCGGCAACGCGCGGACCGCGCTGGACGACACCCGGCGCTATACCAAAGACCGCAAGCAATTTGGCAAACCGCTGTCGTCGTTTCAGGTGCTCAAACACCGCATGGCCGAGAACGAGTCCGAAATCGAGGCAGCGCGGCTGCTGACCTACTCGGCCGCGAGCAAAATGGCGCGCGGCGAACGCGCGGTCAAAGAAGTGTCGATGGCCAAGGTGTTCGCCGCCAAGACGCTCTTCAGCACCGCCTTCAACGGCATGCAGGCGCTGGGCGGCTACGCTCAACTGCCGGAAATGGACATGGAGCGCTACTTCCGCGAGGCCAAGCACGCCATGGTGGGCGGGGGCACCAACGAAATCCAGTACAGCATCATTGCAAAAGAGATGGGGCTGTAGACACTGAGCACAGGCCATCGCCGAACCTGGAGTCGACCATGCATCGAATCAGCACTTTCAAGATCGGCCTGTGGGCCCTCGTCGGGCTGTGCGGCGCCCTCACGGGATGCGCCCACCTCGGCGACGGCCCGGCGCTGCAGATCTCCACACTGTCCAACCGGCCAGACAGGGTCAGCGGCGGCGATGTGCTCGTCGCAGTGCAGGTCCCGCTGGGTACCAACCCTGGCAACATCACTGTGAAACTCAACGGTGCAGACGTGAGCCCGGCCTTCGCGCCCGAAGCCGCCACTGCCACAACAAGCGGCCGGCTGGTCGGTTTGGTTCAGGGCCTGTTGCAGGGCAAGAACCACTTGAGCGCCACCGCGCCAGGCATGGGCACCAGCGTATTGGAAATCGTCAACCATGTGATCACCGGACCCATCTTCTCCGGACCGCAGCAAACGCCCTTCTACTGCCAGACGCACGAGTTTCGCGTCTACCCCAGCGGGCCCATGCTGACGGACGCGGCCATCGCGCCGCCCTGCCATGTGCCCACGCGCATCGACTTCCTGTACCGTACAGCGGCAGGGGCGTTTGCACCCTTGACGCCTGGCACCCCGCTGCCAGCCGATCTGGTGCAGACGACAACCAGTACCGGCGCCACCGTGCCCTACATCGTGCGACTGGAGACCGGCACCCTCAACCGCTCGGTCTACCAAAACGCGATCCTCGACGACCCGCGCTTGCCCGGCCCGGACCTGCGCACTCGAGCCGACCCGGGTTGGAACGGCCGTCTCGTGCACAACTTCGGCGGCGGCTGCCAGCCGGGCTGGTACGTGCAGGGGAAGAACTCGCTGTTCAACGTGCCGGGCGCAGGCGACCCACATCTGTTCCTGTCGCGCGGCTACGCGGTGAGCTCGGCCGCCTTCACGGTGTTGGGCAACAACTGCAACTTCGTGCTCGCCGCCGAGACGCTGATGATGGTGAAGGAACGTTTCATCGAGACCTTCGGCGCGCCACTGTTCACGATGGGCTGGGGCTGTTCTGGCGGCTCGATCCTGCAGAACACGATTGCCAATGCCTACCCGGGCATGCTCGACGGTATCGTGCCGCAGTGCAGCTTCCCCGACATCACCAACATCCACGCGCTCGACTCAAGGCTGCTGTACCACTACTACAAAAACGGTGCGGCCGGCGTGCCCTGGACCGAGGACCAGATCGTCAAGGTCTCGGGCTTCTTCAACTTCGCGCACCTTGTCGACCATGGCGTGGGGCGCGCATCGCGCTACGACCCGGTGCACAACCGAGCCGGCTTACCGCCAGAGATCAGTGGCTGGATCTACGACAAGGCCGTGCCGCTTGATGTGCGCTACGACCCGGTGAGCAATCCGCGCGGCGTGCGCGCGACGCTGTGGGATTCGCTGGCCAACCTGTTCGGCCGCGACACCCGCGGCTTCGGCCGCCAGCCGCTGGACAACGCTGGCATCCAGTACGGGCTGGCAGCGCTGAACGCCGGCCAGATCAGCAAGGCGCAGTTCCTCGATCTGAATGAGAAGATCGGCGGCATGGACGTCGACGGCAACCTCACCGCCGCGCGCAGCGTCGCCGACACCGCCGCGCTGCGCGCCGGTTACGAAACCGGCTTCTTCAACCAGGCCGACCGCGGGCTGGGCGAGGTGGCGATACTCGACATCGACCTCATTTACCGCGACCAGCACCCGACCGGCGACCCGCACCTGATGTTCGAACGCTTCGCCTCGCGCGAACGGCTGCGTCAGTCGCTCGGCAGCGCCGATAACATGGTGATGTGGTCGGGCGCCATCACGCCCCCCACCTGGGTCGCCGCGCTGGGGCAGATGGACATCTGGCTCACACGGCTGGCCGCTGATCGTTCAACGGCGCCGCTGGCGAAGAAGATCGTCGCGAGCAAACCCGCCACGCTGCAAGACGGCTGCTGGAAGGGCGTGGACTTCATCACTGAGCCACAGTTTCTGGGCCTGCGCGGCTCGTCAGCTTGCAACGACCTCTATCCCGGCTGGACCTTCCCGCGCTTCGTTGCAGGCTCCTCACTTGCACACGATGTCATCCAATGCCAGCGTCGGCCCGTCGACATGGCCGACTACAAGGTCGCCTTCACGGCTGAAGAAACCGCGCGCCTGCGCCGCATCTTCGCCAGCGGCGTGTGCGACTACACGCGGCGCGGCAGCAACCAGCCGGCGCTGCTCGACACCTGGCTGTACTACACCGGGGTGGGCGCTTACGAAAAGCGCCGCGCGCCCGGCTTCTAGAAAGGCCCGTCGTGACTCTCGAATTCGCCGGAGCGCTGCGCTACCCGCCACCCCGCCCTTCGTGGCTGGCGACGCAGGTCGAAGCCATCCTCGAGCCTGATCTGCCCATCGTCGATGCGCACCACCACATCTGGGCGCAGGATGGTCAGATCTACGACCTGGATGCCCTGCGCGACGACATCGGCTCTGGCCACAAGGTCGTGGCCACTGTGCTGGTACAGGCGCATCACGCGTACCGGCAGCACGGGCCGGAGCATCTGCGATGTGTGGGCGAGACCGAGCACATCGAGCAGCAGATTCGCGCCAGGGGCGAAACAGGCTCGCCGCCATTTCTGTGTGCAGGCATCGTCGGGTTCGCTGATCTGCTCCTTGGCGATGCCGTGGCCGAAGTTCTGGACGCGCACCTCGCAGCCTCGCCCACCCGCTTCCGCGGCGTTCGCCACAGCGTGGCCCGCGACTCGAACTTCCCGAACGGTATCGTCCTGCGTCCTGCGCCTGCGGGCTTGCTGGCTGAAGCGCGCTACCGCAGGGGTCTGGCGGCCGTCATGCATCGCGGCCTGAGCTATGACGCAATGCTCTACCACGAGCAGATTGCTGAACTGACAGCGCTTGCCCGTGCGTTGCCCAAGCTGAGCATCGTGCTGGACCACTACGGATGCGTGCTGGGCGTGGGCCCTTACGCCAGCAGCAAGCAAGAGACCTTCCAGCGCTGGCGCAGCGACATCCGCGAACTGGCCCGCTGCCCGAACGTGACTGTCAAACTCGGTGGCATGGGCATGGTCATCTGCGGCGCGACTTATCACGAGCGCCCGGCACCGCCAGGTTCGCTTGAACTCGCTGATGCGTGGCGACCTTACGTGGAGTGCTGCATCGAGGCCTTCGGCGCCGAGCGCTGCATGTTCGAAAGCAACTTTCCCGTCGACAAAGGCATGTATGCCTATGCCGTGGTCTGGAACGCGTTCAAGCGGCTGTGTGCCGGCGCATCGAAGGCCGAAAAGTCTGCGCTGATGGGTGCTACCGCCGCCCGCGTCTACAGCCTGCCCCAGTCGGTACAGGTTGAGTTTGAATGACTGAACCAGGAAGCCACATGTTCACACGCCGTCATCTCTTGCAAAGCGTCGTGGGCGCAGGCGCGCTTGCCAGCCTGTACGCCCGCGCGCAGGCCTTCCCTGCGAAACCCATCACGCTCGTGGTGCCCTATGCGGCCGGCGGGCCGACTGACATCTCTTCCCGGGTGCTGGCCGAACGCATGCAAGCGGCACTCGGAGCCCGGGTCATCGTCGAGAACAGGCCCGGGGCCAGCACCATCGTAGGCGCACAGCATGTGGCGGGAGCCGCGCCCGACGGGCACACGCTGCTGATGGTGACGACGACGACGTTGTGCACCAACCCCCACCTGTACAAGAAGCTGCCCTACAAGGTCGAAGACTTCACGCCCATCGGCATGGCCGTCAAGGTGCCGTTGGGCTTCGCGGTGCCGCAGGCCCTGCCCGCTTCCAACATCGCCGAGTTCCGGCGTTACGCGCTGGCCCAGGCCGGCAAGTTGAACTACGGTTCGGCCGGCACCGGTGCCAATTCGCAACTGGTCAACGCGCTGATGAACCAGGCCCTCGGCATCCAGATGACCGAGGTGCCGTACAAGGGCACCGGGCCGGCTTTGGTGGACCTTGCGGGTGGTCGCGTCGAGGGGCTGGTCGACGCCATTGCAACGCTGGTGCCATTGCACCGTGAAGGTCGGATCAAGATCCTGGCCAATTTCGATGACGTGCGCTCGCCGGTGGCTCCCGACGTGCCCACCTTCATCGAAGCGGGCTACCCGAGTCTGGTGGCATTCACCTGGTTTGCAATGGTCGCGCCGGCGCGTGTGCCGGAACCCGTGGTCGCCAAGCTGCATGCGGCGCTGATGATGGCCGTCACGGCGCCCGAGACCCAGCGCAAGCTCGCGGAAATGGGCTTCATCGCCCAGGGCTCGACGTCGCGCGAATTGAGCGACTACATCGGCTCAGAGTACAAGCGCTGGGGGAGTCTGATCCAGAAGATGGGGCTGACGCTCGACTAATGGCCTAATGGCGCGGGCTGCCGCACGGGGCGAAGTTGACGATGTTGGGGCCGGGTTCTGCGTGCCCGACCACCGGCGTCAACAGCGTGCTGGGCGCGAGCGCCACCGATGATGGCGCTGTCCAGGGAGGTGATATTTCGTCGCCGCCGTTCTATGCCAGCGAATTGGAAATTGCCTGACCAAACATTGGGGGGTAGGTAAATCGGTATGCGGAGAAGTGCACTTGTGTGCTCTGATGTCTGCGCTCAATCGAATCGACCTGCCCAACGACAACTTTGGTGGCGAGCCGTTACGGTGCGAGATCGGATAAGTGCAGCGCCATCCGAACCATTGGAGCGCCGTCCAAACAGGAGGAAACTGATGTCAGTCAAAATCAATCGTTGCTCTGCATTGCTTGCCGCTGCGCTTATCGCGTGCAGTGTTGCGAGCTCGGCGTTTGCTGGTAATGACCGCGAAGACGAAGGCGAGGGCGAGGGCCTATGGTTGTCGGCGGGTCAGGGCAGCAAAAACACCCGTTTCCAAGCAGAGGAAGAACGCATTTCCGCGCGCAACGTCGGGCGCTTGGGAACCAAGTGGGCCTTCACCACCCAGGGTGAGGTCTCGGCCACACCTGCTGTCGACGCCAAGCGGGTTTACGTACCGGACTGGAAGGGCAACCTGTACGCGGTGGACCGCAAGACAGGCTTGCTGGTCTGGTCGACCAAGATCGCTGCCGCCACTGGGGTGCCCAACGATTTTGCGCGCGCCACTCCGGCTGTCTCGGGCAGGCGCCTCGTCCTTGGCACGCAAGGTAAGAACGGCGGCGGTGGCAACTTGCTGGCCTACGACACCCAGACCGGCGCGCTGCTCTGGAAGACCAAACTCAACAGCCATCCTTTGGCGATCATCACCCAGTCGGCCACCATCAGCGACGGCGTGGTCTACGTCGGCGTTGCATCCGGCGAAGAGGGTGCGGCGGCGTTCGTCCCTGGCTACCCTTGCTGCAGTTTCCGCGCCAACATGACGGCTGTCGATCTGGCCAGCGGCAGCATTCTTTGGCAGACCTACATGGTGCCCACGGGCTTTTCCGGCGGTGCCATCTGGGGCAGTGCTCCAGCGGTGGACACCAAGCGCAAGCAGGTCTATATCGCCAATGGCAACAACTATTCCGTGCCTGCTGCAACGCTTGCTTGCGTCGCATCCGCTGGCAGCAACGTTGCGGCGATAAAGGCGTGCATTCCGTCCGACAACCTTGTCGACGCGATTGTCGCACTCGACCTCACCACCGGCGCGCGCAAGTGGTCAACAGCAGCGTTGCCCTTTGACGCCTGGACGGTGGGGTGCTTGTTCGGGGAATTCGGTCCGAATTGCCCGCAACCTGCAGGCCCCGACTACGACTTCGGCCAAGAGCCCGCGCTGTTTTCAGTTCACGGCCCTGGCGGTAAGCATGAACTGGTGGGCGCGGGCCAGAAGAGCGGTCAGTATTGGGCCCTCGACCCCGACACGGGGGCAGTCAAGTGGGTCACCCAAGCCGGGCCGGGCGGAACCGGTGGTGGCCTGCAATGGGGCTCGGCGGTGGACGACAAATACGTCTACACCGCCAACAGCAACAGCAACGCAAAACCGACAACAGTGCGCGGCAATGTGGTGACGACGGGCGTGTGGAGTGCGCTCGACAAGGCCACAGGCGCGGTGATCTGGCAGCAGACAACGCCTTCAGGGCGCACCGGTCTTGGTCTGGGCACGACATCGGGCCCGGTCACCACAGCCAACGGCGTGGTGTTCGGCTGCTCGCTCGACGCGTTGGGCTACATGTACGCTCTGGACAGTGCCACCGGCGACATCCTGTGGCAGTTCGCCAGCGGCGGTTCCTGCCTGTCGGGTGCTGCGATTTCCAAGGGCGAGGTCTTCTGGGGTTCGGGGTACACGAACTTCGGCATAGGCACCTTCAACAACAAGCTCTATGCGTTCGAGATCAAGTAATACCGGCGCTGAGCGTTGACTCCCCTGCCGGTGGTCCCGCCCCGCGGATCACCGGGCTCAGCCGCTCGCTCAGCGTGCTCCTCAAAAGACTTTGCGGTCTTGCGTTGTCAGGGTCAAGGGTTGACCATCTTCGCCTCGCGCGCCACCCGGGTCGCGTTCTCGACCTCGGCGCGTATCGCCTCGCGCATGCGATCCGGGCCGCCCAAGCGCCGTGTGATGCCCATCTTGGCCATGCCGGCGCGAACTTCCTCATCGTCCATCACCGCCAACATGTCGGCACTGATCTTGGCCACCAGTTCGCGTGGCAAGTTGGCGGGCGCGACCATGCCGTACCAGGTGTCCCACTCCACCGCGACGCCCTGCTCGCGAAAAGTCGGCACGTTGGGAAGCGCCTCCATGCGCTCGACCGAGGCCACACCGATCGGCTTGGCCTTCCCGCTTTGCAGGTTGGGGTTGATGCCCTGCAGGCTGCCCATGATGGTGTGGACCTCGCCCTGTGCAAACGCCAGGTTGGCCGGCGCCGCACCGGCGAACGGAATCTCCACCACGTCGATGCTGGCAGCCACCTTCAGCATGTTGAAGGCAAAGTGTCCGGCGCTGCCGGTCGACGAATTGGCGTAATTGAACTTGCCGGGGTTGGCACGCGCCAGTGCAATGAACTCCTTCAGGTCGTTCACCGGCAGGCTGCTCTGCACCACCATCAGCGTCGGCTGGATGCCCAGAAAGGCCAGCGGCGTGAAGTCGCGCTGCGCCCGGTAGGGCGTGCCGCTGGGGTTGAGCACCTCCGACGAACCCGTGGCAGCACCCGCAGTAAACAAAAGCGAGTAGCCGTCGGCCCGTGCCTGAACGATGTTGTACGAGCCGATGCTGCCGCCGGCGCCCGGCCGGTTCTCGACGACCACGGCCACCTTCCACAACGCCTGCAGGCGGGCAGCCAATATGCGCGCCACGCCGTCGGTGGGGCCTGCTGTCGGGTAAGGCACGACGATGCGGACGGGCCGTGATGGGAAGTCGGCCTGGGCCAGGGCAGGCAGGCCCGCCATCGTCGACACGGCGCCCAACGCACCGACCAGCGCTGTTCTGCGATCTACAACCATTTGCGGTCTCCTGTCTGTGGTCCTGGGAATGAACGGGTAGCCATCCCAGCTAAACAATGTCTTCCAGCGTGGACGCCGTGCCTTGCAGCGTGACGCGGCGCAGGTCTCGGGGGTAGCGATGGCTGTCGTAGGGGCGGCCGCGGTGCATGGTGCTCTGGTTGTCCCAGATGACCAGGTCATGCACTTGCCAGGCGTGTCGGTGCACGAACTCACGCTGGGTCGCGAATTCGATCAGGTCCTGGATGAACAACAGGGCCTCCGGCGTCGGCCAGCCCTGGATGCCGCCGATGTGCGACGACAGGAACAGAGAAAGCCGCTCGGTGCGCGGATGCCGGCGCACCAGGCGCTGCGGCACGGGTGTGCAGCGCGCAAGTTCGTCTTGCGAAAAGTCGTGAACGCCGATCCTGCTGCGCGAATGGATCATCGAGTGCTCGCACACCAGAGCGCCGGCGGCCTGTTTGCGCTGCTGCGGCAAGGCACGCCATGCCGCACGCATGTCGGCAAACTCGGTTTCCCCGCCTTCGGGCGGAATCACCCGCGCATGCAGCAAAGAGTACTGCGCCGGCCTGGTCTTGAAACTGCTGTCGCTGTGCCACAGCTGGTTGCCCAGGTTCGTCATGCGGTGGCGGTCGTCTGCGGCCAACAGCGACCCATTGGGGCGCAGGTTCGAGATGTCGTTGATCTGCGGGTTTTCAAGCCGCTGGCGGTCGCGGTAGGTGCCGGTGGCTGCATCTTCTATCGCCCCGAAGCGGCAGCCCAGCGCGAACAGCTGCTGGTCGTCGAGCTGCTGGTCGGGAAACACCAGCACGGCAAAACGGTCCATGGCCGCGTCGATCGCGTCTCTTTGTGCATCGCTGATGCCGCGGCCCAGGTCGATGCCGGAGACCCGGGCTGCAAAACCCGGCTGCAGGGGTGTGAGCTGCAACCCGCCTAACACCAGCGGTGTCGGGTCAGGGGTCGGCGCGGGGGTGGCGTGCGACGTGGACATTCGCCGGGCTGGGTTGCGGATGCTCAGATCGCGTTGGCCTGCCGCAACGCGTCGAGCTCCGCGCTGCTCAGGCCCAGCAACTCACCATAAACGGCCTCGTTGTGGGCACCCAGCGATGGTGGGCACTGCACCGGCACATGCGATTCGGAGAGCTTGATCATGTGGCCCGGGATGGTCACGTCGCCCCGGGTCGGATGCGGGAAGGTGACGAAGGTGCCGCGTGCCCGCAGGTGCGGATCGCTCGACAACTCGACGGTGTCGAACACCGCGCTCGCGGGGACCTTGGCTTCGCCGAGCATGCGCATCATTTCGTACTTGTCATAGCCGATCGACCAGGCCGAAATGAGCGCGTCGATCTCGGCAGCATGCAAAGCGCGCGAGGGCGGCGTCAGAAAGCACGGATCGTCCTTCAGGTCCTCGCGGCCCATCAGCGCGCACAGGCTGTGCCACTGCTTGTTGCCGGCACGCGTGGTGTAGATGTAGCAGTAGTCGTTGGGGCCGCCGCCCTTGCAGCGGTAGACCTCGCTGGGCGCGGTGCCTGCAAAAATGCTCTGGTTGGCAGTGCGTTTGGCCGGCGCGCCCGACATGGCCTGCGCCGCAATGGCGATGCGCATGAAGCTGATCATGGCGTCCTGCATCGACACTTCGACCTTCTGCCCGCGGCCAGTGGCATGACGCTGCTGAAGGGCTGCCAGGATGCCGATCGTGCAGTGCAGGCCGGCGCCGGAGTCGGCAAAGTTGGGTCCGGGCTTGAGCGGGCGTCCGTCGGGTTCGCCGGTGATGGACAGTGCACCGCCTGCGGCTTGTGCAACGGGGTCGAAGGATAGGAAGCTGGCGTACGGGCCGTCGGGCGCGAAGCCCTTGATGCTGGCGTAGACCAGGCGCGGGTTGATCTTGCGCACCTCTTCGAAGCTGAAGCCCAGACGCTCGATGACGCCGGGCGCGAAGTTCTCGACGAAGACGTCGGCCTTGGCGATCAGCCGGGCCAGCAGCGCCTTGCCATCCGCATGCTTGAGGTCGCAGGTGACGCTCTTCTTGTTGGCGTTGAGCTGCAGGAAATAGTGCGAGTCCTGGCCGCCTTCGGTGCTGGAGTAGCGCCCCTGCTCACCCGTGACACGGGGTTCGACCTTGATGACCTCGGCACCGAACCAGGCCAGCAACTGCGTGCAGGAGGTACCCGACTCAAACTGGGTCAGATCGACCACGCGCATGCCGTGGAGTGCAGTGGTGTTGGCGGTCGTGCTGCCGGTGTTGTCAGAGATGCTGGCCGCGCTGGCCGTGGAACTGTCGCTCATGTCAGACATGCTGATCGTCCCCTTGCCTTCTGTTCATTCGGGTGTCGCGCCCGAGATCTGCACCAGTTCCTTCCAGCGCTTGATCTCGGACTGGAAATGGTGCGAGAACTCCGCCGGTGAGCTGCCCACCGGCTCCAGGCCCAGTTCGAGCAGGCGCGTGCGCACGGCAGGGTCGCCCAGCACGGCCACCAGCGCCTTGTTCATGCCGTCGATGATGGCCGGCACGGTTCCCTTTGGTGCGAACAACCCGTGCCAGGTGGACATCTCGTAACCCGGCACATCGGCAGCGATGGGCGGCGCGTCGGGGAACACCGGCGACAGCTTGCTGGTCGTGACCCCCAGCACCCGCACTGAGCCTGCCTTGACGAAGGGCAGCAGCTCCACGATGGGCCCGAACACGGCCTGTACGCGCCCGGCCACCAGGTCGGCGTTGGCCGGTGCGCCGCCTTTGTACGGGATGTGCACCATCTGGCCGCGAATCTGCTTTTCGAAGAGTGCGCCCGATACGTGCTGCAGCGAGCCCGGCCCGGCTGAACCGTAGTTGACCTTGCCCGGGTTGGCCCGCACATAGTCGACGAACTCGCGCACGGTCTTTGCTGGCACTGACGGGTGCACGACCAGGATGTTCGAAATGGTGGTCAACTGCGACACCGGCACGAAGTCGCCGGCGGCGTCGTACGGCAGCGTCTTGAACAGGCTGGGGCCTGCTGCCAGCGAACCCGAACCGAAAAGGAAGGTCAGGCCGTCGGGCTTGGCGGTGGCCACCGAAGCGTTGCCGATGACGCCTGTGCTGCCGGGGCGATTGACAACCACCACCGACTGGCCCAGCCGCGCCGAGAGTTGCTGGGCCAACAGGCGCGCTGCGATGTCGGTGCTTCCGCCAGGGGCGAAGGGCACCACCAGCGTCACGGGTGCGCTGGGCCAGGCCTGCGCTTGCACGCCAAACGAGGCCAGGGCGCTGGTCATCGTCAGCATCAACGACAAAAGGAATTTCATCGGCGAAGCTCCAGGGCACGGATGGGTGGACGCATGTCGGTATGGGATGCAAGAACGTTGCTGCAGACTGCGGCCGTGGTTCAGGTCGAGAAACTGGTGAAGCTGGCCGTGGTCGCGCGGGCGCGCCAGTCGGTGACCACGTTGACCACCGCCGTCTGCCCCATGGCCACCGCTGCGGCGGCGCGTTGAAGGGCCGACCGGATGTCTTCAGGCCTGTCCACGTATTCACCGTGGCAGCCGAGCGCCTGCGCCATCTGATCAAAGCGGGTGTAGCCCAGGTTGCGGCCCGGCTTGCTCTGGTCGGGGTCTGCGGTCCAGCCGCCGTTGAGGCTGATCACCACCAGCACGGGCAACTTGTGGCGCACGGCGGTGTCGAGTTCCATTGCGTTGAGGCCAAACGAGCCGTCGCCGTGCAACACCACCACCTTGCTCGAAGGACTGGCGGCCTTGGCACCCAGGCCGAACGGCAGGCCGACACCCATCGTTCCGAAGGGTCCGGAATTGAGCCGGTGGCCCGGCCGGTAACTCGGGATGGACTGGCGCGCGTAGTTCAGGATCTCCTGGCCGTCGACGCACAGGATGGTGTCGCGGTCGATGAAGTCGCGCACCTCCTTGCACAAGCGCAGGGGGTGGATGGGCAACTGGTCGGTGGCGAGCTTGGCCTCTGCGGCCGGCGCGCGCTGTTTCTCGATGGCGCCCAAGGTGCTGCGCCAGGCGGAAAACGTGGCCGGCGTGATCTGGCCGCGGATGGCTTGCGTCAATTGCTGGAGCACGGCGCGGGCATCGCCCGGGATGCCGATGTCCACGCGCTGGCTGCAGGCCTCGGCAGGGTCGATGTCGATGCGCGCGAACACGGCATCGGCGGCAAAGCGGGGCGGCATGCCATGGCCGAACACGAAGTTGAGCCGGGTGCCGACCACCAGCACGAAGTCCGCTTCCTTGAAAGCGGTGGACCGCGCCTGGGCGTAGAAACCGGGGTGGTCCTCGGGTATCACGCCGCGGCCCTGCGGCGTGGTGTAGAACGGGATGCCGCTGGCGTCGACGAAAGCCTGCAGGGCCTCGGAGGCCTGCGACCACAGCACGCCGCTGCCCGACAGGATGACCGGCCGCCGGGCTTGGCCCAGCCGCGCCACCAGCTGTGCGATCAGTTCGGCCGGCGCAACCGGCCGCGCGCGCAACTGCGCTGACGGCGCCGGTGGCCAATAGACCTTGCTCTCGTCCACCTGCTGGTACAGCAGATCGCCGGGCAGGTCCAGGAACACCGGGCCCGGTTTTCCGGCCATGGCCTGGCGAAAGGCCATGTCCACATACTCGGGGATGCGCCGCGTTTCATGCACCCGGTCGGCGTACTTGGTGACCGGCTTCATGATGGCCAGCTGGTCGATTTCCTGGAAGGCCCCGGTCTGGAAAGCCGACAGCGGGCTGGCGCCGCCAAAAGCCACCACCGGTGCGCAGTCGATCAACGCATTCGCCAGGCCTGTCGTGAGATTGAGCGTACCGGGGCCCGACGCACCAAGGCAGACCCCCGGCCGCGCACGCACCCGGGCGTAGGCATGGGCCATCATCGCTGCAGCCTGTTCATGCCGCACGTCGATGCCACGCACGCCCTGCGCCATCGCGGCGAGCAAGGCTTCGTTGATCGGCCCGCCCATGATGTAGAACATCGTATCGACGCCCTGGCGGGCGAGGGCCTGGCCGAACAGTGCGTTGCCCGAGATCAAAGTCATGCCCTCACTCCGGCTGGATGTTGGCGTCGCGCGCCAGCCGTCCCCACTTCGGAATCTCTGCTGAGATGAAGGCCTTCAGCTGCTCAGGCGACTTGGGCATCGGCGCCAGGCCGAACAGCGTCAGGCGTGCCTTCACGTCGGCATGCTGCAGGGCCTGCGTGATGGCAGCGCCGAGCTTGTCGGCCACCTCACGCGGCAAGGCAGCGGGGCCGACGACAGCGATCCAGCCGGTGATGTCGTCGTAAGCCGGCAGCGTGTCGGCGATCGGCGGCCAGTCGACCAGCGCGCTACGCCGCGGCGTCGTCAGCCCGATGCCACGCAGCGTGCCGGCCTTGACATGCGCCAGCACGCTGCCCAGATCGGCGAAGGTGAAGTCCAGCGTACCGCCCAGCAGATCATTGACAGCCAACGGCGTGCCTTTGTAGGGCACCGCGACCACATCCAGACCGGCCAGCTTGCTCAGCTGCGCCAGGCTGATCTGGGTGCTCGACGAGCCGTAGCCCGCGTTGATCTTGCCCGGGTTCTGCTTCACATGGGCGATGAACTCGCCAAGCGTCTTGGCTGGAAAGCCTGGCTTGACGATCAGCGCGGTGACGCTGTCGGCGACCCCGGCCACCGGCGCCAGGTCCTTGGCCGGGTCGTAGGGCATGTTCTTCAGCAACGCCACGTTGGCCGCGAGCGAGGAGCTCGACCCCACGAGCAGCGTGTAGCCGTCGGGCGCGGCACGCACCACCTCCATGGCGGCGATCGATCCACCGGCACCGGGCTTGTTCTCGACCACGAAGGCCTGTCCGAGCGTCGCACTCAATTGCTGCGCGATCGAGCGCGCCGCCACGTCGGAACCCGAGCCCGGGGGGAACGGCACCAGCAGGCGCACCGACCGGTTCGGGTAGGGCTGCGCCAGCGCGGCGCCGGCCAGCAGCCCGATCACGAGACCGAGGCCGAGTCGTTTGATCCACGCGGCAGGGGTGATCAGCATGATTGTCGTGATGGGCAAAAGTAAGGGGCAGAAGTAAGAGGCAGATCTAAGGGGCAAAGCGATAAGGGCCGCCGCGCTCGCGTGCGCGGCGGTAGGCGGGGCGCGCGTGGATGCGCTCGAGGTAGCTCCACAGCCGCGGTCGGCTCTCGTCCAGGCCGGCGCGCTCCGCCGAGACCTCGATTGGAAAACTCATGATCACGTCGGCGGCGCTAAATTCGTCGCCGGCAAACCAGGCGCTGCGCGCAAGCTCGGCTTCCATGAAGTTGAGGTTGTTACGCAGGTTGGTGTCGGTGGCGGCGATCAATTTGGCAAGCACCTCACGCGCCACCTCCTGTTCCGCCGCTGTCGCGGCCGCGCCCAGGATGCGGTTGGCATGGAACTTCAGCAGCAGCTGCGGCTGCGCCGAGCCCTCGGCAAAGTGCAGCCAGTAGCGGTAGCGCAGGAACTCTGGCGTGCCGGCCGCAGGGCGCAAGCGGCCCTGTCCGTAATGGTCGACGAGGTACTCGACGATGGCGCCCGTCTCGGCCACGGTGGCTTCACCGTCAGTGATCACCGGCGATTTGCCCAGCGCATGCACCGCACGCAACTCGGGTGGCGCGAGCATGGTTTCGGGGTGGCGCTCATAGGCCTTCACGTCGAAAGGCACGCCCAATTCTTCGAGCAGCCAAAGCACGCGGTGCGAGCGCGAGTGATGCAGATGGTGCAGCGTCAGCACAACAATGCCTCCTTGGGGAAATGGGCTTTGCGAATGGCGCCAGCGGCCGGCTCCGAGCACCGGATTGGCGTATTATCTATCGGTATCGCAGTGTACTTGTCGGTACGCAAGACAGCAAGAACAGCGGCAAAGAGATCGCTCACGAGCACTCAAGGTGCGTGGGGCCCATCTGAATGGTCGCTGCGCTGGCGAGCAAGTCGTGCAAAGGAGACCGGAACATGAGCAAAGACGAATTCGAGCAGCAGCTGCGTCGCGACGGGTACCTGGACATCAAACACCGGCACATTGAGCGCGGCGTAGACAGCCAACCCCACTGCCACGATTTCGACACCCGCCTTCTGGTTGAGGAAGGCGAATTGACCATCGTGAGTGCAGACGCTCAACGCACCTATCGCGCCGGCGACATTCTGGAGTTGACGGCCGGCGTCGAGCACCGCGAGTGCTATACGCCAGAGCCCCTGCGCTACGTGGCGGGCTTGCGGCGGTATTCCGCTGCCCCTTGAACAGCGGGGCCGGCGCTGCCGCGGTTGCATCCAGTTGACGATTCAGCGCGGCCCGTATCAGAAGCGAGATCGAGGGACCCGAGTTCGAGGGAACCGGGCTCGATGATCAGTCTTCAGCGGTAAAACCCGACGCCTTGATGATTGGCCCCCATGCGGCCAGGTCGGTCCTGATGCGCCGGCCGAAGCTTTCAGGCGTGCCGCTCACCGGCTCCATCGCAAACTTGCCAAACGCTTCCTTGAAGTCGCTGGTCTTCTGGATGTCGGCAATGGCGGCAGCCGCGTGGTTCGCGATGGCTGCCGGTGTGCGTGGCGGCATGAAGACGCCCACCCACACTTCTGCCACGACGTCCTTGTAGCCGGATTCCAGCATGGTCGGGACATCGGGAAGGAAAGGTGTGCGCTGCGCGCCCGTCGTCGCTAGCACGCGCAGCTTGCCGCCAGCCAGGTGCGGCAGAGCCTCGCCGACACCGGGGAATCCTGAGGCGATCTGACCGCCCAACATGTCCTGCATCGCCGGGGCGCCGCCCTTGTACGGCACATGCAGCAGCTCGATGCCAGCCGCCCGGGCGAACATGACGCCCGCAAAGTGCGGCGTGGCGCCGGCTGCAGAAGAGGAGAACGCAGCCTGCTGTGGGTTGGCCTTGGCCCAGGCCACGAAGTCGGCAACCGTCTTCACGCGCTCAGGCACCATGGGGCCGACGACAAATGCAAGCGGCGTCTTCGCGACCACCGCCACCGGCGTCAGATCAACAAGCGGGTCGTAGGCCAGCTTGCGAAAGCTGTGCGGGTAGATCGTGATCGGAAAATCGGGCGTGAACAGCAGGGTCGTGCCATCGGGTGCACTGTTCTTCACATGGTCCACGGCCAGGCGCGCACCGGCCCCTGGCCGGTTCTCGACGATCATGCCCGACGAATAGGCCGGCTGCATACGGCTCATCAGTGCGCGCGCTGCCACATCGCTGCCGCCGCCAGCAGGGAAACCCACCACGATACGGGTCAACTTGGTCGGCTGTGCCGAAGCGTTGCTTGCAGTGAAGGGCGTGGACAGTGGCAGCGCCGTGAGCGACGCAAGCTGGAATGTTCTGCGCGTGATCATCCTAAAGCCTTTGCTGAGGGTAAAAGAAGGCCGTGCGAGGCGAGGACCTGCGAACGGCTCCGGGTTGCTGCGGGAACGGTTATGTTGCTGCTCAGGCGCGGCGCGCCCCGAGTTCACGCAAACCGCACGTTGTGTCGCCCTTTCAGCTGGAGAATTTTGCGCGCCTCGTCCGCTGAAGCGACTTCCAGACCGACTTCGTTCAGGACGGTACGGATCTTCGTGACCTGCTCGGCATTCGAGGTGGCGAGCCGGCCCCGTCCCAAGTAAAGGCTGTCTTCAAGACCCACGCGCACGTTGGCCCCCATCACGGCGCCCATGGTTGCGAACGGCATCTGATTCTTGCCCGCCGCAAAGAGGGACCACACGTAATCACGGCCGAACAGGCGATCAGCCGTTTGCTTCATCATGAACACGTTCTCCGGATCGGCGCCGATACCGCCCATGACGCCGAAGATCGTTTGGACGAGGAACGGCGGCTTGACCATGCCGATCTCTACAAAGTAGGCCAGGTTGTACAGGTGGCCGATGTCGTAGCACTCGAACTCGAACTTGGTGCCGTGGCCTTCGCCCAGTGTCTGAAGGATGTGTCTGATGTCCTTGAAGGTGTTTCTGAAGATGCCGTCTTCCGTGGCCTGCAGGTAGGGCTGTTCCCATGCGTGCGTCCACGCGCGAGCCTTTTCTGCCATGCGGAACATCGCGAAGTTCAGCGAACCCATGTTCAACGAAGCCATTTCGGGGGAGACACGAAGCGCCGCTTGCAGCCGATCTTCGAGCGACATCGAAATGCTGCCGCCCGTGGTGATGTTCACCACGGCGTCGGTCTGCTGCGCAATCTGCGGCAGGAACTGCAAGAACACGTCAGCCGATGGCGTGGGCCGGCCGTCGACCGGATCGCGGGCATGCAGGTGAATGATGGCTGCACCGGCACGCGCCGCATCGACGCTTTGCTGCGCGATCTCTTCCGGCGTGACCGGCAGGTGCGGCGACATGCTGGGCGTGTGGACGGCGCCGGTAACGGCACAACTGATGATGACTTTCGACATGCGAACCCTGTTGCTCTGAACATCCAGCATCGAAGCAACCGAGTGGGCCGATGCGGCCGCGAGTCGCTCACCTGCGGCTGCTCATGCGCACGGCCGCATGGCGATCATACCAAAGAGTACGAACGGATACTCAGAGGCACTGATCCGAACAAGTCGCACGGGTTTCCGCCCATCGAGTGCCTGCGCTCACTGGCTGCCGCCTCACTCCACCTTCGCCCCAGAAAGCCGCACCACCTCTTTCCACTTCACCCGCTCGCGCGCCGCCATCGCCACCGTCTCGGCCGGCGTACTGGACGTGATGCGCGCTCCGGCGGTGAGAAACCGCTCCTTCATCGCCGGTTGCGCCGCCACGTCCTGCATGGCCTGGGACAGCCGGTTCGTGATCGCAGCCGGCGTGCCCGCGGGCATCACCAGGGCGCCCCAGGAGGTGATGACAAAGTCCGGCACGCCGGCCTCTGCCATGGTCGGCAGGTCGGGGAACACCGGCCAGCGCTCGGGCGAAGTCACCGCCAGCGCGCGCACCCGGTTGGCGCGCAGCACGGGGGTGTAGCTCCCGACGTTGTCGATCGCGAAGTCGATCGCACCTCTCATCACTTCGGTGCTGGCCGAGCCGCGAAACGGCACGTGCAACACCTTCAGGCCGGTGCGCACGCCGAAGAGCTCGCCCGCCAGGTGGGGGGTGGTACCCACGCCCGATGAGCTGAAGGTCACGCCCTTCTCGCCACGCCCTTCTCGCCACGCCCTTTGGCCCACTGGCGGAACTCGGCCAACGTGCGCGCCGGGTGGTCATTGGAGACGACGAAGACGTTGCAGTTCTCCCAGAAGGTGGAGACCTAGACCGATGTCGGTGCACACCTCCACGCCGCCGCTGTACGACGTGGCGCGGGACTTCGTGCCCATCGCGCGCATCGGCGTCATCCCGCTGGTGGCCTTGGCCTCCACCTTGGCGCCCTTCAAGACCTGGGGCGAGTTGATCGCTGACGCGAAGGCCAATGTCGGCAAGGTCAACTACGCCACCCTCCGGCAAGGGCAGTTCTTCGCACGTCTACACCGAGATGCTCAAACGCGAGCTCGGCTTCGAGGCCGAAGACGTGCCCTACAAGAACGTCGGCCAGGCCGTGACGGACACCGCCACCGGCATCAACCACTTCTTCACCGCCAACCTGCCGCCCACGCGCGGCTTGATCCAGGCCGGGCAGTTGCGCCCACTGGCCGTAGGCTCGCGGCAGCGCCTGCCGGCCTTCCCCGAGGTGCCCACCTCTGCCGAACTGACGGGCCGCGCGGACCTGGAGCTGGCACTCTGGTACGGCGTGTTTGCACCCACCGGCACGCCGCCGGCCGTGGTGGCGCGCCTGACGCGCGAAGTGCTGAAGGCCGCCGAAAGCGCCGCCGTGCGGGCCCGGCTCGACGCCAACGGCGGCTTTCAGATGCTGGGCAGCGCGACTGATCTGGGCACGCTGGTGCGTTCCGACAACCAGCGCTTCAAGGCCTTGATGAAAGATCTGGGGCTGGTGCCGGCTGGCACCAACTGACACGGCGGCGCTGCCAACAAGCTCGCAGCCCCGGCGCCAGGACTTTCGGGTGGGCGCGCCCACGCCAAGGCCACGCCCGTGGAGACCGCGACGGCCCTGCGCCAAAGGCCGCGACGCTGCGCTGCGTTGCACCTGGGTGGCGGCCGTCGGCTCGATGCGCTGCGTCGCCGATGTGCCGATGTGCCGATCAGGCAATGAAGCGCAGTGCGGCCGCCCGGTCGAACTTGCCGAATCGCGTGCGCGGGATCCGCGCCACCAGGTGCACGGCCTTCGGTACCTTGTACGCCGCGAGGCCTTCGCGGCAGACGGCCATGATGTCCTGCACCGTGCACTGCTGGCCGGTGCGCAACACCACCACCGCATGCACGGCCTCGATCCAGCGCTCGTCGGGTGCGCCGAGCACGGCGCACTCCAGCACAGCGGGGTGGCCATAGATGACCTGCTCGATCTCGCTCGGATAGATGTTGTAGCCGCCGGACTTGATCATGTCCTTCTTGCGATCGACAAGATGGACGAAGCCATCGGCATCGACGCGAGCGATGTCCCCTGTCTTCAGCCAGCGGCCGGCAAAGGCCTCGCGCGTTTCCTCGGGGCGGCGCCAGTAGCCGGGCGTGATCTGCGGCCCGGCCAGGCCGATCTCGCCGGGCACGGCGCCGTCGGTCGGCCGGCCGTTCTCGTCGAGCACGACGAGGTCGATGAAAGGGTTGGCACGGCCCACGCTTTCGCGCCGTGAACCGTGCATGTCGGCGGGTAGCAAGAAAGTCACGGGCCCGGCCGCTTCAGTCAAGCCGTAGATGTTGCCCACCACCGGGCCGAGAAAGGCGCAGGCACGCTCGCGGATGGCCGCCGGCAGCAAAGAGCCGGCGACCGTGAGAAGGCGGACGCTGTCGATGCGGCGCGGCTGCAGGTCGTGTGCCTTCACCAGGTCTCCGAGCATGGTGGGAATCATGTTCAGCGTCGTGATGCGCTCGCGCGCCATCACCTCCAGTGCGAGGGCCGGATCCCAGGCACGCAGGATCGTCACGTGTCCGCCGGCCCACAGTGTGGCGCCTGCGCTGAACCAGGCGGCGTGCGACATCGGCAGCGACATCAGATGCCGGTCGGCGGCCGTGGCCTGCCAGGCATCGACGGTGGCCTGCAGGCAGCACGCCCAGCCTTCACGTGTCTGCACGGCCGCTTTGGGACTGCCCGTCGTGCCACCGGTGTACATGATGCAGAAGGCATCGCCGGGCGCCGGCGCTCCGCGAGAGGGCCCTTGGAAAAAGCGCGGCCCGCTGACGGGCAGATCGGCCTCGGAGAACCAGCAGCGCACCACCGGCAGGCGGCCTGCCACCGTGGCCGTCAGCGCTGAGAAACCAGGGCTGCACATCATCACGGCCGCACCGGAGTCGACGATCTGGAATTCCAGCTCGGCCGCGGTCAGCCGCTGCGACAGCGGCACACCGACGATGCCGGTGTGCGCGCAGGCCATGTAGCAGGCCAGCACGTTGGGCCCATTGACGAGCATGAATCCGAAACGATCACCGGCGCGCAGGCCCTCGGCCTGCAGTCGCGCGACGATGCTTCCGGCGCGCTGGCGCAACTGGCCGTAGCTGAGATGCTGGCCTTCGCACGAAACGGCCGGCGCGGCATCGGGCGCGCTGAAAGCGAGATCGAGCGCCGGCGGATTCATCGCGGCACCGAGTGCGGCGCGGTGCCGGCTGGGTCGCCAGGAGCATCGGTCTGCAGCCGAAATACGGTCGATACGTCCGCATGCAGGTCCTCGAAATACCAGCGACCATCGAGTTTCACGAAACGATCGACGTAGCGCGCCAGGGTGGCGAAGCGTTCGCGCCGGGATGCTTCGGCGTGCTGTGTTCGCGAGACGCAGAACAGGTAGAACTCACCGGTTGCCGTGCCGCCATCGGGCGCCAGTTCGATGCGCGGCGCGCTGACGTGGTGCTGCGCCTGCGACACCTGGAGCGGCATGCCGGCGAAGAAGGCACGGATCTGCTCGCGACCGACGAAGTCACCGAAGCCGGTGGCGCGCCAGCGACCTTCGGGCAGGAACAACGCGGCCAGGCCTTCGGCGTCGTAACCCGAATCCATCAGGGCGGCGTAGCGGTACTTCAGGGTCTCGATGGCGCGCTGGTCCTCGAGCATGGCAATGCGCCGCTCCAGCTCGTCCAGACGACCCGAACTCACGCCGGCACTCGACGACGATCGTCCGTGGCGCCAGCGACGTTGGCTTGCACAGCCTGCAACGCCGAAACCGCCTTGCGCGACGGCGCCTTGAGAGCGGCGAGCGCGCGCCCAGTGCGTGCGCAGCCGTGCCGTTGTGCAGGGCCGTGTCGGCCGACGAAACGCCGCGGCGCTGCCCAAGCATCAGCGCAGGCGAATTCGTGCGGCGCGATGGCGTAGCGCGCTGTCAGGTGGGTCACCAGTGCGGCAGACTCGGACATGGCTCGGACATGGCGCAGGACATGGCGCAGGACGTGGAGCAGGACATGGAGCAGGACATGGAGCAGGAAGTCTAGTCTGCCGCAGGGCAGGGTTGGGGGAAGCCGCGGGCGGCGGCGCCCGGTCCATCGAGTCCGCTGCACCGCAGTGTGCAGCGCTAGGAGCGTGCGCGGCAGAAGGCGCCGAAGCGAAACGAGCGAAAACCGAATACCGCTAGTGAGCCCCACAAGCCCAGGGCCTGCCCCCTGGGCGCAGGAGGTGTACCCAGCGGCTCCTGTTTCTCGCGCGGTGCAGCCGACGACCTTCTGCCGCCCACGTTCCTAGATCGACGAGTCGCCGTTCTCAGCCTTCGGCGCCCGCTTCCACCCGAAGAATTGGGGCTCGATGCGCTGGACCACCGCGCCGTCGAAATCCCAGCCTCTGCACCGGCCCATGTAAGGCGGCGGCGTGTCGAGGATCGGCGCGGGTTCGCCGCGCTGCTTTTGCAGAAGGTCGCGGTATGAGTTGACCGTCTGGTGAGAAGCGGTGGCGATGTTGAAGAGCAGCTCGCGCAGGTGGGTGCAGCCGACCGTGCCGCCGACCAACCGGTTGATCTTCTCGCGCCACCCCGAGCCCATGGTCTGGCCGACGAAGACGCTCATCGGCGGCGCTGCAGGTGCACATTCGGCGAACGGTGCACTCCGCATCGATACCGCGATGTCACGGATCGTGAACGAGTCGTCGATCGTCGCGCGGATCTCCATGTGATGCACAGGTTCGCCGATCGGCAGCACGTCGCCGCCGCGGCTGGTGAACTGGTAGGCTTTGCGGTCGATGATCGTGCCTTCGATGTCCCACAGGCCATCGGTGCGGTGATAGCCGTTGAATTCGACCTGGCGGTTGTGGACGTGGGTGCGCGGCGCGGCCGGCGGCAGTTGCGATGGTGCGGTGAGTCGGGTCATGGCTCAAGTGTGCCTTGGTGCGAAGCGTTCACGCAAGGCCAGGGCGATGCGGGCATCGATAGCCGATGTTAGAAGCTCTTGCGGTGGCCTCAGGCCACGGGTTCAAGTCGCGTCCACCAGCTCGTTCTTCCGCGCGTCCTCCAGCGCGTTCTCCAGCACAATCCAGCCCCGTCTGACTCTGTAGCGTATTAAATCGCACCGGCCCGCCCGACGACCGCCGAACGATGTTGTCTAATCCGAGGAACCTGCCTGTTCATCGGGTTGCGCAACGGCCGGGTTCTGACACACACGGCATGGGGCGGCGAACAAACGACCTGCGCCACAGCTCTTCTCAACAGCCCGCTTCGGAGACTCGACCATGGTTACCGTCCTTGCAATGATCACTGCCAAACCCGGCCTGCGCGACCAACTGCTGGCGGTCTTCAATGCCAACGTGCCCGCGGTGCGCGCCGAAAGCGGATGCATCGAGTACCGGGCCACGATAGATGCAGCAGGCGCGCCCGCGCTGCAAACCAAGCTGGGGCCCGACAGCATCGCCGTGATCGAGCAATGGGCCAGCATGCAGGCGCTGGAAGCGCACGCCCAGGCGCCCCATGTGGTGGCCTACCGTGCCAACACCAAGGACCTGCTGGCGTCGCGCGTGATCCATGTGCTGTCGAACGCCTGAGTGGCAGCGGAGCCGGCCATGCAAACTGACGACCTGCGTCCAGTGGTCGAGCACATGATCACGCAATCCCATCGACTGGCAGCCGACCGGCATGTGATGGTGCGCGTCGCGGGTGAGCGCATCGCCACCATCCTTGCCGACCTCTTGTACGAGATCGACCCGGACCGGGCCGAGGTCATTTCGCTGCTGCCCAAGCAGCGGCGGGACTGAGAGTCCAGGCGACCGTCGCTTGCACCTGCGCGTCGCCTGGCTGACGCCACCCATTCACCCCAGGAAGCATTCGCGATGTCGAGCTTGAGAGTCATCAACCCGGCCATTGAAAGCGCCACGCGCGCGGAATTGCTGGCACTGCAGGAGCGCCGGCTGGTGGCCCAGGTGCGCCGCGCCTACGAACGCATCCCCTACTACCGCCAGCGTTTACCGGCTGCTGCGGCGACGCTGTCGTCGCTGGCAGAGTTTCGCGACATCGTGCCGTTCCAGAGCAAGGCAGACCTGCTGGTGGCCCAAGGCCTGCTGATGACGGAGCAAGTAGCGCGGCCTGGCTCGCAGGTGGTGTCGATGCACATGACCTCGGGCACCACTGGCTTGGGCCAGGAGGTGCACCCGTTGACCAGGCTGGATGTAGAGGCCATGGGCTCGACCTGGGTCTATCAGGCACATTGGGCGGGCTTGAACCTCGGTGACTCGATCTTCTACACCTTTCCCGTCGGCATGCAGACGGGCGGCCTGTCCAGCTTTCCGATGGCCGACCGCATGGCTTCGCGCTTCTTCCAGACCGGCATCTACGCCACGGAAAGGAAGGTCGACTACCTGCTCACCTACAAGCCCGATGCGCTGATCATCTCGCCCGCCTACCTGACGCGGGTGCAGGCGGTGTTCGAGGAACGCGGGCTCGATCCGCGGCAGGTGTTGCCCAACTTCAAGGCCATCTTCATAGCCGGTGAAAGCTACAGCGAGGAGTGGGCGCGCCGGGCTTTGGACTTTTGGGGCGCCACCATCTCCGAGTGGTACGGCCTGATGCAGGGCGGGCTGAACCTGTGCTTCTCTTGCGAAGGCGGCATCCTGCCCGGCGGCCAGCGCGGCCATCTGCACACCATGGAGCACCGCGCCTTGGTCGAAGTGCTGCACCCCGGCACCAATGAACCCGTGGAGCCCGGCGAAGAGGGTGAGCTGGTGGCAACGACGCTGTTTCGCGAAGCCTTCCCAATCCTGCGTTTTCGCACCGGCGACCGCGTTCGGCTAATGCCACCTTGCGCGTGCGGCCGCCCGTTGATGAGCATCCAGGCCGGGACGGTGGCGCGCTACGACGACATGATGAAGATTCGCGGCCAGAACCTGTGGCCCGACGCGGTCGACAGGATCGTGTTTTCGTCGGGTGATGTCGAAGAGTATGCAGGCCTCGTGTTCGTCGACAAGGAAGGGCGCGAGACGGTGGAGGTGGCGCTGGAGTTCAAACCCGCGCTGGCGCTAGGTGACGTGGAGCGCGCTCAACGCGTGGCCGCCATCGCCACCGAGATCAATCAGCAGTTGAACGTGCGCATGGACTTGCGCGAAGCCGCGTACCTGTCGCTGCCGCGGTTCGAATTCAAGACCCGGCGCTGGACCGACGAACGTCGCGCGGGGCGCCACTTCGTGCGCTACCACCGCACTTGAGTGCAGCGCCACGCCGGCGCCCGGGGTTCACCAGCGGATCCCGGCGTCAGGCCAAGACAATGTAGTTGGCAATGGCCGAGTCCACGCCGTCCAGGCGCACAAAAGCCACGGCGATGGGAGGCGGTCGCGAGACTTCAAAGCCGCGCACGACGATGGTGGATGACTCGATCACACCCTCGGTGCCGGCATCGACCCAAGAGTCGCACTTCTCGAAACTGCGGTCGCAAAAAGCGCATGGCGGCAGGGACACCATGGCCGACTTGGAACAGCGCGTGGCCATGATCTTGCGGCTGCGCAAGCCGTCCATGAAGGTGCCGGCCACCTCGCCCAGGGCGTAGTCGTAGCGTGACTTCTTCGGTCATCACTTGGCCGTGGGTTTGACGCGGGGAAGAAGAGAGTGAGGCCATCTCGCTGCTGAACAAACTGCAGGTGAGAAACTGCGCGATGCCACCCACTGCCGTGGCCATGGCGTTGCGCACGTTCTTGACCTGATGCGCGCCGCAGTTGCCCATCACCTGGTCTGCGGCTTCGATGGCCCGCACCAGTCCGGCCACGGCGATGGGGTTGGTGCACAAGGTGCCGCCCGAAGGGCATACCGCCACCAGGCCGTCCATGTGCCAGGCGCCTTCGCGCTCGAGTTTGAAGCCCTCGCTGGAGGAACAGAAGCCCAGCTGTTCAAGCTGCGTCAGACCCTGGATGCTGAAGGCGTCGTACACCTCCGACACCTGCACCTGCAGCAGCGGATCGGTGATGCCGGCGCGCTCGAAACACTTGCGACCGGCCACTTGCGTCAGCTTCCCATCGATGAAATCGTACTGCGTCATCGGCACGATGCGGTTGCCGATCCAGTTGGAGTCGGACACCGAGCCCACGCCGGTGATGAAGGCCAGGCGGCTCTGGTACTGCCGCACCGCGTCCATGTTGCCGACGATCATCCCCGCGCTGCCTGAAGAGCGCAGGCAGCAGTCGAAGAGCTTGAGCGGGCGCGCAATCATCGGCGCGGCCATCACGTCTTCGACGGTGATGATGCCTTTGAAGTGCGCATGAGGGTTGCCCATCTTGCTTCTGCGCTGCCGCACGATCAGATGAGCCAGGTCTTCCTGCGTCACGCCGTGGCGCTGCATGTAGGCGGTGGCCATCGTCGCCACCGTGGTGATGGTCTGCCGCGGCATGTCCTTCTCATAGAAGGGGTCGAAGATCTGGTTCAGCAGCTTCTGCGCATCGGGAGTCTCCGAGATGCGTTCCGCGCCGACGATCATCACCGTGCGGACCATGCCCGAACGCACCAGCGAGTAAGCGGCCTGCACGACCGAGCCGCCGGTGACGCCACCGGTGTGCACGCGCAGCATCGGTTTGCCGGCACCGAAGATCGAGTCGACGCTCCAGTGGTTGGCGTCGGCCACGCCCATGAAGGCCGTCGGGGCCAACGAGAACACGATGGTGTCGATGTCACCCGGCTCCATGTGGGCCGCGGCCAGGCAGCCGATGGCTGCCTGTTGCGCCTGCTCAGGGAAGGTGATCGTGTTGTCGCGCAGTTTGAAGTTGGACAGGTAGGTACCCAGCACAGCCACGATTTCACTCAAGTCGGCCTCCCACCTCGTCAAAGACCATGCACTCGTTGCCCTGCTGCGCGAAGCCGTGGCTGGATTGCGCCACCGCGCAGCGCACGCCGGCCTGTTGCACCGCCCCGGCCTGTCCGGCCACTTGCAAGATCGCTTCGGCTGCGCACACCAAGCCGGTGCAGAACAGCGGGCTCTGCGCAAAGGCGCCGCCAGATGGCGAGACTCGGGTGCGCGCTGCCACCTGAAAGGCGCGCACCGAAGCCGCCTCGTGATAGCCGGTTTGAGATTCCAGCTCCAGCACGTCGATCGCTTCGGGTGAGCTGACGTCGGCCATCCGGCAGGCGTTGGCAAAAGCCACCCGTGCTGAACGCATCGCGCGCAGGCGTTCACGCTCCAGCCGGTACGAGTCGAGTGCCCAGCCCACGCCCGCCAGGCGTGCCATCGGCCGGTGCCCCGGGTGCTTGCGCAGCCATTCTTCGGAGGCCATCACGATGCTCACGGCGCCGTCTGTCAGCGGTGCGCGCTGCAGGCGGCGCAGCGGCAGCGCGTCCCGCGGTGAAAGGGCGATGGTGTTCGGGTCCGGCACCGGGTGCCGCATGCCGCGAGGGTTGTGAAGGGCCCGCTGGTAGTTGGCGTGCACACGTTGATTCACTTCATCAGCGCCGATCGTGTGCTCGTCGGCAACGGCCTGCGCGAACAAGGCATCGGCCAGCGCCATGTTGATGCCGATCGGGCGCGGCAAAAGGGCTCGCAGCGCAAGCGCATCACCGACTCCACGTCGGCCTTGTAACTCTTGCACCAGCTCGACACCGTGCCGATGCCGAATTCTCCAGACTGCAAGCGCGCCATTTCCAGGCACATCGCGGTGGCGCCGGAATCGGTGACCTCTTCGATGCCAAAGCCCTCGCGGATGATTTCTTCGCTGAGGATAACGGTGGGCCAACTCATCACAAACCTCCAATCACGCCGCATGCGCGCAGCCCGGCCATCTGCGCGTCCGACAGACCCAGATCACTTTGCAAGACGGCCGCCGTCGATTCGCCCAGGTCCTGCCTCGCCCAGCGGATCGCACCTGCACCCTGCGCCAGGCGCGGCACCGGCGCCGTCAGGCACACGTCGCCGCGGTCGTGGTCGGGTATGTCGACGAAGTTGCCGCGCACCAGCACCTGCGGGTGCTGCATCAGGTCGGCGATGTTGTGGATTTTCACAGCCGGCACATCGGCGCTCATCAGGTGCGTGACCGCCTCGTCGCTGCTGCGCGTCTGCAGCCAGGCGTTGATGGCGCTATCGATCTCGGGCCGGCGGGCGACGCGGTCCACGTTGTCCTGCAGTCCGGGCTCCTCGAGCAGGTCGCGGCAGCCGATGGCTTCCATCAGGCGCTTGAAGACGCGGTCGCCGGTGCCGCTGATCAAGATCCACTCGCCGCTGCCGGTGCGGTAGGTGCCGCCCGGCGCCACCTAGTCCGGCGTGTTGCCGGTGCGCTCGGTGATGCGTGATGCGGCCCTAGTACTCCAACCCACAGATTTCGAGACATGAAAACGCGTCTTCGTCCACCATGAGTCGTTGCAAATCCTCGCGATACCAGAAGGTATCGCTGTGGTTTGCGCCTAGCCTGGCGAACGAATCCATCGCTTTCAACTTGTCTCGAAACCTATGGGTTGGAGCACTAGTGGCGCCAGCGCTGCGGCAGGTCTTTCAGGAACGGGATCATGGTTTCGTACAGGGCCAAGTCGACCTCGTTGCCCGCGTGATCCTGGCGCGTGCGGCCCAGCAAGGCCATGGCGGCGCCGAAAGCCGCCCGGAGGCCAGCAGTGAAATCACACACCGGCAGCCCTGCCTGTTGCGGCAGCATGTCGGGCTCACCGGTCACGTGCACCAGGCCGGAAAAGGCCTGCGCGCTGCGGTCGAAGCCGGGCACGTCGCGCCACGGGCCGTCCTGCCCGAAACCGCTGATGCGCACCACGATCAGGTCCGGCCGCCGCGCCCTCAGCCAGGCAGCGGTGATGCCCCAGCGGTCCAGCATCCCCGGGCGAAAATTTTCGATCAACAGGTCGGCTGTTTCCACCAGCTGGCCCAGCAGGTCGCGGCCCTCGGGTGTGCGCACGTCCAGTGCCACCGACTTCTTGTTGCGGCGCATGTTGCGCCACCAGTAGCTGCTGTCGCCTCCGCGGGCTGGGCCGCCGCCCTCAGGGCGCGTGGAGTAGGCGCCCTCTGGGCGCGTGGGGTAGGCGCCCTCTGGGCGCGTGGAGTAGGCGCCCTCTAGGCGCGTGGGGTAGGCGCCCGGCGTGCGCATCGGGTCGCCCTCGCCCGGCAGTTCCAGCTTCAGCACGTCGGCGCCAAAGTCGGCCAGCAGAGTGGCGGCAAAGGGCCCCCCCGATGAAGGTGCCCAGTTCGATGATGCGCATGCCGTCCAGGGCGGGGCGCGCGGGTGTGGGTGCCGGGTGCCGGCTGGGTCATGGCGGCGGTTGTCTACAGCGTCAGGCCGCCGTCCATGGTGAGTTCGGCGCCGGTCATGAAACGGCTGTCATCCGACAGCAGGTACATCACGAGACCCGCAATCTCGTCGGCCGTGCCGTAGCGCTTCATCGGGATGCGCTCGGTGCGCAACCGGGTCACTTCGGCGCTGCTGCCGCGCATCATGTCGGTGTCGATGGGGCCGGGGTGAACGGAGTTGACGCGGATGTGCCTGGGCGCCAGGTCGATGGCCGCTGCCTTGGTCATGCCGCGAACGGCCCACTTCGTGGCCGAGTACGCAAACGCGCCCGGTGCAGCCCGCAGACCGGCGGTCGACGAAATGTTGACGATGGAACCTTGGCCCGTACGCTCCAGTGCCGGCACCACGGCCTGCATGCCCAGCATGGTGCCGAGCTGGTTGACCCGCACCTGGCGCTCGAAGTTCTCGACCGTGGTCTGCATCAGCGGCTCGGGCTCGAAGATGCCGGCGTTGTTGACCAGGCCGTGCAGCGCGCCCTGGCTGCAGGCCAGCGCCACGGCGGCTTGCCATTGGGCGGGGTCGCTCACGTCCAACGGGACAAAAGTGCTGGCCGTGCCCAACTCGGCAGCCAGGCGTTGGCCTTCGTGCTGGCGAACATCGCCGATCACAACCCGCGCCCCAGCAGCCACCAGGCGGCGCGCCTGGGCCTCGCCCAGGCCGCGGGCACCGCCAGAGATCAGATAGACGCGATCGTGGAAGTCGTTCATGTGTCGGCGTTCCTCACGCAGTCAGATCCAGCAGCAGCCTGGCCAGTGCCTCGGGCGCGCTGACCATGGCGTCGTGCCCAGTGGCCAGCTCGACTTCCCGCATGCCGTTGGCGCGCACCCAGTCGCGCGTCTGCGTCAGGCCGCCGTACAGCGGCTGGGTGCAGTGCACGTACACGGCCGGCAGGCCGTTGCCCACCGGGTGCTGCAGCTTCAATGGAGAGGTGTAGGTGCCCAGCGGATGCGGCGTCAGCCGGTCCTGCAAAAAGGCCTGCTGCTCAGGGTCCGACACGCCAAAGAAGACCGGCGGCGGCGGCGCGATCCACACACCGCCGTTGGCCTGCGCCGCTTGCATGCGGCCCCGCACCACCTCGGGCTGCAGCAGGTCGAAGGCACACTGGCCGCCTTCCAAGATGAGCGAGTCCAGGTAGATGAGCTGGCGGATGCGGTGCGGCAGGCGGTCGGCCACGCCCGTGATGGCGATGCCGCCGAAACTGTGGCCCACCAGCACCACGTCGTGCAGGTCTTCCCATTGCAGGACGCCCGCGATGTCGTCGACGAAGGTGTCCAGCGTGATGGCCTTGGACAGCAGGTGGCTGCGTTCACCGCACCCGGTCTGCGTGGGCGTGTACACCGTATGGCCCAGTGCGCGCAGCAGCGGCGCCACGCGTGACCAGCACCAGCCGCCGTGGAAACCGCCGTGCACCAGCACGAAGGTGTTGCCGCCGACATAGCCTCCGGTCGGGTCCGTCATGGCTGTCATCAGTCTGAGACTGCGAGCCCGTGCAGCGCTGAGCCGGACGCGCGAGCGACCAGGCCTTGGGCATGCGCTGGAGCGGTCATGAAGAAAACGGGCGACACTTTGGGGGCGATGTTTGGGGCCGGCCTATTCTGCATCGTAGCGCAATCTACTGCCCAGTACCAAGCGGGCTCAACGAATGTCCGCCAGCACATGCGACGGGCCGGTCTCACCCTTCGGACATGGAGTGCAGGATGGCTTTCAGCAAGCACCAGACTTTGCCCGAACATGTGCGTGTGGCGCCGTTGGCAGGCCAGTTGGCGACCGTAGCTCCGTCTTCCACGCCATCATGCGAACGGGATCGGTGACGGTGGCGGCGGCCGATCTCAACGTCAGCCAGCCGGTCATCAGTGCCGTGCTCAAGCACACCGAGCAGCGTTTGCGCTTCAAGCTGTTCGAGCGCCTGGGCGGGCGCCTGCACCCGACCCCCGAAGCCACCGCCCTGCTGCCCGATGTGAACGAGATCTTCGGTCGCGTCGACACCCTAGGCCGACTAGTCCAGATCATAGGTGACGGCCATGCCGGGCGCCTGGCGGTGGCGACCTCGCCGACCCTGGTCAATGCGCTGCTGCCGCGCGCCGTCGCGCAGTTTCGTGCGCGCCGCCCGGCAGTGAGGCTGGCCATCCGCTCGCTGCCCACGCCGCAGGTGGTGGAGCAGGTGGCGCAACGTGAGGTCGACTTCGGCCTTGTTTACGGCCCGGTGGACGATGCAGGCGTCGAGGTCCATCCCCTGGTGATTTCGGAGATCGCCTGCGTGGTGCCCCGCGGCCACGTGCTCGCCCTGCGCCACTACGTCAGCGCGCAGGACCTGGCCGGTGAGTCGGTGATCTCGTAGGGCGCCGCCACCCAACTGGGCCAGGCCATCGACGCCCACTGCCACCACAACGGCGCGCCGCCGCCGGTCATCGCGATCGAGGCCAGTTCATCACTGGCAGCCTGCCTGATGGTGAGTGAAGGCGCCGGCACTGGGCTGGTGGACCGCAGCAGCGCGCTGGCACGGCGCTTCGACGAACTCGTCTTGCTTTCGCTGGAGCCGCGCATCGCCGTGCTCATCGAGCTGATCTACCCCCGCCAGCGCCCGCGCTCAGCGGCCTGCAACCAGCTGTCCGAAGAACTGCGTCGGGTGGTGCAGGCGCTGCAACCCTGATCAGCGCCTGCGGTCGACGGCAACGAGGCGACCGCTGACAGGGTTTTCACGGGGCGTCAGCGGCGCCGCCGCGCCTTGGCCCGCGTGCTCCGTTTCCTGTTGTGTACTGAATCGGATGTTCTCCGTTGCTGCCGGGCGAGATGTCCCACGGCAAACAAAAGCAAGTCGAGCTCGCGCGCGCGCTGATGCAGAAGGCACGGCTGGTGCTGCTGGAGGAGCCAATGGCCGGCATGAGCGCCGGCGACAAGAGTGCCATGACAGCGCTGATCCAGCGCGCACGCCAGCAGTTCGACATGAGCTTCCTGATCGTCGAGCACGACATCCCGGTGATCATGGACATCTCAGACAAGATCGTGGTGCTCGACTTCGGCTGCAAGATCGCCGAAGGCAGGCCTGAGGTGGTGCGCTCTGACCCGGTGGTGACTGCGGCCTACCTGGTCGCCGAGGCCGAAACGCCGGCTGAAGCTTGAACCAGCAGCCCGGCCGCGGCCCCGAGGGGCTTGCCGGCGGCTGACTCACTGCTCGGCGCCGACAGTGGAGCGCACGAAACCCTGGTAGCCGTCCTGCGCCACGGCATCGCACTCTTGCCGGTAGACGCCGATCTTGGCCACGTAGGGCATGAAGACACGGGGCTTGCCGGGCACGTTGGCGCCCAGAAACCAGGAATCTGCCAACGGGAACAGCGTACGCGCTGCAGCTGCATTGACATGCTCCACCCAGCGGTCCTCGGCATCGACGGTGGCGTCGATGCGGGTCTGGCCCTGCTGGCGCAGCTCGCACAGGCAGCGGCTGATCCATTCCACGTGCTGCTCGATGCCGACGATCATGTTCACCAGCACCGACGGGCTACCCGGACCGGTGACGATGAAGAAGTTGGGGAAGCCCGCGCTCATCAGGCCCAGGTAGCTGCGAGGGCCGTGGGCCCACTTGTCGCTGAGTTTGCGGCCGCCCAGGCCTTGCACGCCGATGCGGGCCAGTGCGCCCGTGAGCGCGTCGTAGCCGGTGGCGAAGACGATGGCGTCCAGCGCATGCTCGCCTGCGGACGTTGTGATGCCGGTGGGCGTGATGCGCTCGAGCGGCGTCTTTTGCAGGTCCACCAACTTCACATGCGGCCGGTTGAAGGTGGCGTGGTAGCCGGTGTCGCCGCAGATGCGCTTGGTGCCCAGCGGGTGGCTGCGGGGCGACAGCGCGTCGGCGGTGGCCGGGTCGTGGACGATGCTGCGGATCTTGGCACGCACGAACTCGGCGATGGTGTCGTTGCTGGCCTTGTCGACCATCTGGTCGTTGAAGGCGTGCACGAAGTTCACTCCGCCCTTGTTCCAGCGCGTCTCATACTCCTGCTGGCGCTCTTCCTCGCTGGCCTGGGCTGCGGCGCGGGTGGTGAAATCGTAGAGCGTGCCCACCTCGCGGGCGCGGCTGCGGTGGTCGGCGTAATGCGCCTTCCAAGCCGATTGCGCTGCGTCGGTGAGCGGCCGGTTCCAGGCCGGAATCGTGAAGTTGGCAGTGCGCTGGAAGACCGTCAGCTGCGCGGCTTGCTCCGCGATCGCAGGGATGGCCTGGATGCCCGAGGAACCGGTGCCGATCACAGCCACGCGCTGGCCGCTGAAGTCCACGCCTTCGTGCGGCCACTGACCGGTGTGGTGGGCGCGGCCGGCAAAGTCCGCCAGGCCGGGAATGTCGGGCGTTCGCGCCGCAGACAGCGCACCGGTGGCCATGATGCAGAAGCGGGCGCGCAGGCTGTCGCCTTGCGCGGTGCGCAACGTCCAGGCGTCAGCGTCGGCATCGAAGCAGGCTGATGCCACGGTGGTTTTGAAGCGGATGTCGCGCCGCAGATCGAATCGTTCGGCGACATGACGGATGTAGCGCAGGATCTCCGGTTGCGCTGCATAGCGTTCGGTCCAGACCCATTCCTGCTCGAGTTCCTTCGAGAAGGAATACGAGTACTGCAGGCTTTCGACGTCGCAGCGCGCGCCGGGGTAGCGTTTCCAGGTCCAGACGCCGCCGACGTCGTCGGCAGCCTCGAGCACCTGGACCTTGAAGCCCAGTCCGCGCAGGCTGTGCAGCAGGTGCAGGCCGGCGAAGCCCGCACCGACGACGACGGCGTCCAGCACGGCTCAGGTCCGCCCGCTGGCAAGGGCCGCGTTGACGCGCGGCATGCCCTGTTCGGCCATCAACTGCATCGAGCGCTTGGTCAGCGTCTCGTCGACCCAGTCCATGCCGGCGTAGACCAGTTCGCCGAAGTCGCCGATCTCCTCGCGCAGCGCCAGGATCTGGTCCACCACGCGATCGACCGAGCCGTGCATCCCGAGCCGGTCGAGGATGTAGTCGATCGTGATCTCGTCATCGGGCTGCTCGATGCGTTCCTTGAACACCGCCTGGCCGCCGCGCCTCTTGACCTTGGCGTAGAGCTGTTCGTAGTAGAAGCGATAGGGGCCGCGAGCCGCCTCGATGGCGTAGCGGCGCGCGGTGGCGTCGTCGTCGGCCACGAAGATGGTGCGCGCCACGCGCCAGTCTGCCGCGTCGGGCGTTGCGCCGACGTTGCGCTTGCCTTCGGCACAGTTGACCCAGTGCGTCTTTGCCCACTTTGCCAGCAGGAAGTTGGCCGACATCGGATGAAAGTCGCGTTCGCCCATCTTCACCACGCCCTTGGAGAACGGCGCCACCACGGTGCCCACGATCTCGGGCTGGGGCTGCTGCAGGGGCTTGGGCATGATGCCGATGCCGATGCCGATGCCGATGCCGATGGCCGGGTCGTGGGTGAGGCGTGTGCTGACCTTGTAGCGGTTGCCAGGCAGCTCGATGTCGTACGGCGGCTCGCGTTCCCAGATGGCCAGGATGACGTCGATGGTCTCGCCGAAGAGCTGGTTGCGGTCGACGTCGAGCATCCCCAGGGCCTCGAAGTCAGAGTGCAGCGCGCCGGGGCTGACACCGAAGATGAAGCGGCCTTCGGAGAGGTGGTCGAACGTCGCCGCCTGCGCCGCGATCAGCGTGGGATGCATCTGGCTCAGGTTGCAGGTGCCGGTGCCCAGCTTGATCTGCTTCGTGGCATGGATCAGCGTGGCCAGGAACATCATCGAGTTGGTGATGTTCTCGGTGGTGTCGGTGAGGTGCTCGCCGATGAACACGTCGTGATAGCCGAGCCGGTCGGCCAGGATCACCGTCTCGCGGTCTTCGCGCAGGGTCTGCGTGTGGTTGCGGCCCAGCGCATGCATGGGCATCATGAACAGACCAAGGCGCATGAATTTTCCTGTTCGCATTTTTAAAGTACGTGAAGATACTGTCAGGTATGCGGGCCGGCAAGCCGACGGACGCTCTGGAGCAGCCGCGGCCGGCGGCGCGGTCGGCCGATCCTGCGCGAGCCGGAAATGTCCTGCGAGAAAACGCTTGACTACTCACTGGTAGTCCATGACACTAACAAGTATGCTGGAGTCTTGAAAAGCTTCGGCGGCCGGTTGAACAAGAGGCACGACGTGCTTCATTGGGGCCCGGTGCCTCGGCGCCGGGCTCAACTTTTATTCAGTGCCGGCTGGCGCCGCCTGGACTGCCAGCCAGACGGCCCTCGGCGGCCACCGATGCGGGTGAAAACATGAGCAGCCTCCACCAGTCAGCAGCCCCCGCCCTGTCGAACGCCGCCGCCACCACTGCCGAGCGGCCGCGGTCGATCGCCGATCTGCCTGCGCAGCGGGCAGCCGAGCCGCAAAGCGACGCCCAGCGTCGCGCCTTGTACTACAACACCGGCAACGCCTTCGACCTGCGCTGGCCCGAGGTACCCGACGGCAGCTTCACCGAAGAGCCGGCGCGGGCACTCGCCGCCGACACGCCCACCGGCCTGATCGCCTGCGACCGCTCGCGCGAACTGGGCACATCCTATGCCGCGACCACGCCGCTGGTGCTGGCGTACTACGCCCGCATCAACGCCGGCGACCGCTTGAACACCGAATACCAGGCCAGTGGCGTGATGGTCTACGTAATGGTCGGCAGCGGCACCAGCCGCTGCGCGGGCGAGCAGGTGCACTGGCACGCGGGCGACGTCTTCATGCTGCCCGGTGGCGTCAGCGCCACGCACGAGGCCGGCGGTCAAGCCGCGGTGCTATGGATCGTCACCAACGAGCCGCAGTTGGCCTTTGAACATCTGCGCGGCCCGGCGCCCGGTAACGCCCCGACCGACGTCGTGCACTTCACCGCCGACGAGATCCAGCGCCAGATCGATCTGCTGTATGCCGTCGGCCGCAGCAACGACATCGCCGGCTCGGCGCTGATCTTCTCGTCCACCAAGCAAGAAGCCATCCGCAACGTGCTGCCGACGATGACGGTGGCCATGAATTCGCTGGAGCCTGGCGTGTCGCAGCGAGCGCACCGACACAACTCGGTGGCGGTGAGCCTGGTCATCCAGGGCACCGGTTGCCACTCGATCGTGGACGGTCGCCGCAAGGACTGGGCGCCGTGGGTCACCACCGTCACACCGGCCACCAGCGTGCATTCGCACCACAACGCAAGCGAGCGCCGGGCGATGTTCCTCATCGTGCAGGACGGCGGCCTGTACTACTACACGCGTGCGCTAGGTTTTTCCTTCGCTGACGCTTGAACGCTGAGGCCTGAATCGTGAGCCTGACAGACGATGACCACCTCCCCAAGTTCGGGCTGCTGCCGCTGAACCACCGCTGGCTGGCGTTGGTGACGGAAGAGGTGCTCGACCCGCAACAACCCATCATCGACCCGCACCACCACCTGTGGGAACGCGATGGCGGCTACTTCTTGGACGAGCTGCTGGCCGACATCAGCTGCGGCCACGACGTGCGGGCCACCGTGTTCTTGCAATGCGGCTACGGCTACCGAAGCGACGGCCCCGAGGCCCTGCGCCCCGTGGGCGAAACGGCATTCGTCGCCAGCGTGGCGCGGCAGGCCGCAGCGCGCGGCCTGCGCCAGCAGGTGTGTGCCGGCATCGTCGGTTATGCCGACATGACGCTGGGCGCGGCAGTGGCCCCTGTACTGCAGGCCCATATCGAAGCCGGAGAAGGCCACTTCCGCGGCGTGCGCCACATCAGCGCCCGCCACGAAGCCTTTCATGCCAGCCTGCTGGGCAGAGCGCCTGCCGGCCTGTTGCAGCAGCCGGCATTCCGCCTGGGTTTGAAGCAACTCCAGGCCGCGGGGCTGAGCCTCGATGCCTGGCTGTACCACACGCAGTTGGATGAACTCACCGACTTGGCGCGGGCGATGCCCGAGTTGCCCATCGTGCTGAACCACATCGGCGGCCCGCTGGCCGTGGGCCCGTACCACGCGCAGGGCGCGCGCGCGCACCGCGAGTGGCACAAGGGCATGAAGACGCTGGCCGCTTGCCCCAACGTGAGCCTGAAGCTCGGTGGCCTGGCGATGGCCATCTGCGGCTTCGACTTCCACTTGCGCCCCGTGCCGCCCTCGTCACGAGAGTTGGCTACCGCATGGGCGCCCTATCTGCAGGACGCCATCGAACTCTTCGGTGCCGGGCGCTGCATGTTCGAGAGCAACTTCCCGGTCGACAAGGCGATGTGCAGCTATGCGACGCTCTGGAACGCCTACAAGCACGTGACCGCCGGCGCGTCGGCGGCTGAGAAGGCGGCGCTGTTCCACGACACCGCGAACCAGTTTTATCGCCTCGGACTGCCTGCGGCGTAGTGCGTCTCTCCGTAGTGCTTCTCTCTTCAAGGACACCCGCATGAACCCGCCGTCGATGATCTGGATCATGCTGGCCGCGCTGCCACTGATGGCGTGTGTGGCGTGTGTGGGGGGCGGCGGCCCGGCGGTGACCGCCAATTGCACCGCCGTGGCGCAAGCCGCCGCAGCAGCGCCGCCGGCCGGTGCAAGGTCACTTCGCATCACCAAGGCCGAAGAACAGGCAGCCACCCCGGCAGTCAAAGCCCACTGCCTGATTGAAGGCGCGATGAACGAACGTGTCAGCGCGGTCGACGGCACGCCCTACGCCCTGAAGTTCCGCATGCGCCTGCCGCTGAAGGACGACTGGAACGGCAAGTTCTTTCAAGAAAGTGTCGGCGGCTCGGTCGGCGTGCTGACCACCACCTTCGGTCTCACCTCGGGCATGACACGCTCGGCCTTTTCACGCGGCTACAGCGTCATCATGGGCGATTCGGGGCACGACAGTGTCATCAACAACGACGCAGAAGCCGGCGGCGCATCGGCCTTCGCGCGCGACCCGCAGGCCCGCGTCGACTTCGGCCATGCGTCCTATGACCTCGTGGCCCGCCTGGGCATGACGCTGTCACGCGCCTACTACGGCAAGGCGCATGAGCGGGCTTACTTTTCGGCCTGCTCTGATGGTGGACGACAGGCCGTGGGCATCGCTCAACGCTACCCGCAGCACTTCGACGGCATCCTGGCCGCAGCGCCGGCAGTCGACATCCCGCACATGACGGCCTATGTTCCGTTCATCCTGCAAACCTTGGCGCCGCTGGCCACAGCCGCCGGCCATGTCGATGCCGCAGGCCGGCCGCTGATCAACAAGGTCTACAGCAACGGCGACCTGCAACTGGTGGTGCACGCGGTGCTCGAAGCCTGCGACGCGCTGGACGGCCTGCGCGACGGCATCGTCAACCACATCGACGCCTGCACCGATGCTGCAGTGGCGCCCAAGCTGGCGGCGCTGACCTGCAGCGGCGCCAAGGCGGCGTCTTGCCTGACCGCGCCGCAGATCAGCGCCTTTCGCAAGCTGATGGAAGGGCCCAAGACCTCGGCCGGGGTGCAGATCTATCCCGGCCACGCCTGGGACCCGGGCATCGGCGGCATGAACGGCGGCGTCTTCAATGTGGGTTTTCGTGCCTTCTGGTTTGGCGCCGAAAACTCGCCCACCAACACCGCCACCAAGCTGACGCTGAGCGCACCGCAGGCCGCCATGTTGTGGAAGACACCGCCGCTGGCGATGACGACGCCGCAGTACATCGACCACTTCCTGCGCTACAACGTCGACGACACCGAGGCCAGCATCCGGCGCAAGACCGAGGTCTATCCGCAAGCGGTGGTCGACTGGGGCCTGATGAACTCGCCCGACCTCTCGGCCTTCAAGCGCCGCGGCGGCAAGATGATCACCTGGATCGGCAATGCCGACCCGGCCGTGAGCCCACGCGCCACCATCGACTGGGTGAAAAGCGTCGAC
>JANMVM010000441.1:0-9555 GCA_031392695.1 Rubrivivax sp.
TCCACAACATGGCCTGCTCGTCAAGGCCGTCCGAGGCCATAAGTTCGGAATTTCGTAAGTAAAAACCCGTGGAATCCTGCGCTTTGACGCCTTGCTCATGGCCGCGCGACCCCCGGCTGAACTTCGTTGCTAATCAGGTAATCCTTTGGTTCGAGCCGAACACGGCCCACCATTTGTAGATGTGCATTGCTCAAGCGGCGCAATGTAGGAACAATGTAGGCACGGTGCAAGCACTGCGCTTAGGCCTCCCACGGCGCTGGATCGGCGTCGCCGTGGGTGTCCGGCCCAGGTGACTGCGTGCCGGGCACCGCACTCTTGGGGTAGCGCGCAGCCGGCTCATTTCGAAGCAATCGCGCAGCTTCATCCACACGCTCCGCCAACTGAGCACCTTCGGTGGCGTGGAAGCGCTTAACTTTGTATACCTGACCTCGCACTCGAGGTAGCTCGGCGACCAAGAGGTCGAGGTCTTTACCAGCTTTCACTGCGGTGCAGAAGCGATGGACGAGCGCACGCATCCCGCCACCACCGTGGCGGCGGTTCAGTCCAACAAGGTTTATCCGACGCCACCGGCACTGGGGCGTCTGATAGACGCTTTCCGTTATGGCAAGACTTGCATAACGGCCAGGAGCTGCTGCCCACGGCCGGCCGCTCTCGGTCAGTTCACTTCATCGCAGAACAGTATCGATGAGCAGGTGAAGGAGCGAACGATCACCTACCTTGGCCTGCAGCCCTCCGCGGAGGAAGCGGAGACGTCGCGCCCTTCTGACGGTCTCTTCCAGTGCGAAGCCCGTCCGCAGTCACGGACATTTCGTCGGCCCGCCGGTCACGACAGGGCGACGTCGTGCCGTGCTTTCAGAGCCTGGCAACCCCCCGCACCGAGTCATTCGCGGTCGGCCGTGGCCGCCCAGGTGCCACGTCGATACTGCTCGACGGCGCTGGTCTGCGGATCGATCCTGAACAGGTGCAGCCAGCCGTTGCCCACCATTTGGCGCACGATTTCGTGGCCCGCCATCACCGTGTCGATGGCCGCGCGCGGCGCCTCGATGAAGACGTTCAGCCGCAGCGGCGTGTGCCGCAGCGTGCTGCCATCGTGCAGCGACTGCATCGGCAGACCGATACGCAGGTCGCCGCCATTGCCCTCGAACACGCCCAGGTACCCACCCACCACGTTGTGCAGCACCTTGTTACCGCTGCCGTAGCGCCGGTTATCCACCGTGGAGGCGTGGTACTGCATGTTGATCCAGTGGGTGACGACCATCGGCGCGGTCATGATCAGCGTGAGCACGCCCTGGTCGGGGTCGAGCCGGTGGTCGTAGTCGTGCAGGAAGCTGCCGCCAGCCAGGTTGAGGTGTCGGCTGCGCGCACGTGGCGCGACGATGAAGGCGGCGTTGTCGGCCAGGCCCCATTCGGGCCGCACCTGGGCCCAGTCGTTGGCGCGCTCCAGCACCGACTGCTTCAACAGGGCTGGGTCCGCAGCCAGCGCGCCCAGGCCCAGGCTTGGCGCGCGCTCGGCGCGCGCACGCTGGCCGGCGGCTTCGAGCCACGAGCCCAGTTGCGCGAGCGTGGCCTGCAGCGCCGCGGGCACTGCATCGGTGTCGTACAGCACCACTTCGTCGGTGGTGGTGTTGTGCAGCGCCGGCAGGACATGCGTGCCGGCGGGGATGTCGATGCCCAGGCCGCGCAGGTGGTCGCGCACGGCCGGGGTGTTGAGCATGTCGGCCAGCACGCGGGCGTTGACCTCGCCCGTCTGGCCACCGCAGGCGCCGCAATCCAGGCCGGCGGCATGTGGGTTGTTGGCGCTGCGGCCGCCGTGGCCGGCCAGCAGCACCAGCGGCGCGAAACCGCTCACCAGGCCCATCGCGCCGAGGATGCCCTTGGCCATCGCTGCGGCGGCGGCCGGGTCGCTGACGGCCTGGGGCAGGCAAGGCCGCAACGCGGCCGCAGCTTGCGGTGGCAGGCCGGCATCCTCCCATCGCGCCGGAGTGGCTCGCGAAGGCAGGCTGTCGGCGAGCAGCTTGGGGCCGTACAGCAGGCCCATGCTCTCGACGAAGCTGAAGGCCGAGACTGGCGCGCCGCGGAACTCGGCCCAGCGCTGGCGCCACTGCAGCGCGTTGCGCCGCTGCGTGGCCAGCACCTGACCGAGGCCCGCGCTCTCGGCGTGTTCGGTGGCGCAGTGTGCCGGCGCCAGCAGGCCCGGCAACTGCGGTCGGCGCAGGGCACTGCCGATGGGTGCGTAGTCGATGAACAGGCCGAAGAAGCCGGCGAAGCCACGCGTTTGCACGGCCGGGCTGACCGACTCCAGTGCGCGACGGAAGACCTCGGAGCGCACGTCGATGCAGAACAGCGCCTGCACGGCGGGCGGTGTGGGCGCAGCGGCTGCCGGCGGCTGGCTCAGCCTCTGGATCAGCGGCTCGCGGTAGGCGATCTCGGCGGCGCTCTGCAGCAGCCAGTCGGTGCGTTGCGCCTGCTTGAGAGCGTCGGCGGCGGCAGCCGCAGTCGCCCAGCGCGCGGCCCAACCGGGCGGCAGCGTGCCCGGCGCGGCATCTTCGAACAGCAGCCACTCCCAAGCCAAGCGGATGGCCAGCAAGTGCACGATCTTGTCGTCGTCGCCGCCGCCCAGGCGAGCCTGCCAGCGCTCGTAGGCGCACCACGCGCCCCAGCCGCCGATGGCCATCAAGACCGCGCTGAGATAGGGCTCGTGGCCGTCTTCGGGCACGGCCATGGCGCCCAGCGCGGCGGCGATCAGCGCCTGCGGCGCGGCCGGCAGCGCGGCCAGCCGTTGCCGCAGTGCGGTCCGGCCCTTGCGCCACGTCAGGCCATGGTCGGCGGCGAGTTGCTGGCGCCAGCTGTCGTACAGGCCCTGCGACTGATCCATCGTCCAGCTCGCCTGATAACGGTCGAAGAATGCGGCGCAGTGCTGACTGACCTGGTGCGTGACGAGATCGGCCCAGCTCAAGCCCGGGCGAGGCGGCGCGCCGCGGTCGCGCAGGTCGGTGACCAGCGGCAGGCGCGAGAGCGGTGCCGATCGACCTTGCAATGCGGCCTCGAGCTCGGTGACCAGCGCCTGCAGGTGTGCGTCGTCAGCACCCGACGGAGCCAGCGTCGCGACCTCTTCAGCGGCCGCAGAGCGCAGGTGCCGGCGCTGAATGCGGCCCGCCGCCGATTGCTCGCGGAACCACTCGCGCGGCATCGTCAGCTGCGTGCCGGCCAGCGTGCCCAGCATGGCGGCGGCCTCGGGCATCGGGCGGTCGACCCAACCCCAGTAGGGATTGATGGCGATGAACTTGTCCAGCGGCCAGGTGGGCGCTACGCGCACGGCGGCGGTGGCGATGTGGCCCGCCAGGCGCTGCGCCTGCAGCAGGGGGGCTTCGACAGCGGCATTCATGCGCGGGCTCCGGCGGTGGCGGTCAAGGAGTCATTCGCGACGGTGGTGTCGGCCGCGGGCAGCGGCGCGGCAGTGGCTGCGGCTGCGTGCCCAGGCGGGCGCCACAGGGCGAAGGCGAAGCGGTTGAACCTTTCGTCGAGGAACAGCCCGCCGTAGAACCAGGGGTACAGGCCGCGTGCGAGCGCGCCCTGGGGCGCGATGGTGATGATCGACTGCAGCAGGAACAGCGCGCCGAAGGCCAGTGCCACGCCGACGCACAGCGCCGCTGCTGGCGCTGCCGCGTTCGGCAGCACCCACGCCGCAACCGCCGCGTGCAGGCCGAAGTAGGCCAGTGCCACGCCAAAGGCGCCCAGGCCGAGCGCCGGCAGCCACAGGCCGCCCAGCCGCAGCGACTGTGCGTGCACCAGCGGCACCAGCGCCAGGGCGACGACGCCGGCGAGCACCCAGATGGCGGGCGAGGCGGCATGACCGGGCACCACCACACCGACGGCGGCGCCGGCGGCCAGTGTCATGCCCACGCCAATCAGCGCACCCCCGGCCAGTGCCAGCGGTCCGGGCGCCGCGGCCCGCGGCGTGAGCCGCGCGAGCAGGGCCCGGCGCACGGCACCGCCGGCGCCCAGGAAGGCGTGCGCCTTGTACAGCGAATGCGCCACCAGGTGCAGCAGCGCCATCTCCCACACGCCCAGGCCGCACTGCATGAGCATGAAGCCCATTTGCGCGCAGGTGCTCCAGGCGAGCATCACCTTGATGCTGATGCGCGTGGTCATCACCAGCACTGCCAGCACTGCCGTGGCGGTGCCGGCGGTCACCAGCAGCACCTGGGCTGCGGGTACGTCGGCCACCAGCGGCGCAAAGCGCATGAGCACGAAGCCACCCAGATTGACCGCGCCGGCATGCAGCAGCGCCGAGACCGGCGTGGGCGCTTCCATCACCTGGATCAGCCAGCCGTGGAAGGGCAGTTGCGCGCACTTGAGCACTGCCGCGCAGGCGATGAGCAGCACCGCGGCCTGCGCGGCCCCGGGCAACTGCGTCGCGGCGGCCGCGCGCGCGGCGAGCTGATCGATGTGCAGCGTGCCGAAGGCCTGGAACAGCAGAGCGGCCGCGGCCAGCATGCACAGGTCGGCGATGCGGCCGACGATGAACTTCTTGTGCGCTGCCACCACCGCCGCCGGCCGGTCGCTGAAGAAGGTGAGCAGCCGGTGCAGCGCCAGGCTGGTGGCCGTCCAGGCCAGCGCCAGCACCAGCATGTGGTTGGTGGCCACGACCACGGCTACCGTGGCCAGCGTGGCCATCAGCCAGCGCACGTAGTGGCGCTCTTCGCGTTCGCCGTTGAGATAAGGCTGCGAGTAGCGCACGATCACCCAGCCGACGAAGGCCACCAGCAGCATCACCAAGCCGCCGACGGCGTCCGCGCGCACCCAGTGCCCCGAGCCCACCGAGCCGGCGAGCACCGCGGCCAGCGACAGCGCTGCGAAGCCCACCGCCGCCGAAGCCCCCCAGCGCGCGCCGCGCCACGCGGCGGCCGTGCTGGCGCCGCGGCCGGCGAACAGTGCCGCCGCGGCGGCCGCCAACGCCGGGCCGAGCACCAGGGCGGCGTGCCAGATCGGCAGGGTGGGGATGATGTCGGGCTGCAGGTTCATGGCCGGGTCCGCGTGAGGCAACGGGCGCACTGTGCCGCGCTGGCCCCATTCTGTAAAATGCATTGTTCCGCACGTTATGTGCTGTATTACAGAACTGTAGACGCATGTCACGCCTGAACTTCCATCACCTGCACTACTTCTGGGCCGTGGCCAAGGAGGGCAACCTCACGCGGGCCGCGACCCGGCTGCATGTGTCGCAGTCGGCGCTGTCGGCGCAGATCAGGCAGCTCGAAGAGCAGCTCGGCCAGCCGCTGTTCACACGGGTCGGCCGCGGCCTGCAGCTCACCGAAGCTGGGCGGCTGGCGCTGGGTTATGCCGATTCAATATTCACCGCAGGCGCAGAGTTGACGGCGCTGCTGCGCGAAGGCCGCCGCGAAGAGCGCCAGGTGTTGCGCATCGGTGCGGTGGCCACGCTGTCGCGCAACTTCCAGGAGAACTTTCTGCGGCCGCTGCTGGAGCGCGCCGACGTCGAACTGGTGCTGCAGTCGGGCGGCTTGGTCGACCTTTTGTCGCGGTTGCGTGTGCACACGCTGGACCTCATCCTGTCCAACCAGCGGGTGCACGCCAGCACCGACGATCCGTGGCGCTGCCGGCGCATTGCGCGCCAGCCTGTCAGCCTGGTGGGCAAGCCCCGGCCCAAGCGCCGTGCGTTCCGTTTCCCGGCCGAGCTGTCCGAGGTACCGCTGCTGCTACCGGGGCGCGACAACGACATCCGCGCCGGTTTCGACCTGATGTGCGAACGCCTGGGCATCCGCTACCGGCTGCGCGCCGAGGTCGACGACATGGCGCTGCTGCGCCTGCTGGCCCGCGACTCCGACAGTGTGGCGCTGCTGCCCACGGTGGTGGTGCAGGACGAGCTGCGCAGCGGCCGCCTGGTGGAGTACGGCGTGGTGCCGGACCTGTACGAAAGCTTCTACGCCATCTCGGTGCAACGACATTTCGAGCCGCCCTTGCTCAAGTCGTTGCTCAAGCAGTCCGAGGCCGATGTGCTGGGTTCGATTTCCGGCTGACTCAATGAGTGGGGCTGTGATGCAGCATGGATGTCGGTAACGCTCGCACCGCCGCAGTTGACGGGGCGGCGGTTCAGCTCAGGGCCTACCGGTGCTGCAGCTCGAGAGTTGAGCCGCAGCCGCACCAAGGCGATGTCCGCCAGCTGCCTCGACACTGACGATGCCGGCCAGCTGACCGACTGCTTCGGGGCTTGCATCCTGCGCCGGCGTAGGGCAGCAGTGGGTCGCTATGCAGAGCTCTCCAGAGCCGAAAGCGTTTATCAGACGCCCCACTGAAGCTGGCCAGACGCACCGGTGCCGGTGGCGTCGGATAACGACCCTTGGCTGTCGCAGACGGATACGAATTCGACGCCCGGAAGCCGCCGTTCAGCGTTCGATTTGGGCGGCCTGCCGCTGGCTCCCGCTTGAGCGGGGTCAGGCTTCAGCGTGTGCCCTGAGCAAGCGCTGACCGGGAAGGGCGACCACGGCAGCAGCGATCGGTGCTTTGTCGAAGCTGGGAGAAGGCCCCCCCGACGTCGGTGCGCAGGCGCACGCCTCAAAGCGCCAGGTGCTGTTTGTGTCAAATGCCCTGGTGGTCAGCGAAGATTGAAATGGCACCGCGTGACCGTGTCAGGTGTGGTCGGTGGAGTCGAACGCGAGTGAACCGCTGATGACGTGTCGAGATGACCCCAGCGGCGCCGAACCCAGCGGGAGTGATGGTCCTGGGGTGAGGTGAAGCCGTGACCTGAGTAGTGCCCCAGAGGCGCCCGGTCTACAGGCTGCAAGAACATGGAACAGGCTTCGACAAGGAAACGGAGAACCGGTCTTCCCGATGCGAAGGGAGCCGGCCCAGCGTTGTCGTGCCTCAGAGCCCACGCTCGCCGGCACCAGGGCGTGGCGTCACGGGAACGAGCAGCCGATCAAGCAGCGGGTCGCGGCCCGGTGGGTCAATCGGTGTGCGCCACCAACGCACGGCCACGACGAAGCCCCAGACCATGACTGCAGCTCCGACGATCGCAGCGGGCCATCCGGTGCCGATCTCGGTGGCCACCATCATGTTGTAGCCCGCGTGCCAGAGCGCCACGCAAAGGATGCTGTGACCGGTTGCCAGGTAGACCTGCGACAACACGAAGGCGCCGCACACCAGCGCGAACAGCCAGCCGATCAAGACCGGCCCCACCAGTGATGCCATGCCGGCGTTCAGCCAGAACAGTGGCAGATGCCAGAACGACCAAAGCAGCGCCACCCACAGCGTCGCCCGGAAGCGGCCGTGCGCGGGCAGCAGGCGTTCGGTGAGAAACCCGCGCCAACCGGTTTCTTCGCCGAAGCCGTTGACGACGATGACGACTGCCACCACACCAGCCAAAGGCCAGTGCCCTGGCAGGCCTGGAAAATGCGCGAAGGCATCGGCCGATGGAAACGACTTGCCCAGGACCTGCATGGCGAGAAAGGCCACCGCACCCAGCGCCAGTGGCGACAGCGCCAGCATCAGTTTCGAGGGCCAACCCGGCCCCGGTCGAAACATGCGCCCCAACAGTTCGCGCAGCCCCGTGCGCCCCCCGATTACAGTGGTCACGGCCACTGCGGCGAGCATCGGGCCCAGCAAGCCGGGGAAGTGCGTGACGGCGCCGCCGGGTGCCACCCGCTGGCCTTGCGCCAGCAAGGTCAGCCAGTAGCCCCACGACAGCGTCAACGCGAGCGCGTAATACGACACGGCCGGCCGCTCGGCAATCCACGTTCGCACGACGTTGGGCACCGAAGTCGGGCGCACTCGCGCTACCGGCCCGCTGCCTGTGGCCGGCCCGGCGCCCTGAGCTGGGCGACTACGCAAGGGGTCCTCGCCGCCGAAGCTGCGCTGGCCATGTCCCCTGAGCGAGAAGAAGATCGCAATGACTCCAGCCGTCACCATGAGAAAACCAACGATGGCCCACGCTGAAGATGGCCCCTGAATCGGCTCGCAATCGGCGAAACAAAGGATGGGCCGGATATGCACGACCCCCAGCCCTTGAAGCAGCCAAAGCCCGCCCAGCAGTGCGCTGATCACACCGACAACCAGGACAGTCTTCTTCATGGCGTTTCGCTCCGCAACATCAACTTGAGACACCCCGGGAAACGTGGACGACTTGCCAGAGTGGGCAAAGACTGCAGTGGATGGACAGCTGCGGCCACGGGCGTTGACCTGCTGAAAGTCTTTTTGGGGGCTACACCGCAGGCCGTGAATCGCGACGCGCGAACCCCGCCGTCAGTGTGGCCACCGTGACTACCACGACCCACAGCGCAACAGCAAAGACGGTTTGCCAGACGAGCCCTCGCTCCAACGAAGTGGCGGGGTAGAGCACGAAAAGCCACCCGGTGTAGCTCGCGTGCATCAGCACGGCCAGCAGCAAACTCTGCGTGTTCGCATAGACCCAGGTCATCAGCACCCGGTAAGCAGTCAAGGCCGCGACGTAGAAGACTGCGAACTGCAAAAGCCAGTCCGTGCCCAAGCTGTTGAAGTTCTGGCGGTAGTCGACCAGCACATGCCACAGCGCCCACAACAGCCCGAGCGACAAGCCGGCAAAGACCAACTGATGCCGGGCCAGCAGCCGCGGTGTCGCAAAGCCTGTCCATCCAATTTCCTCGAAGCTGCCAGCAACGAGGCCGATCGCGAACAGCGGCCACTGGAATCGAGGCGCGAAAGCCGGGTCGAACAACACGCTCAAAGGCCACAGGACGGCCAGCAAAAGCAACGGCATCGTCATCACAGCGACCCCGTACCAGCGCAGGCCCACCCTCCAATGCACCACACGCGCCCCGAGCCGGCTCATGCCTTCTCGGCCCTCGAGAAGCGCCGTCAATGCCAGCCCGGCCGCGCTGGGCCCCAGCAACATCGACATGAAGATGAGGCCGGTGTCCAGCGGCCGCAACTCTGCCAAATTGAAGCCCGTGGCACCCACGACGATCAGGATGCCGCCCCAGCTGACGCCATACGCCAGCGCGAAGTAGCCGCTCAGGGGATGGCGCCGCAGCCATGCTTTGAGGGTCATGGTTTGCGCGCGGCAACCCGCAGGCCGTCGCGCACGGTGGCCGGGGGATATGCGATGACCTGCTGGCCGGTGGCGATGCCGCTGCGAATCCAGGCCGCACTGCCGTTGCGTGCGCCCAGTTCTACGGCTGTCTGGCGGGCACGACCGCCGTCGGCAACGAAGACCGCAAACTGTGTTGACGCGCTGGCGAGGCCCGTGGTCTCGCGCGCTGTGCCTGCGGCGCCCACATCGGCGCCAGAGGCGCCAGAGGCGCCAGTGGCGGCAGCGACGCCGGCCCGAGGCGCGCCACCCGGCAGCGGAAACACTGCGCTCACCGGCACCTGCACCGCTTTCGCTTCGCTCAGCGTGACGATGCGCACGCTGACGCGGTAGCCGTCGCCCAGTGCCTGCCAATCGGCTTGCGGGCTGGTGATGTCGATCAACACGCGCACGCGCTGTTCTTCAACGCCCAGTGCCGAAACCTTGGTGAAAGCGGCCGGCTCGACGCTGCGCACGCGCCCGGCCAGCACTGCAGG
>JANMVM010000019.1:0-19560 GCA_031392695.1 Rubrivivax sp.
GCTTGCACGCCGCCAGCAGCATGCGGATGGCCAGCAGGCGGTCACTGTCCTTGGCGCGCATGGCGGCCTTCATGTCTTCGGTGATGCGGTCTTTGAGGCTCTGTGTGGTCATGATGGACTCCAGCAATGAAACAAGCCCGCTGCGGCGTCCCGCACGGGCTTGTCGATGTCAGGCGCGGGGAGCAGCCAGCAGATCACTAGACAGCGGGTCAGGACCCGGTGGGTCAGTACAGTTTCTTCGGCAACTGCATGCTGCGCACACGCTTGAAGTGGCGCTTGACGGCAGCAGCTTTCTTGCGCTTGCGCTCGGCGGTGGGCTTTTCGTAGAACTCGCGTGCGCGCAGTTCGGTCAGCAGGCCGATCTTTTCGATGGTGCGCTTGAAGCGGCGCAGGGCCACATCGAAAGGCTCGTTCTCTTTGACGCGGATCGTGGTCATGTAAGTCGGGGTCCCGAAAAAAAGTTTGCGCTCGGTGTCTTGCAGGGCTTGGGGTTGCCGTGTTGCGCACGCTTGAACGCTTTTGAGAAAGTGGGCGAGCTCTGCCGGATCGACACGCTGGTTTGCCAGCAAAGCCTGAAATTATAGCCCGGGATTCGGTCGCGGACAGGTTTCGTCGGCGCGGACAGCGGAACGGGCGCTGTCGGGCTGAAGCGCCCCCATTTGGTGCGCGGTGGCAGTGGAACTCCAAGCCGCACGAGCACGAGCCCGCCAGCTTCGGCGGGCCCCGCTGCAGGCCCCGCTGCAGCCCGGTGCGTCAGGCGGACTGCGCGCGCGCGTCGCCGCGTTCGGCCAGCACGGCCATCGCGGCCACGATTTGCTCCGCCTGGCGTGCCAGCGGGGGCGGAAGCGGGCGCATGCCACTAAGAACTTCCTGCACGTACACCGCGGTGCTGGCGGCATCGGTGTGGCGCGGCAGCAGCGGCAGCTCGCTGAGCACGCCGACGTGCGCTGGCAGCGAGAGATCAGGCTGCAGCCGGCCGCCGATCCAGGTGTCGATGCGCGGCTGGCGGCGAGGGTCGGCCACGGGCTCGCCTTCGGTGCCGCGCAGCAGCATCGCGTCGGCGCCGCTGGCTTCGGCCCACTGGCTCATCAAAGCGCCGAACTCGGGATGGGTGTGATTGACGAGGCGCAGCACGGCCGCGCCCGTCACCGGATTGAGCATCTTGGCCACGGTGTGCCCGGGGCCCCGCACGCCCAGGGCCTGGCGCAGGTCCAGCAGATCCTGCAGCGGTGGGCACAGCAGCGCCGTTGGCGCGAAGGCGGGCTCGCGGCGCGACCAGGCGCGGCCGATGTCGCTGGCCTGCTGTGCGGGCAACAGGCCGAGGTCGCGCAGCACGCTGGCACTGGTTACGCGCGCGGGGTCGGTGAGCGGGCCGTGCACGAGAACGTGGAGCCCTTCGCGCGCCAGCCACAGCGCCAGCAGCGGGGTCAGGTTGGGCAGCTTGCGTGAGCCGTTGTAGGACGGAATCAGCACCACGGGGCGGTCGCTGGGCACGGCCAGGCAATGTGCTTGCGCCGCCCTCAGGAAGCCCGTGATCTCCGCCAGGGTCTCGCCCTTCATGCGCATGGCAATCAGGAAGGCGCCGGTCTGGGCTGGGCTGGCACGCCCTGCCAGAACCTGCACCATCAAGTCATGGGCCGCCGCGCTGCTCAGCGAGCGTGCCCCGGCGGCTCCGCGCCCGATGTCCTTGAGGTAGACCGCGATGCTCATGCTTGGTTTGTCTCCCGACTGTAGCTGTGCAAGACGTGGGCCAGTCGGATGTTCCATGCTCAGGCCTGAATCAGGGTGGTCAAAGACCGGTCTTTTGGGCTGTTGCGGGTACCAAACTAGGGGCGAGAATGAAAGCCTGCCTTGCCCTGCCTGCCTGAGCACACCAAGATAAGGCACTCGGAACAGACAGGCGCCAGCGTCCCCGACCGCCCTCCCGAGCCGAAGCCATCATGAGCACTGCTGCGGACATGCCCGAATTGCCGCCCCCGGCGGGCTCTGAGCTGGTGCGCGCATTGGCCGGTGCCTTGCCTGCGCTGCTGTTGCAGCTCGGCGGGCTGTTGTCGGTCAAGGATGCCGATAGCGGCCGCTACGTTCACGTCAACGAAGCCATGGCCTCGTTCTTGAGGCGCCCCAGCGCCGATCTGCTCGGCCACGGCGACGCCGAGTTACTGGACGCGCCGCTGGCCGGTGCGTTGCGCGCAGCAGAACAGACGGCGCTGGCGCAGGGTGCGCCATTGCTAAGTCAGCATGAGTTCGAATGGGCTGGCGCGCGCCATGACTTTTCAGTGCTGCGCTTGGTCGTCGCGACAAGCCCCGGGGCGCGGCGCTGGCTCGCCGCCATCTGGCTCGACCACGCTGCAGAACGCCAGCGCGAGCACCAGCTGCGCGCCGCCCTCGAGCAGATCGAACAGCAGCAGCAGGCCAACGAACGCCTGCGCCGCGAGATCGCCGACCAGGCCCTGCGCGACCCGGCCTCGGGCCTGCACCGCCGCGCGCACTTTGAAGACCAGTTGCGCCGCGAAGTCGACCTGTCCACGCGCGAGCACCGCGAGTTCTCCGTTGTCTTCATCCAGCTCGACGCGCCCGGCCCTCGCGTGCTGGCCCTGGGCCTGGCCGGCGATCAGGTCTTGCTCGAAGCGATGGGGCGGCTGCTGCGCAGCGGCACGCGGGCGATGGACGCGTCCTGCCGCTACGACGAGCGCCGTTTTGCGGTGCTTTTATCGGGGGTCGGCCTGGCCACTGCGCACGCGCGCATGGAGGGCCTGCGGCGCAAATGCGCGACCCAGATCGTCGTGCACGAGGGTCAGGAGCTGGGCTTCACCGTTGCCGTGGGCGTAGCCAGCTTCCCGCACACCGCCAGCACGCAGGACGGCTTGATGATCGCCTGTGAAGCGGCGCTGTCCGAGGCGCAGCGCCGCGGCGGCAATCACGTCACGCTGGCCGCGATCCGCTTCGAGCTTGACTAGGCCAGAGAGCGCAGCAGCATGCTGGCCGCCAGCGCCAACAGCAGCACGGCGAAGAAGCGCTTCAGCACCCTGACATTGAGCTTCTGCGCCAGCCGGGCCCCCATCGGGGCCAGCGTCATGCTGGCCACGGCCACGATGGCCAGCGCCGGAAGATAGAGGTAGCCCACACTGCCCGGCAGTGCTGGCGGCAGTTCGCGGCCGGCAATCAGGTAGCCCGCGGTGCTGGCCAACGCGATCGGGAATCCCAACGCCGCACTGGTGCCCACGGCGTGACGCGGAGGCACGTTGCACCAGGTCATGTAGGGTACCGACAGGAAAGCCCCGCCGGCACCGACAAGGCCGGACAGGAAGCCGATGCCCGCACCCACGCCCGCTGTGCCCATCGGCCCAGGCATCTGACGGCCCGGTCGGGGCTGCTTGTCGCGCAGCATCTGCACCGAGGTGTAGCCGATGAAGAGGGCAAAGAACAGCGCCAGCCCCTGGCCCTTGATGATCGAGAACGCGCCCGCGCCTGCGGCCAGGCCGCCCAGCACGATGCCCGGCGCCATGCGGCTTGCGATGTCCCAGCGCACCGCGCCCAGCCGGTGGTGCGCCCGCACCGACGACAGCGAAGTGAACAGGATCGTGGCCATGCTGGTGGCGATGGCCATCTTCACCGCCACGTCAGCAGGCACGCCGCGTTGCGTGAACAGCAGCGTCAGGATTGGCACCATCATCATGCCGCCGCCAATGCCCAGCATGCCGGCCAGGAAGCCCACCACCACGCCCAGCAGCAGCAGTTCTGCGATCAGCAGCGGCGCGAAGTCCAGCATCGGCTCAGGCGGGTCGCGGGTCGAGCAAGGCCAGCACGGCCTGCCAGTGCGCTGGGCTCACGGGCGTGATCGACAGGCGGTTGCCGCGCTGCAGCACCTGCATACCAGCCAATCCAGGCGCCTGGCGCATCTCGGCCAGGCTCAGCAGGCGCGACTTGCGCACGAGCTTGACGTCGATCTGCAGCCAGCGTGGTTGCTCGCGAGGCGACTTGGGGTCGAAATAGGGGCTGTGCTCATCGAACTGCGTGGTGTCGGGCGCCACGCCGCCGGCGATCCGGGCGATGCCGGCGATGCCGGGCTCGGGGCATGAGGAGTGATAGAAGAGCACGCCGTCACCGGGCCGCATGAAGTCGCGCATGAAGTTGCGAGCCTGATAGTTGCGCACCCCGGTCCAGGCCAGCGTGGCTCGAGGCGCGCGCACCAGATCGTCGATCGAGGCTTCGGAGGGCTCGCTCTTCATCAGCCAGTGGCCGGGGGTGGACGATGCTGGCTGTGTGGGCATGAGGGCGGGTGAGGGTGTCCGCCGCGTCCCGTGAGCCGCATTCCTGAACCCTCAGGGAAGTTCAGGTGGGCGAGGTCAGCTGGGCTTCGGGTTCATCTGACGCGAGACGATCACACCCACTCAGCAATGTTCCAAGCCCTGGCTCAATGAGCATCGGTCCAAGGAAATATAGAACTCACGCAAACACGACGGACGAATCCATTCTAGACCTGTGAAGCGCCGCCGCGGGTGCTTTGCGTGTGCGCCCCTGTTCACAGCAACTGGCCGTCTTCACCCAAGGCCGCGTCGATGCGGCGCACGAGCGCGCCGAGCTCGGCATCCAACGCACCGTTCGACGCTGCAGCAACGCCATTCGAGGCTCCGGACGGCGTCGCCACGGGCCCGCCGCGCTCCGCCAACTGGTAGCCCAGGTTGAGCGCGGCCAGCACGGCGATGCGCTCGCGCGCCTTGACCTTGCCGGCATCGCGGATAGCGGTCATTTCCTTGTCGACGGCGGCCACGGCCGCAGCCAGCAGGGTCTCGCCGCCTTCGGGGCAGCCGAGCATGTAGACCTGTCCCAGGATCGAGACCTCCACCTGCTTCATGCGTCGTTCTCCTTGGTGGCGCCACTGCCAGCGGCGGCGCCTGCAGGCAGTCGTTCAAGCAGCGCGTCGATGCGCGAGCGCGCCGCGGCCAGACGCGAGCGCAGGCTGTCGCGCTCGGCGGTGACCGCCATCAGCTGCTGCTCGATCAGGCTGCTGGTGCGCCTGAGCTCCTGGTGGCGCAGCACCAGGCGATCCACACGTTCGGCGAGGTCATCAATCTTGGCCATCGGCGTCCCCCTGTCTCATTGTAGGAGTGAGCCGACGCCCCTCGTCGCACCAGCTGCGAACGGCGCAATCCTGGCAGCGCGGGGCACGCGCCAGGCACACGTAGCGGCCGTGCAGGATGAGCCAGTGGTGGGCATTGACGGCGTAGGCCGCGGGCACCCGCTGTAGCAGGCGCTCTTCCACTTGCAAAGGGTTGCGCCCCGGCGCCAGGCCGGTGCGGTTGCTGACCCGGAAGACATGCGTGTCCACGGCCATGGTGGGCTCGCCGAAGGCCACGTTGAGCACGACGTTGGCGGTCTTGCGACCGACCCCGGGCAAGGCCTCGAGCGCCTCGCGTGAGCGCGGAACCTGGCCGTCGTACCGCTCGATCAGGATGCCGCTGGTGGTGACGAGGTTCCTGGCCTTGGTGCGGAAGAGCCCGATGGTGCGGATCAGCTCGCTCACGCGGGCTTCGCCCAGCGCCACCATCCGGTGCGGCGTGGGTGCGAGCGCAAACAGTTCGCGCGTGGCTTTGTTGACACTCACGTCGGTGGCCTGGGCGGACAACAGCACGGCGGCCAGCAGCTCGAACACGCTGCTGTAGGCCAACTCACTTTGCGGCCGCGGGTTGGCGGCCGCCAGCGTGGCGAACAAGGGCTCGATCGATTCAACCTTCATGGTCGTCCTGACGCCGTTGGCGTGCGCGCAGCAACGCGGCTTCGATGACGGCGCGCTTGGCCGCCAGAGTGGCTGCGTCGGTGATCTGGCTGTGGCTGGACAGGTCGGCCAGCTTGGCCTGTGCCCTGGCGGCCAGGCGTTCGTCGTTCTCGCTCTTGTCGCGGGCCACGCGCACGCGGTGCAGGCCGTAGCGGCGGCGTGCTTCGTCGGCCTGCTGCTGGCTCCAGGCCTGCCAGCCGCTGCGGCCCGGCGTCACGTCTGGCAAGGAGATGCAGTCCACCGGGCAAACCGGCAGGCATAGCTCGCAGCCGGTGCACAGCGCGTCGATCACGGTGTGCATGAGCTTGGGCGCACCCACGATGCAGTCCACCGGGCAGGCCTTGATGCACAAGGTGCAGCCGATGCACCAGGCCTCGTCGATCACGGCCAGCGCGCGAGGCCCCTCGGCGCCACGTTCGGTGTCCAGCGGCAACGGCGGCAGGCCGATGATGGCGGCCAGGCGCATCACGCCTTCGGCACCGCCGGGTGGGCAGCGGTTGATGGCAGCGCTGCCCGTGGCCATGGCCCGGGCGTAGGAGCGGCAGTCGGGGTAGCCGCAGCGTGTGCACTGCGTCTGCGGCAATGCGGCGTCGAGCCGGTCGCTCAGCTCGGCGGTAGACAAGGGCGGGGTCACCGCCGGATTATCAGCCGTCAGCTCAGGCCCTGGCCTTGCGCCGCGGCGCCTTGACGGCGGCCAGATCGGCGTCGTAGCGCTTGATGAAGGCGCGCACCTCGGGGTAGACCTTGTCGCGCCAGCGGCGGCCCGAGAAGATGCCGTAGTGACCGGCGCCTTCGGCGTCGTAGTGGAAGGCGCGGTCGCTCGGCACGCCCGAGCACAGCTCGTGCGCGGCCTTGGTCTGGCCGGCGCCGGAGATGTCGTCGAGTTCGCCTTCGATGGTGAGCAGCGCGGTGCGGGTGATGTCCTGTGGACGCACCGCTTGACCCCGGACGACCCAGGTGCCGTTGACGAGTGCGAAGTCCTGGAACACGGTCTTGATAGTGTCCAGGTAGTACTCGGCTGGCATGTCCAGCACGGCGTTGTACTCGTCGTAGAACTGGCGGTGTGACTCGGCGCTGTCGTCATCGCCACGGATGAGGTCGCGGAAGTAGTCGTAGTGACTCGTCAGGTGACGGTCGGGATTCATGGCCACGAAGCCGGTGTGCTGCAGGAAGCCCGGGTAGACCGCACGCCCGGCACCGGGGAAGTTTTGCGGCACGCGGAAGATGACGTTGGTCTCGAACCAGTTGTAGCTCTTGTTGGTGGCCAGGTTGTTGACCGCGGTCGGGCTGCGGCGGGCATCGATCGGACCGCCCATCATGGTCATGCTGCGCGGCGTGGGTTCGCCGCGGCTGGCCATCAGCGAGACCGCGGCCAGCACCGGCACCGTGGGCTGGCAGACCGAGATCACGTGCACGTCGGGGCCGGCCAGGCGCAGGAACTCCTGCACGTACTCGACATAGTCGTCGAGGTGAAAGACGCCAGCGGACAACGGCACCATGCGGGCGTCGGTCCAATCGGTGATGAACACCTTGTGGTCGTGCAGCAGGCTCGTCACGGTGTCGCGCAGCAGCGTGGAGTGGTGGCCCGACAGCGGCGCCACCACGAGCACCGTGGGCTGGGACTTCATCTGTTCGAGCGCCTTGGGGTCGTCGGTGAAGCGCTTGAAGCGCAGCAGCCGGCAGAAAGGCTTGCTCATGGCCACCTGCTCCTGCACGGCAATCGTCACGCCGCCCACGGTGGCGGCCGTGATGTTGAAGGGCGGCTTTTCGTAATCCTTGGCCAGGCGGTGAAGAAGATCAAAACCGGCTGACATGCGCTGTGCCATCGGTGCGTGCGCAAAGGGCGACAGCGGATGGTCGTAGAGCTTGGCCGAGGCGCTGGCGAACTCGGAAAACGGCGCCATGAGGGCGCGTTGCGTCTCGTACATCTGGTACAGCATGGGGGATCTCCGGTAGGGCGCTCGTCTGGCGCCACGCATCTTGCTGGCCGTGGCCGCGGGCTACGCTGACTGTAGTCCTAATTTTGCTGCATTGCAGCAATTTCGCGACAGCTCGCGTCCACGCCAGGAATGGTGCTTGAAGCGCGCGCCCGGCAAATGCGCGAAAACACGCACCCCGGGGGGTCAAATGTCCGGACTTGTCACCCTGGCGACAGCGACGCCTGCATCACCTGGGACAACGCCGCCGCCACCGCGGCGATGTTGCGGCTGTTGATCGCGGCCACGCAGATGCGCCCTGAATCCACGCCGTAGACACCGAACTCGCTGCGCAGGCGCTGCATCTGCTCCTTGGCCAGGCCGGAGTAGCTGAACATGCCCATCTGCTGGGTGATGTAGCCCAGATCGCTCGTCACGCCCGCGGCGTGCAGGTGCGCCACCAGCTGTCCCCGCGTGGCTTGGATGCGCTCGCGCATGCCGGCTAATTCTTCTTCCCACATCGCGCGCAGGGCGGGCGTGGTCAGCACCATGGCCACCACCTGGGCGCCGAAGGTGGGCGGATTGCTGTAGTTGGTGCGGATCACGATCTTCAACTGCGACAGCACGCGGGTGCATTCTTCGGCGCTGCTGCACACCACGCTGAGCGCCCCCACGCGTTCGCCGTAGAGCGAGAAGCTCTTCGAGAACGAGGTGGCGACAAAGAACGGCATCTCCTGCGCCAGGAACAGGCGCACCGCGGCGCCGTCCTCTGCAATGCCCTTGCCGAAGCCCTGGTAGGCCATGTCGAGAAACGGCACGAGGCCGGTGGTCTTGCAGGCGGCGACGATCTGCTCCCACTGCGCTGTCGTCAGGTCGCAGCCGGTGGGGTTGTGGCAGCTGGCGTGCAGCACGACCAGGGTGCCGGGGGCGGCGCTTCGCAGGGCATCGAGCATGGCCTCGAAACGGATGCCGCGCGTCGCAGCGTCGTAGTACGGGTAGGTCTGGACCTCGAAGCCGGCACTCGTGAACAGGGCGCGGTGGTTTTCCCAGCTCGGGTCGCTGATCAGCACGCGGGCGCCGGGGTTGAGCTTCTTGAGGAAATCGGCGCCCACCTTGAGGCCACCCGTGCCGCCCAGCGCCTGCACGGTGGCGATGCGACCGCCGGTCACGGCCGTGTGCCCGGCGCCGAAGACCAGGCCCTGCACCGCCTTGTCGTAAGCGGCGATGCCGTCGATGGGCAGATAGCCCTTGGGCTTGGGCGAGGCCAGCAGTTGCTGCTCGGCCAAGGCGACGCAACGCAGCACCGGCAGCAGGCCCTGGTCGTCGAAGTAGACCCCCACGCCGAGGTTGACCTTGTGCGGGTTCGGGTCGGCGTTGAACTGTTCGTTGAGACCGAGGATCGGGTCGCGCGGGGCCATTTCAACGGCCGTGAAGAGCGAAGCAGACATGGAACGGGGTCCTGCGGATGGTTGGGCGGGAGGCCTGACCGGTGCGTGCCGGGGCTCGCTGCGTTAATCTGAGGGGTTGCTCGCAACGGCCGGATGGGCCGCCTCAGCGAGCCGGATTCTAAGTGCCTGACCCTGGGAAACCCCGCATGACCGCGATCGCCGAAGTCCCCCCTGACACCGCTGACCCCGTGGCCGGGGAGTTCGTGGAGTTCCCGGGCTCGCCGTTCCAGTTGTTCCAGCCCTACGCACCGGCGGGCGACCAGCCGAGCGCCATCAGCCAGCTGGTGGAGGGCATCGCCGACGGCCTGACTTTCCAGACCCTGCTCGGCGTCACGGGCTCGGGCAAAACCTTCACGATGGCCAACGTGATCGCACGCACCGGCCGGCCGGCGATCGTGTTTGCGCCCAACAAGACGCTGGCCGCGCAGCTGTACAGCGAGTTCCGTGAGTTCTTCCCGCGCAATGCGGTGGAGTACTTCGTGAGCTACTACGACTACTACCAGCCCGAAGCCTACGTGCCGCAGCGCGACCTGTTCATCGAGAAGGACAGCGCCATCAACGAGCACATCGAGCAGATGCGCCTGTCGGCCACCAAAAGCCTGCTCGAGCGGCGCGACGTGATCATCGTGGCCAGCGTGAGCGCGATCTACGGCATCGGTAACCCGGGCGACTATCACAAGATGGTGATGACGCTGCGCGTCGGCGACAAGATGAGCCAGCGCGACGTCATCGCCCAGCTCATCCGCATGCAGTACAAGCGCAACGAGATCGAGTTCGGCCGCGGCAGCTTTCGCGTGCGCGGCGACACCATCGACGTCTTTCCGGCCGAACACAGCGAGCTGGCGCTGCGCATCGAACTCTTCGACGACGAGGTCGAGGCGCTGCAACTGCTGGACCCGCTGACGGGGCGCGTGCGGCAGAAGATCCCGCGCTTCACGGTCTACCCCAGCAGCCACTACGTGACGCCGCGCGACCGCGTCGTCGAGGCCATCGTCACCATCAAGGACGAGTTGAGAACGCGCCTGGACGAGTTCGTCAAGGGCGGCAAGCTCGTCGAAGCCCAGCGCCTGGAGCAGCGCACGCGCTTCGACCTGGAGATGCTGCAGGAGGTGGGCCACTGCAAGGGCATCGAGAACTACACCCGGCACTTGTCGGGCGCCGAACCCGGCCAGCCGCCGTCGACGCTGGTGGACTACCTCGACAAGGACGCGCTGATGTTCCTCGACGAGAGCCATGTGCTGATCGGCCAGTTTGGCGGCATGTACAACGGCGACCGCGCGCGCAAGACGACGCTCGTCGAGTACGGCTTCCGGCTGCCCAGCGCGCTGGACAACCGGCCGCTGAAGTTCGAGGAGTTCGAACGCAAGATGCGCCAGGCCGTGTTCGTCTCGGCGACGCCGGGCAACTGGGAGAAGGAGCACACCGGCCAGGTGGTGGAGCAGGTGGTACGCCCCACCGGGCTCGTCGACCCCGAGGTCGAGGTGCGCCCGGCCTCGACGCAGGTCGACGACGTGCTGCAGGAGATCCGCATCCGCGTCGACATCAACGAGCGCGTGCTCATCACCACGCTGACCAAGCGCATGGCCGAGCAGCTCACCGAGTACCTGGCGGACAACGGCGTCAAGGTGCGCTACCTGCACAGCGACGTCGACACCGTCGAGCGCGTGGAGATCCTGCGCGATCTGCGCCTGGGCGTCTTCGATGTCCTGGTGGGCATCAACCTGCTGCGCGAGGGCCTGGACCTGCCCGAAGTCAGCCTGGTGGCCATCCTCGACGCCGACAAGGAAGGCTTCCTGCGCGCCGAACGCAGCCTGATCCAGACCATCGGCCGCGCCGCGCGCCACATCAACGGCCGCGCCATCCTCTACGCCGAGAGGATCACCGACAGCATGAAGGCCGCGATGGGCGAAACCGAACGCCGCCGCAACAAGCAGATCGCGCACAACCTGGCCATGGGCATCACCCCCAGGAGCGTGACCAAGCGCATCCGCGACATGATCGACGGCGTGGTCTCGGACAAGACCGCCAAGGACGATCTCAAGGCCGCCAAGGCCGCGGCCGAGGTCGAAGGCATGAGCGAGAAGGACCTGGGCAAGCGCATCAAGCTGCTCGAAAAGCAGATGCTCGAACACGCACGTAACCTCGAATTCGAAAAGGCCGCGCGCGTGCGCGACCAACTGGCGCTGCTGCGCGAGCAGGCCTTCGGCGCCAGCGTGCACGACCTGGTGCCGCTGATCGTGGGGCAGGGGTCCCGGCCGTGATCCCGAAGATCCGACAGTGGCTCAGCGGCGCCGCCGTGCCGCAGCAAGTAGCCGTGCAGACGCGCATCCTGATGGTCTGCACCGGCAACATCTGCCGCTCGCCCACCGCCGAAGGCGTGCTGCGCGCCAAGCTGCAGCGCGCCGGCCTGCAGGGCCAGGTGCTGGTGGATTCGGCGGGCACGCAGGGCTATCACACCAGTGAGGCGCCCGATGCGCGGGCCATCCGCGCCGCGGCGCAGCGCGGCTATGAGATCGGTGGCATCCGGGCGCGGCCGATGCGCGCCGAGGACTTCGACCGCTTCGACTGCCTGCTGGCGATGGACCAGACCCATCTCGACTGGCTGCTCAAGCGCGCACCGGCAGCGGCCGCCGGCCGTGTGAGCCTGCTCATGGCCTTCGCGAAACGCCACCCGGGCACCCCGGAAGTGCCCGACCCCTATTTCGGCGGGCCGGCTGGTTTCGAGCACGTGCTGGATCTCGTGGAAGACGCGTGTGATGGCGTGGTGGCGCAGTTGCTGGCCGGCCAGCCCCTTGCGCCCCTGGCAGCGGCCCGGTCCTGAGCAATGTCCGATCAAATTAGTCAACTTCTGCTATAGTTGACCAAATCGCTCGGGATCGTCTGGCGCCACGGCGGCAGGCAGATCCAAGGCACCCTGGTTCAGCTGTTTCACCCGGTCGGCGCGCTGTGCGCCAGGAGGTTTTCACGATGCGTCTCACCACCAAAGGCCGCTTTGCCGTCACCGCCATGATCGACCTGGCGCTGCGCTCCAACGCCGGCCCCGTCGCCCTGGCCGCGATCAGCGCCCGCCAGCAGATTTCGCTGTCCTACCTGGAGCAGCTGTTCGGCAAGCTGCGCCGCCACGAACTGGTGGAGAGCACGCGCGGCCCAGGCGGCGGCTACTCGCTCGGCCGCTCATCGGCCGAGATCACGGTGGCCGACATCATCGTGGCCGTCGACGAACCCATCGACGCCACCGGCTGCGCCGGCAGCGAAGGCTGCATGGGCGAAGACACCGGCAAGTGCATGACGCACGACCTGTGGTCGAGTCTCAACGCCAAGATGATCGAGTTCCTCGATTCGGTGTCGCTGAAGAAGCTGGTCGACGAGCAACTGGCCAAGGGCGTGTCGGTCGATGAAGCGCCGGTCAAGCGCGCCATCTCCAGCATTCCGGTGGTCAAGCCGATCAAGATCACGGCGCCGAATTCAGTGTTTGCCCTCGGCAACGCGTTCACGAAGTGAGCGCGGTGCCGATTCCCTGCATCCGCAACGCGTTCACGAAGTGAGCGCCGGCGCGTTCACCCATCAACCTCCCAGGCTGGACCAAGAAAGATGACCCCGCATTTCCCGATCTATCTCGACTACGGCGCCACCACGCCCTGCGATCCGCGCGTCGTCGACGCCATGATTCCCTGGTTGCGCGAGCATTTCGGCAACCCCGCATCGCGCAGCCACGCCTGGGGATGGGAAGCCGAAGAGGTGGTGGAGAAATCGCGCGCCCAGGTCGCCAGCCTGATCAATGCCGACCCGCGCGAGATCGTCTGGACCAGCGGCGCCACCGAGTCCATCAACCTGGCGCTCAAGGGCGCGGCGCATTTCTACAGCAGCCGTGGCAAGCACCTGGTCACGCTCAAGACCGAGCACAAGGCCGTGCTCGACTCGATGCGCGAGCTCGAGCGCCAGGGCTTCGAGGTGACCTACCTGGACGTGCAGGACAACGGCCTGCTCGACCTCGACCGCTTCAAGGACGCGCTGCGCAAGGACACGATCCTGGTCTCGGTGCTGCTCGTCAACAACGAGATCGGCGTCATTCAGGACATCACCGCCATCGGTGCGATCTGCCGCGAGCGCGGCATCGTCTTCCACGTCGACGCCGCGCAGGCCACTGGCAAGGTGACGATCGACATGAACGTGCTGCCGGTCGACCTGCTCAGCATGTCCTCGCACAAGACCTACGGCCCCAAGGGCATGGGTGCGCTGTACGTGCGCCGCAAGCCGCGCGTGCGGCTGGAAGCGCAGATGCACGGCGGCGGCCACGAGCGTGGCATGCGCAGCGGCACGCTGCCCACGCACCAGTGCGTCGGCATGGGCACGGCGTTCGCCATCGCCAAGGCCGAGATGGGCACCGAGATCGAGCGCATCCGCATGCTGCAAAAGCGCCTGCTCGATGGCATCTCGGGCATCGAGCAGGTCTTCATCAACGGCGACCTCATGCGGCGCGTGCCACACAACGTCAACGCCAGCTTCAACTATGTCGAAGGTGAGTCGCTGATCATGGGCGTCAAGGGCCTGGCGGTGTCTTCGGGCTCGGCCTGCACCAGCGCCAGCCTGGAACCGAGCTACGTGCTGCGCGCCCTCGGCCGCAGCGACGAGCTTGCGCACAGCAGCCTGCGCATGACCATCGGCCGCTTCACGACCGAGCAAGAGATCGACTACGCGGTCAGCACCTTGCAAGACCGCGTGGGCAAGCTGCGCGAACTCTCTCCGCTGTGGGAGATGTTCAAGGACGGCATCGACATCAGCTCGATCCAGTGGACCGCTCACTGAGTCTCCACCCCTCATCCATCCAGGAGTATCAACATGGCCTACAGCGAAAAAGTCGTCGAACACTACGAAAACCCCCGCAACGTCGGCTCCTTCGACAAGGGCGATGACAGCGTCGGCACCGGCATGGTCGGCGCACCCGCCTGCGGTGACGTGATGAAACTGCAGATCAAGGTCAACGCCGAAACCGGCCTGATCGAAGATGCGCGCTTCAAGACCTACGGCTGTGGCTCTGCCATCGCTTCGAGCTCGCTCGTCACCGAGTGGGTCAAGGGCAAGTCGCTCGACGAGGCGATGACGATCAAGAACACCCACATCGCGCACGAGCTGGCGCTGCCGCCGGTCAAGATCCACTGCTCGATCCTGGCCGAAGACGCCATCAAGGCCGCGGTGCAGGACTACAAGGCCAAGCACGGCGTGGCCCAAGTCGCTGCCACCCAGACGCACTGAACATCCCCATGGCGGTCACTCTCACTGAAGCTGCGGCGCGGCATGTCTCGCGCTACATCGACCGGCGCGGCAAAGGCGTCGGCGTGCGCCTGGGCGTCAAGACCACGGGCTGTTCGGGCCTGGCCTACAAGCTCGAATACGCCGACGACGTGGCCCCTGAGGACGTGATCTTCGAAGACCACGGCGTCAAGGTGCTGGTCGACCCCAAGAGCCTGCCCTACATCGACGGCACCGAACTCGACTTCGTGCGCGAGGGCCTCAATGAGGGCTTCAAGTTCCACAACCCGCGCGAGAAAGATCGCTGCGGCTGTGGGGAGTCCTTCCGCGTCTGACCGGCGCCGCCTTGATGCAGGGCGCGGGCACTTCGGCCGCGCCCTTTTTTCACCTCCATGCCCGCTGACATCGTCATCCGTTCAGAGCGCCCCGACCAGCCCGAGGTGATGGCGCTGCTCGACTCGCTCGACCGTTACCTGGCTTCGCTGTACGCGCCCGAGGCCAACCACATCCTCGACGTGCAGGCGCTGCTGGCACCCGAGGTGAGCTTCTTCGTTGCGTGCGACGCCGAGCAGATCATTGCCACCGGCGCCTGCCGGCGCATGCAGGGCGAGCCGGCGACCGGCGGCCTGCCCTACGGCGAGATCAAGCGCATGTTCGTCGACCCGGCGCGCCGCGGCGAGCGCATCGGCGAGCGCGTGCTGCAGGTGCTGGAAGACACCTTGCGCAGCCAGGGCTACCGCCTGGCGCTGCTGGAAACCGGGCGCCAGCAGGTCCAGGCTGTGCGCCTGTACGAGCGCGCGGGCTACGCGCCGTGCGCGGCCTACGGCGGCTACCCCGACAACGGCCTGTCGGTCTTCTACGCCAAGGCACTATGAAGCTGACCGACGACGACTTCACGCTCTTCGGCCTGCCCCAGCGGCAGGCCCTGGACCGGGCCGACCTCGACGCCCGCCGCCGCGAGCTGCAGGCCCGTGTCCACCCCGACCGCTTCGCCGCCGAGGGCGCCGCGGCGCAGCGCATTGCGATGCAATGGGCGGTGCGGGTCAACCAGGCCTACCAGCGCCTGAAGGACCCGCTCAGCCGCGCCGCCTACTTGTGCGAATTGCGCGGCGTGCCGGTGGACGCCGAGCGCAACACGGCGATGCCGGCGGCCTTTCTCATGCAGCAGATGGCCTGGCGCGAAGCGCTCGACGACGCCGCCGGCCCGGCCGAGGTGCAGGCGCTGGACGAGGCCGTGGCCGGTGACGAACGTGCGCTGCTGGCGGCGTTGGCGACCCAGCTCGATCAACAACAAGACACCGCCGCCGCGGCGGCCCAGGTGCGTGCCCTGATGTTCGTGGCGCGTTTTCGCCAGGACATCGATCGCCGCCTGGACCTGCTCGACGCTGACCGCTAGAACAACGACATGGCACTGCTGCAAATCTCAGAACCCGGCCAGGCGCCAGACCCGCACCAGCGCCGCATCGCCGTGGGCATCGACCTGGGCACCACCCATTCCCTGGTGGCGGCGGTGCGCCACGGCGTGGCCGACTGCCTGCCCGACGCCCAGGGCCGCGTGCTGCTGCCCTCGGCAGTGCGCTATCTGGCCGGGGGCCGGCGCCAGATCGGCCACGAGGCACGCGCCGCGCAGGCCGAGGACGCCGAGAACGCCATCGTCTCGGTCAAGCGTTTCATGGGCCGCAAGCTGGCCGACATCGCCGGCCGCGACAAGCTGCCGTATCGCTTCGTCGACCAGCCCGGCATGGTGGCGCTGGCCACGCGCGATGGCGACAAGACGCCGGTCGAGGTGTCGGCCGAGATCCTGGCCAGCCTGCGCCAGCGCGCCGAAGACACCTTTGACGAAGAACTGTTCGGCGCCGTCATCACGGTGCCGGCCTACTTCGACGACGCCCAGCGCCAGGCCACCAAGGATGCGGCGCAACTGGCGGGGATCCACGTGCTGCGCCTCATCAGCGAGCCCACCGCGGCGGCGGTGGCCTATGGCCTGGACAACGCCAGCGAGGGCCTGTACGCGGTCTATGACCTGGGCGGCGGCACCTTCGACATCAGCCTGCTGCGCCTGACGCAGGGCGTCTTCGAAGTCGTGGCCGCCGGCGGCGACGCGGCGCTGGGCGGCGACGACATCGACCAGGCGCTGGCCGACTGGGCGCTGGCGCAGGCCGGCGTGCTGGCCAGCAGCCCGCACGACAAGCGCGCCGCGCTGGTGGCCTCGCGCACCGCCAAAGAGGCGCTGAGCAGCGCCGACAGCGTGGCCTGGCAGGCCGATCTGGCCGCCGGTGCCGTGCAGCTGACGGTGTCGCGCGCCCGGCTCGAGGCGCTGGCGCAGCCGCTGGTCGACCGCACCCTGGCCGCCGTGCGCAAGGCGCTGCGCGACGCCCGGCTCGGGCGCGACGAGGTGCAGGGCGTGGTGATGGTGGGCGGCAGCACGCGCATGCCGCTGGTGCGCCGGGCGGTGAGCGAGCTCTTCGGCCGCGAGGTGCTGACCAACGTCAACCCCGACGAGGTGGTGGCCCTGGGTGCCGCGATCCAGGCCAACGCGCTGGCCGGCAACGCCGGGGACGGTGAACTGCTGCTGCTCGACGTGATTGCGCTCAGCCTGGGGCTGGAGACGATGGGTGGCCTGGTGGAGCGCGTGATCGAACGCAACACCACGATCCCGGTGGCCAAGGCGCAGGAGTTCACGACCTTCAAGGACGGCCAGACGGCGATCGCCATCCACGTCGTGCAGGGCGAGCGCGATCTGGTGGCCGAGTGCCGCTCGCTGGCGCGCTTCGAGCTGCGCGGCATCCCGCCCATGGTGGCTGGCGCGGCGCGCATCCGCGTCACCTTCCAGGTCGACGCCGACGGACTGCTCAGCGTCGCAGCGCGCGAGCTCGGTTCGGGCGTCGAGGCCTCGGTGCTCGTCAAGCCCAGCTACGGCCTGGCCGACGATCAGATCGCGAAGATGCTCAAGGACGGCTTCGCCCATGCCGAGGGCGACATGGCCGCGCGCTCGCTGCGCGAAGCGCAGGTCGACGCCGAGCGCATGGTGCTGGCCACGCGCTCGGCCTTGGCGGCCGACGCGGCGCTATTGACGGCGGCAGAGCAGGCCGAGCTGCAGGCTCTCGTCGCAGCCACCGAGGCCATCGCGCGCGGTGCCGACGCCGGTGCCACCCAAGCCGCCGTCAAGGCGCTGGCCGACGGCACCGAAGCCTTTGCCGCGGCGCGCATGAACCAGGGCATCCGCCAGGCGCTGGCCGGCCGCCGCATCGAAGACGTCTGATTCCGAATCGAGCCCCATGCCCCTCATCCGCATCCTTCCGAACGCCGAGTTCTGCCCCCAGGGCGACACCATCGAGGCGCCCGGCGGCACTTCGATCTGCGAAGCGCTGCTCGAGAACGGCATCGCCATCGAGCACGCCTGCGAGATGAGCTGCGCCTGCACCACCTGCCACGTCGTGGTCAAGGAGGGCCTGAACTCGCTGGGCGAGATGGACGAGAGCGAAGAAGACCTGCTCGACCGCGCCTGGGGACTGACGCCGACCTCGCGCCTGAGCTGCCAGGCGATCCTGTCGAATCAGGACGTGACGATCGAGATCCCCAGGTACACGATCAACCACGCACGCGAGAATCACTGAGCTCTCAAGGCGCGGGCCGAAAGCCGCAAGGTTTGGCGGCTGAATGCACTTTGCGATCGGTACAACGTCGCCGCGGTCCGATGGTTTGGAATGTCAGCGTTGAAGGTCGGCATGCGGATCCAGACGGGCCGCAATTGGGTGAGAGCCGGTCGGCTTTTGACGGCCATTGCTCAGCAGTCCGAAATGTAGGCGACAGAAGGGGTCTTGAAGAAAGATCGCACGAGTGCGCGGTTCTTCTGCACCAAGCCGTCAACGCATGGCTGTCACTGCATGAGGCTGCGGCGACGCAGCGGGCCTATCGAAAGGAAGCTGAGCGCCTGATCCTGTGGGCCATCGTGGAGCGTGGCAAGCCCTTGTCGTCGCTGACGACCGAGGATGCGATTGCCTACCGCGCGTTCCTGCGCCACCCGGCGCCGCGAGCCAGCTGGATCGGCCCACCTTGTCCGAGGCCATCGCCCGAGTGGCGTCCCATCGCCGGTGCGCTGTTGGCGCGATCGGCTGCCTACGCACTGTGTGTGCTTGGCGCGCTCTTCCGCTGGTTGATCGAGCAGCGCTACGTGCTGGCCAAGCACGTTCGCCGGCGTCAAGGTCCGCCACACCCGACCGGCGTCCCTGGATACAGTCCGCGTGTTTTCAGCCGGCCACCCGTACGAGCTCAGCGCGCTCGGCGTCGCTCAGGGCATGGCTGGGCCCCAATGCTCACCGCATTGGCCACAGCACCGACTGCAAGCTGGCCGTCTTTGGCTATCGCCACAAGACCACGGGCCGTCAGGTCTACACGGTATGGCATCAGCGGCGCCGTGCGCGACATACCGGCGGCCAACTGGAGCAAGAAGGGCAACCCCTACACCTTCAACGGCATCCCGGTTTGCGACGCGCCCATCCTGATTGCAGACCGCAGCAGCATGGTCACGTTCGCACCTGACAAATGGTGGGCCTTACGCGGCGCCTGCCGTCGCCCGCACCACCGCCAGCCGGCGTGCGATCTCGGCCTTGAGCCAAATCGCGTCGTGCCCCGGCGCCACCAATTGCAGGCCCTGGGCCAGCATGTCGCGCGCCATTTCTGCGCTGCCGCACCAGATGCCTGCCACCTTGCCGGCTGCTGTGCAGGCCTGCTGAATCCGGGTGATGGCCGCCGCCAGCACCGGGTGCGTGTGGGCAGCGCCCGGGCCCAGGCCGAGTGCGATGCCCAGATCGCTGGGGCCGATGAACAGGCCGTCAAGGGGCGCCACCGCCGCAATGGCCTCCACCGCGGCAAGCCCGGCCTGGGTCTCGATCATCGCCAGCGCCAGCATCTGCGCGTTGGCGTGCTGCGCGTAGTCGGCGCCGCCCACCAGCAGGCCGCGTGCGGGGCCGAATGAACGGTCGCCCCCCGGCCCATCCGCACCGCTCGTGGGGTAGCGGCAGGCGCGGCCGAAAGCAACAGCTTCGGCCACCGAGTTCACCAGCGGACAGATGACGCCGTAAGCCCCGGCGTCCAGCGCGCGGTTGATCTCGGCCAGGTTGTTCTGGCTGACGCGCACCAGCGGCACCGCCGCCGTGTGCGACAGCGC
>JANMVM010000047.1:0-3715 GCA_031392695.1 Rubrivivax sp.
AATTAGTCGACCGATTGGTCGAATAACTCCAGCCCGCCCACCATGCCAGAACCCACCATCCTCGTGGCCACCGCCGGTGCCGTACGCACGATCACGCTGCACCGGCCGGCGGCGCTGAACAGCTTGACCGCCGCGATGCACGGTGAACTGCTGCCGGCGCTGCAGCAGGCGGCCGACGACGCGGCCATCCGCGCCGTCATCATCACCGGCTCGGGGCGCGGCTTCTGCGCCGGGCAGGATCTGATGGATCCGGCGATGACCGGCGACGTCGACGTCGGCGCCGTCATCGAACGCTGCTACCGCCCGCTGGCCACGCGCCTGCGCACGATGCCGGTGCCGGTGATCGCCGCCGTCAACGGCGTGGCCGCCGGTGCCGGCGCCAACATGGCCCTGTGCTGCGACTTCGTGCTGGCGGCGCGCAGTGCCAGTTTCATCCAGGCCTTCAGCAAGATCGGCCTCGTGCCCGACTGCGGCGGCAGCTGGCTGTTGCCGCGCCTGGTGGGCCGCGCCCGTGCGCTCGGCCTGGCGATGAGCGGCGACAAGCTGCCGGCCGAGGAAGCCGAGCGCATCGGCCTGATCTGGAAGTGCGTCGACGACGCTTCGCTGATGGAGATTGCGCAGGCGCTGGCGCACAAGCTCTGCCTGATGCCTTCGCGCGCGCTGGCCGAGACCCGCCGCGTGCTCGACAGTGCGATGGCGATGGACTTCGGCGACGCCATCACCCAGGAAGCCGATACCCAGCGCGAGCTGGGCCGCGCCGGCGACTTCGCCGAAGGCGTGGCCGCGTTCTTTGCCAAGCGCGCGCCAGTCTTCAAGGACCGGTAAGCCATGACGCCGCAGCAGGTCGCCGAAGCCACGAAGGACGCGATGTGGCGCAACGACCGCGCCACGCAAGGCCTGGGCATGCAGGTGCTGGCCATCGGCCCCGGCTGCGCCACGCTGCGCATGGCGGTGCGCGAGGACATGCTCAACGGCCACGACATCTGCCACGGCGGCTTCATCACCTCGCTGGCCGACAGCACCTTCGCCTTCGCCTGCAACGCCTACAACGAGATCACGGTGGCCTCGGGCTTCGACGTCAACCTCATCGCCGCGGCGCGGCTGGGCGACGTGCTCACTGCCAGCAGCACCGAAATCAGCAAGGCCGGCCGCACGGGTGTCTACGACATCGACGTGCGCAACCAGCGCGGCGAGGCCATCGCCGCCTTCCGCGGCCGCTCGTACACGATGAAGGGCAAGCCGCTGGTCGAAGGCCTGCCGATGGGCAAGCAAAAGTGAGGGGGATCGCATGCCCGTGAAGTCACCCAGGCCCGGCGAGCTGGAGCCCATCGAGACCGCCAGCCATGACGAACTGCAGGCGCTGCAGCTCGAGCGCCTGCAATGGTCGCTGCAGCATGCCTACGACCAAGTGCCGCACTACCGGCGCGCTTTCGACGAAAGCGGCGTGCATCCCGCCGATTGCAAGACGATTGCTGATCTGGCCAGGTTCCCGTTCACGACCAAGGCCGACCTGCGCGCCAATTACCCCTTTGGCATGTTCGCCGTGCCGCGCGAGCGCGTGGTGCGCATCCACGCCAGCAGCGGCTCCACCGGCAAGCCCACCGTGGTGGCCTACACGCAGGCCGACATCGACCGCTGGGCCGACCTGGTGGCGCGCAGCATCCGAGCCAGCGGCGGCCGCGCCGGTGACATCGTGCAGGTGGCCTACGGCTACGGCCTCTTCACCGGTGGCCTGGGTGCGCACTACGGCGCCGAGCGCCTGGGCTGCACGGTGATCCCGATGGGCGGCGGCCAGACCGAGAAGCAGGTGCAGCTGATCGAAGACTTCAAGCCCGACATCATCATGGTCACGCCGAGCTACATGCAGGTCATCGTCGAAGAGTTCCGCCGCCAGGGCAAGGACCCGCGCGCGATGTCGATCCGCATCGGCATCTTCGGCGCCGAACCCTGGACCGAGGCGATGCGCCGCGACATCGAACAGAGTGCCGATATCGACGCCGTGGACATCTACGGCCTGAGCGAGGTCATGGGCCCGGGCGTGGCCAACGAGTGCATCGAGACCAAGGACGGCCCGGTCATCTGGGAGGACCACTTCTACCCCGAGATCGTCGACCCCGAGACCGGCGCAGTGCTGCCCGACGGGGCCGAAGGCGAACTGGTGTTCACGACGCTGACCAAGGAAGCGCTGCCCGTCGTGCGCTACCGCACGCGCGACCTGACGCGGCTCTTGCCGCCCACCGCGCGCAGCATGCGCCGCATGGGCAAGATCGTCGGCCGCAGCGACGACATGCTGATCATCCGCGGCGTCAACCTCTTTCCGACCCAGATCGAGGAACTGGTGCTGCAGCAGGGCCAGCTCTCGGGCCAATACCAGTTGGTGGTCAGCCGTGAAGCGCTGCTCGACGAAGTCACGGTGCGCTGCGAGCTCACGCCGGGGCACCAGGCTGCCGACCGCGGCGCGATCGCGCGCGAGCTGCAGCACCGCATCAAGACCCTGATCGGCGTGAGCACTCGTGTCGACGTGGGCTTGCCCGATTCGATCGAACGCACGCTGGTGGGCAAAGCCCGCCGCGTCGTCGACAGCCGCCCCAAGTAGGAGCCCAGCGACATGTACACCCAGGCGATGGACACCGCACCCCAGGAAGAGCACAAGGCGGTGCGGTCGGCCGAAGAGGCGCAGCTCGAGGCGCGCTTCGAGGCCCGCATCGACGACGGCGCCTTCATCGAGGCCAAGGACTGGATGCCCGAGCACTACCGCAAGACGCTGGTGCGGCAGATCAGCCAGCACGCGCACAGCGAATTCGTCGGCATGCTGCCCGAGGCCAACTGGGTCACGCGCGCGCCCACGCTCAAGCGCAAGGCGATCCTGCTGGCCAAGATCCAGGACGAAGCCGGCCACGGCCTGTACCTGTACGCCGCCGCCGAGACCCTGGGCACCAGCCGTGACCAGCTGCTGCAAGCGCTGCACAGCGGCAAGGCCAAGTACAGCAGCATCTTCAACTACCCGACGCTGAGCTGGGCCGACATCGGCGTCATCGGCTGGCTCGTCGACGGCGCGGCGATCATGAACCAGGTGCCGTTGACGCGCTGCAGCTACGCGCCCTATGCGCGCGCCATGGTGCGCATCTGCCGCGAAGAGAGCTTCCACCAACGCCAGGGTTTCGACGCGCTGAGGGTGATGATGAACGAGGGCACGGCGGCCCAGCGCGAGATGGTGCAGGACGCCGTGAACCGCTGGTGGTGGCCGAGCTTGATGATGTTCGGCCCGCCCGACGGCGAGAGCGTGCACGGCGCGCAGAGCGCGCGCTGGGGCATCAAGCGCATCAGCAACGACGAGCTGCGGCAGAAGTTTGTCGACGCCACCGTTGAGCAAGCCAAGGTGCTGGGCGTGACCATGCCCGACCTGCTGCTGAAGTGGAACGAGGCGCGTGGCCACCACGACTTCGGCGCCATCGACTGGGCTGAGTTCTGGCGCGTCGTGGGCGGCCACGGCCCCTGCAACAAGGAGCGCCTGGCCGCGCGCGTCAAGGCCTGGGACGACGGCGCCTGGGTGCGCGACGCGGCGATGGCGCACGCGCGCAAACAGGCGACACGGGAGCAAGCAGCATGAGCACTGCCATCAGCAACGAGTGGCCGGCACCAGGAGCAGCGGCCGAATGGCCGCTGTGGGAAGTCTTCGTGCGCGCCAAGGCCGGCCTGGACCACAAGCACTGCG
>JANMVM010000353.1:0-22460 GCA_031392695.1 Rubrivivax sp.
GGCCAACCGGCGCTGCTGCAAAGCCGCGCCGCCGACGACACCGGCTACGTGCAGCCGAGCTACCAGCAGCTGCGCGCCGTGCGCGGCTCGCGTTCGATCTATCACAACAACGCGGTCCAGACCTGGCTCGTGCAGGACAACGGCGAGGTGCGCAATGTCCAGTTGTCGTGAGCACGCCGCCGGCCTGGTGCTGCTGCTGGCGCTGCTGCTGGCGAGCGCTGTCGCGATCGCGCAGGGCAGCGCCTATCCCGGCATCGGCCGCCCCGCCACGCCCAAGGAAGTGGCGGCCTGGGACATCGACGTTCGCCCCGACTTCAAGGGCCTGCCCCCGGGCCAGGGCAGCGTGGCGCAGGGGCAGGGGATCTGGGAATCGCGCTGCGCTTCGTGCCACGGCATCTTCGGCGAAAGCAACGAGGTCTTCTCGCCGCTCGTCGGCGGCACCACCGCCGACGACGTGAAGAGCGGCCGCGTCGCCCGCCTCACCGACCCCGGCTACCCGGGGCGCACGACGCTCATGAAGCTGCCCACGCTGTCCACGCTGTGGGATTACATCCACCGCGCCATGCCGTGGACGGAGCCCAAGTCGCTCAAGCCCGACGAGGTCTACGCGGTGACTGCCTTCATGCTCAACCTGGGCGGCGTGGTGGCTGACGACTTCACGCTGTCCGATCGCAACATGGCGGCCACGCAGCAGTTGCTGCCCAACCGCAACGGCATGAGCACCGAGCACGCGCTGTGGCCCGGCCGCGGGCTGGGTGGCGGCGCCAGGCCCGACACGCGCGCCACGGCGTGCATGCAGGGTTGCGGCACCGACGCGGCGGTGCGGTCGATGCTGCCCGACTTCGCGCGCAACGCCCACGGCAACCTGGCCGAGCAAAACCGCAACGTGGGCGCCCAGCACGGTGCCGACACCACGCGGCCGGCCGGCGCGCCGGCCGCCCCACGCGCGACGCCACCGGCAGCAACCGCGAACCCAGCGCAGGCTTTGGTGCGGCAGCACAATTGTCTGGCTTGCCACGGCGTGGACAACAAAATCGTGGGGCCGGCGCTGCGCGAAGTGGCACGCAAATACGCTGGCCGCGCTGACGGCGTGGCCTACCTGACGCAGAAGATCCAGCGCGGTGGCGTCGGCGCCTGGGGCACCGTCGCCATGCCCTCGCAAACCCTGCCCGCGGCCGATGCCAGGGCCATCGCACAATGGCTGGCTGACGGCGCCAAGAATTAGTCCCCGCCCCGCTTCGAATCTGTCCTGAAGGAGATTGCCCATGCCCACCCGTCGCGACATGCTCAGCACCAGCGCCCAGGTCGCCGGCCTGCTGGCCGCCGCCGGCCTGCTGCCCAGCGCGGCCCACGCCGCCTGGAGCGCCGCGGCCTTTGACGCCAAGTCGATGGCCGAAGCCACCAAGGCCCTGGGCGGCGGCGCCCCGGCCGAGAGCAAGGACGTCACCATCACCGGCCCCGACATTGCAGAAAACGGCGCCGTCGTGCCGGTGGGCTGCGCCACCACGCTGGCGGGCGTCAAGCGCCTGCTGCTGCTGGTCGAGAAGAATCCGAGCGCGCTGGCGGCGGTGTTCGAGGTCAGCGACGCGGTCGACGCCAGTTTCAATACGCGCGTGAAGATGGGCCAGTCGTCCAACGTCTTTGCCGTGGCCATGATGGCCGATGGCAAGGTGCTGTACGCGGCCAAAGAGATCAAGGTCACGCTCGGCGGCTGCGGCGGCTGAGCGCCGCCCAGGCATCACGACATCCAGACCAGGAGAGCAGACATGGCAGACCCGATGCGCATTCGCGCCCAAGCCGCCGGTGACAAGGCCACCGTGCGCGTGCTCATGAGCCACGAGATGGAAACCGGCCAGCGCAAGGATTCGGCCGGCAAGGTCATCCCGGCGTGGTTCATCCAGGAAATCACCGCGGCCCACAACGGCAAGACGGTGCTGACGGCGCAGTGGGGCCCCTCGGTGGCCAAGAACCCCTTCCTGCAGTTCAACGTCAAGGGCGCCAAGGCGGGCGACAAGATCACCATCAACTGGCTCGACAACCGCGGCGACAAGCGCAGCGACGAAGCCACGGTGTCCTGAGCGTGACGAATCCGGCGCGCAGCGACAACAAGAATATCCGGCGGTTGATCGCGCTGCTGGCACTGGCCTGGGCCGGCAGTGCCGGGGCGCAGACCAAGAGCGCCGCCGACGGCATCGCGGAATACCGCAAGATGCTCGAAGACGGCAACCCGGCCGAGCTCTTCGAGGCCAAGGGCGAGGGCCTGTGGAAGCAGAAGCGCGGGCCCCGCAACGCCACGCTCGAACAGTGCGATCTGGGCCAGGGGCCGGGCGTCGTGAAGGGCGCGTTCGTCGAACTGCCGCGCTACTTTGCCGACACGAAGAAAGTGCAGGATCTCGAATCGCGCCTCGTCAGCTGCATGCAGACGCTGCAGGGCTTCAACGGCGCCGAGATCGCGGGCACCGCCTTCGGCCGCGGCGAGCAGAACAACGTCACCGCGCTGGCAACCTGGATCGCCGCCGAATCGCGCGGCCTGCGCTTCAAGCTGCCGCAGGCCCACGCCGAAGAGCGCAAGAGCTACGAGATCGGCAAGCGGGTGTTCTTCTTCCGCGGCGGGCCGATGGATTTCTCCTGCGCGTCCTGTCACGGCGAAGCCGGCAAGCGCATCCGCCTGCAGGACCTGCCCGACCTGACGCGCAACCCGGGTGACGGCATCGGCTTCGCGGCCTGGCCGGCCTACCGCGTGAGCAACGGCCAGATGTGGGGCATGCAGTTGCGGCTCAACGACTGCTTCCGCCAGCAGCGCTTCCCCTACCCGGGCTTCGGCTCCGAGGTGACGATCGCGCTGGGCACCTACATGGGCGTCAACGCCCAGGGTGCGCAGTCCATCGCGCCGGCCATCAAGCGTTGAAGCCAAGGAAGCCGAACGCCATGAAGAACCATAGCGCCCTCGCTGCCATGGCAGCCGCTGCAGCCGCGGCCGTGGCCACCGGCTGCGCCACGCTGCCGTCGCCGCAAGAGCTGGACCAGCAGGCCCTGGCCGCCATCCAGGCCAGCTTTCGCGACGAAGGCATTGCCAAGGTCGACCGCATCCAGCAGGATCTGGCGCAGGCCGCCTGCTCCGGCGACAAGCCGCCCACCGACGCGGTGGCCGAGCAGGTCATGGCGCAGGCGCGTGGCACCGTGAAGTGGCCTGCCGGCGGGCAGTACTTCGGCGACTGGCGCGAAGGCGAGAAGCTGGCGCAGAACGGCCGCGGCATGACCTTCACCGACACCTCCGTCGCCGCCAGCGCCAATGGCGGCAGTTGCTACAACTGCCACCAGATCAGCCAGCAGGAAGTCAGCTTCGGCACCATCGGCCCGAGCCTGCTCCGCTACGGCAGGAACCGCGGCGTGAGCGACCTGATGGCGCCCACCGCGCAGCCCATCGTCGAGTACACCTGGACCAAGCTCTACAACAGCAAGAGCTACAACGTCTGCTCCAACATGCCTCGCTTCGGCCATGCGGCGCTGCTGGATCCGCAGCAGCTCGCGCACCTGATGTCGCTGCTGCTGGACCCGATGTCGCCGGTCAACCAGTAAGTCCAGCACCAGCGGCGGCAGCGCCGGGCTTTTCAATCTCGCGAACATAAGCGACAAGCGGCCACTGATCATGAGCCTGAGCAAGCGCGACTTTCTGCAGGTGCTGAGCGCGGCCTCGGTGGCCGGCATGGGGCTGGCCCGCTACGACCAAGCCGACGCCGCCACCGCCGAGCAGGGCCTGTACGACCTGCCGCCACTGGGCACGGGCACGGGCTTCGTGAGCCTGCTGCACCTGACCGACTGCCACGCGCAGCTCATGCCCAGCCACTTCCGCGAGCCCAGCGTCAACCTCGGGCTGGCCGGCATGCAGGGGCAACTGCCGCACCTGGTGGGCGAGCAGCTGCTGCGCCGGGCCGGCATCCGCCCGGGCACCGCGCTGGCGCACGCCTTCACCTTCAAAGACTTCGAACGCGCCGCGCGCCGCTATGGCCGTGTCGGCGGTTTCGCGCACCTGGCCACGCTCGTCAAGCGCCTGAAGGCCAGCCGCCCCGGCGCGCTGCTGCTCGACGGCGGCGACACCTGGCAGGGCAGCGCCACCAGCCTGTGGACGAACGCTCAGGACATGGTCGACGCCTGCAAGCTGCTGGGCGTGGACGTGATGACCGGCCACTGGGAATTCACCTACGGCATGCAGCGCGTGAAAGAGATCGTCGAGAAGGACTTTGCCGGCGGCAGTGGTGGCAGTGGCGGCAGTGCGGCGGCGCACCGCATCGACTTCATCGCCCAGAACATCAAGACCGCCGACTTCGGCGACCCGGTGTTCAAGCCCTACGTGATGAAGGACATCAACGGCGTCAAGGTGGCCATCGTCGGCCAGGCCTTCCCCTACACGCCGATCGCCAACCCGCGCTACCTGGTGGCCGACTGGGAGTTCGGCATCCAGGACGCCAACATGCAGCGTGTCGTCGACGAGGCGCGCGCCCAGGGCGCGCAGCTGCTCGTGCTGCTCAGCCACAACGGCATGGACGTCGACCTCAAGATGGCCGGGCGCGTGCGCGGCATCGACGCCATCTTCGGCGGCCACACCCACGACGGCGTGCCGCTGGCGGTGCCGGTGCAAAACCCCGGCGGCACGACCTGGGTCACCAACGCCGGCAGCAACGGCAAGTTCCTGGGCGTGATGGACTTCGAAGTCAAGGGCGGCAAGCTCAGCCGGCACCGCTACCGCCTGCTGCCCATCTTCAGCAACATGCTCAAGGCCGACCCCGAGATGGACGCGCTGATCACCCGCGTGCGCGCGCCCTATGCCGCCAGGCTGGCCGAAAAGCTGGCCTTCACCGACGGCCTGCTCTACCGCCGCGGCAACTTCAACGGCAGCTGGGACCAGCTGCTGTGCGACGCGCTCATGGACACCCAGGACGCGCCGATCGCCTTCAGCCCCGGCTTTCGCTGGGGCACGAGCCTGCTGCCCGGCCAGGCCATCACGCGCGAACTCATGATGGACCAGCTGGCCATCACCTACCCCTACGCCACGGTCACGCCGATGACGGGCGAGACCATCAAGACGGTCCTCGAAGACGTGGCCGACAACCTCTTCAACCCCGACCCCTACTACCAGCAGGGCGGCGACATGGTGCGCGTCGGCGGCTTGCAGTACACGCTGACGCCGGGCGCGGCGATGGGCGCGCGCATCAGCGACCTGCGCCTGGCCGGCCGGCCCATCGACGCCGCCAAGAGCTACAAGGTGGCCGGCTGGGCCCCGGTGGCCGAAGCAGCCAGCCAGGCCGGCCACCCGCCGGTGTGGGATCTGGTGGAGGCCTGGCTCAAGGGCCAGCGCGGCGGCCGTGTGCAGCCGCGCAGCCTCAACACGCCGCGTCTCGTGGGTGTGCAGGGCAACCCCGGGCTGGCATAGTCGGCGCAAGCTTTCTCAAGGAGATCGTCATGGGCATTTCCCACTTCATCGCCGCCGGGGTGCTGGCCTTCGCGGCCCTCACCGCCTCGGCGCAGGACAGCGTCGTCTATCACATCGACGACGCGGCCACGCAGGGCCTGAAGGGCCTGCGCAATATCCGCAACCACCTCGACGTCGACCCCGGCGCCAGGATCACGGTGGTCACGCACGCCAATGGCGTGGATTTCCTGATGGAAGGCGCCAGGGACGCCAGCGGCGGCGCCTACGCCGGCCCGGTGGCGGCGCTGGTGGCGCGCGGCGTCAAGTTCGAGGTCTGCGAAATCACGCTCAAGAACCGCAACCTGAAGAAGGAGCAGTTCATCCAGGAAGCCGAGTTCACGCCCTCGGGCGTGGTGCGCGTTGCCAAGCTGCAAAAGCAGGGCGCGGCGTACATCAAGCCCTGAGCTTGGCCTGGATCACCGTCATCGACGCGCAGCGTGAATCCGGCGCCGCTGCCGGCCGGATGGTTTCGAAAGGCCAGCCCATGATGCGGTTTGCGACCGTGGCGCTGCTCAGCGCGCTCTGGCTTCAAGGCCCGGCTGCGGCTGCCGACTTCCAGCGTGCCGAAGCGATCGTGCAGGGCAAGTGCTTCATCTGCCACGGCGCCGACGGCGAAAGCTCGAGCCCGGTGTTCCCGCGCCTGGCCGGCCAGCACGCCGCCTACCTGGCGCGACAGCTCGCCGACTACAAGAGCGGCCGGCGCAAGAGCAGCGCCATGCAGCCGATGGTCGAGGATCTCGTGGCCGCCGACTTCGAGGCGCTGGGCCAGTACTTCGAGTCGCGTGCGGTGCAGGCGCACGTGGTGGCGGACCCCGAGCTGGCCCTCGTCGGGCGTTTCGTCTACCTGCGCGGCAACCCCTACTCCGGCGCGCCGGCCTGCGCCGGCTGCCACGGCGCGGCGGGCCAGGGCAGCGCCACCTTGCCACGTCTGGCGGGCCAGCATGCGCTGTACACCGAACGCCAGCTCAAGGCCTTCAACCTGCGCCAGCGCAGCAACGACAATGCCGTGATGCACGCGGTGGCGGTCCAGCTCACCGAGCTGGAAATCAAGGCCGTGGCCAGCTTCATCAGCGGCCTGAAGTAACACCCAAACTGCACGGGTCGAAGGCCATCGACATCACCGATCTCGACACCCTGCGCGCGCTCTATGCTGCGCCCAGGGAACGGGCGCTGACGAAGCAGCTCGGCGCGCTCGACGTGCACTGCCAGCGCTTCATCGCGCTGTCGCCTTTCGTGCTGCTGGCCACGGCCGGGGCCAGCGGCGACATGGACGCCTCGCCGCGCGGCGGCGCACCGGGCTTCGTGCAGTCGCCCGACGCGCACACGCTGCTGATCCCCGACGCGCCCGGCAACAACCGCCTCGACTCGCTGGAGAACATCGTCGCTACCGGCAGTGTCGGGCTGCTCTTCCTGGTGCCCGGGGTGGACGAGACGCTGCGCGTCAACGGCAGCGCCGTGCTGTCGCGCGCCGGCGCCGACATCGCGCGCTGCACCAACGAGCGCCGCGCCCCGGTGCTGGTGATTCGCATCACCGTGCAGGCCGCCTACCTGCACTGCGCCAAGGCGCTGATGCGCTCGGCGCTGTGGGCGCCGTCCGCGCGGGTGCCGCGCAGCGCGCTGCCCAGCGCAGGCCAGATGCTGATCGACCACACCGGCATCGCCACGCCGCCCGAGACCCCCGAGGAGATGCTGCAGCGCTACGCGCCCGACCTCTAGTACTCCAACCCACAGATTTCGAGACATGAAAACGCGTCTTCGTCCACCATGCGTCGTTGCAAATCCTCGCGATACCAGAAGGTATCGCTGTGGTTTGCGCCTAGCCTGGCGAACGAATCCATCCTTTTCAACTTGTCTCGAAACCTATGGGTTGGAGCACTAGGAGCGTAGGCCCCCGGTGGGCAGAAAAGCGCGCGGCAGTCCAGGATGATCCCAGCGGCGGCAAGCCGGACTTCGACTACGCTGGCCCCGTCAACCACAAGGCACGCCGTGAGCAACCCCAAGCCCAAGACCGCCGCCGAGCTGCGCAGCGCGCGCTGGTTCGCGCCCGATGATTTCCGCAGCTTCGGTCACCGCAGCCGCGTCATGCAGATGGGCTACGCGCCGGCCGACTGGGTGGGCAAGCCGATCATCGCCATCGTCAACACCTGGAGCGACGCCAACCAGTGCCACACCCACTTCAAGCAGCGCGTCGACGATGTCAAGCGCGGCGTGCTGCAGGCCGGTGGCTTTGCGCTCGAGCTGCCGGCGATCTCCTTAAGCGAGAGCATGGTCAAGCCGACGACGATGCTGTATCGCAACTTCCTGGCCATGGAAACCGAAGAGCTGCTGCGCTCGCATCCGGTGGACGGCGCCGTGCTCATGGGCGGCTGCGACAAGACGACGCCGGGCCTCCTGATGGGCGCTTTGAGCATGGGTCTGCCCAGCCTCTTCCTGCCCGCCGGCCCGATGCTGCGCGGCAACTGGAAGGGCCAGGTGCTGGGCTCGGGCAGCGACGCCTTCAAGTACTGGGATGAACGTCGCGCCGGACGATTGAGTGACCAGGCCTGGCAGGAGATGGAAGCCGGCATCGCGCGCAGCCACGGCACCTGCATGACGATGGGCACGGCGGCCACCATGATGGGCATCGCCGAGGCCGTCGGCTTCACGCTGCCCGGCGCCAGCAGCATCCCGGCGGCCGACGCCAACCACGTGCGCATGAGCGCCGAGTGCGGCCGGCGCATCGTGCAGATGGTGTGGGATGACTGGACACCTGCGCGCATGCTGTCGCGCAAGAACTTCGACAATGGCATCGCGGTGGCGATGGCGATGGGCTGCAGCACCAACGCCATCATCCACCTGGTGGCGATGAGTCGCCGCGCCGGGCACGCGGTGACGCTGGACGACTTCGACCAGGCCAGCCGCCGCGTCGGCGTGATCGCCAACATCCGGCCCAGCGGCGACAAGTACCTGATGGAGGACTTCTACTACGCCGGCGGCCTGCCGGCGATGATGAACGTGATGCGCGAACACCTGCACGTGGATGCGCTCACCGTCAACGGCCGCAGCCTGGGCGACAACATCGCGCTCGCCGAGGTCTACGACGCCGACGTCATCCGGCCGCTGGCCAACCCGATCTACGCCGAAGGCGCGCTGGCCGTGCTGCGCGGCAACCTGGCGCCCGACGGCGTGGTCATCAAGCCCAGCGCCTGCCTGCCGCACCTGCTGCAGCACACCGGCCGCGCGCTGGTTTTCGACGACTACCCGGCGCTGAAGCAGGCCGTCGACGATCCGGACCTGGACGTCACCGGCGACGACATCCTGGTGCTGCGCAACGCCGGCCCCCAAGGCGCCGGCATGCCCGAGTGGGGCATGCTGCCGATCCCGACCAAGCTGCTCAAGCAGGGCGTGAAGGACATGCTGCGCCTGTCCGACGCGCGCATGAGCGGCACCAGCTACGGCGGCTGCCTGCTGCACTGCGCGCCCGAGGCCTACGTCGGCGGCCCGCTGGCGCTGGTGAAGAGCGGCGACACGATCACCGTCGACGTGCCGGCGCGCACCATCCACCTCGACATCAGTGACGAAGAGTTCGCGCGCCGCCAGGCCGCCTGGAAGCCCTTGCCGCGACGCTACGAGCGCGGCTACGGCTGGATGTTCGGCCAGCACATCCTGCAGGCCGACCAGGGCTGCGACTTCGACTTCCTCGAAACCAGCTTCGGCGCCCCTGTCGGGGAACCCGACATTTACTGATTCCGGCCCGAACTCGTCATCTACAGAGCATGTCCCGATGAACCCCAAGACGCGACAACAACTGATGGGCGTGAGCACCGCCACGCTGTGCACGGCGCTCTTCAAGCGCGGCCTGCGCCACCAGTTCATCCAGAGCGTGCTTCCGGTGTCCGGGCTGGGCGGCCAACTGCCCAACATGGTCGGGCCGGCCTTCACGCTGCGCTACATCCCGGCGCGCGAGGACTTGAACCCGATCAGCGTGTTCCAGGACCGCGACCACCCGCAGCGCAAGGCGGTGGAGGAATGCCCCGCCGGGGCGGTGCTGGTGATCGACAGCCGCAAGGACGCACGCGCCGCGTCGGCCGGCGGCATTTTGGTCACGCGACTGATGAAGCGCGGCGTGGCCGGCGTCGTCACCGACGGCGGCTTTCGCGATTCACCCGAGATCGCACGCCTGCCCTTCCCGGCCTATCACCAGCGGCCCAGCGCGCCGACCAACCTGACGCTGCACCAGGCGCTGGACATCAACGTGCCGATCGGCTGCGGCGACGTCGCGGTGTGGCCGGGCGACGTGGTGGTGGGTGACGGCGAAGGCGTGATCGTGATCCCGGCGGCAATCGCCGACGAGGTGGCCGCCGACGCGGTGGAGATGACCGCCTTCGAGGACTTCGTGATCGAAAAGGTCAACGAGGGCCGCAGCGTCCTGGGCCTGTACCCGCCCACCGAAGAGCACAGCCGCACCGACTTCGCTGCCTGGCGCGCTGCCCGGGGGCGCTGACGGCGGTGTGAATAGATCATGCCCCGGGCGTGAAGATGACAGCGCTGCGGCAGCGTCGATCGGCGACAGTGACCCCACGTTGAAGCAGGGCCCCAGGGCACTGCCAGAACGCCGGGGACCGAGCCGGTTTGCATCCACCGGTTCACGAGATCCTCTCACCGTCGCGATGCATGCAGGGGGAATCCATGAACAAGCTGATCAGCATTGCCGCGTTGTCGATCGCCGCCGCAGCCGGCTCCGTGTTTGCCGACGACATCACCATCGACAACACCGCCTTTGTTTCCACCAAGACCCGCGCCGAGGTCAGGACCGAACTCAAGCAGGCCCGGGCCGACGGCAGCCTGGCTGCGCTGACCGAGGACTTCGTCCCGGTGCGCACCGCGGCCAGCGGGCTCACACGCCAGGAAGTCCGGGCCGAGATGCGCGTCAACCGCGACGCCGGCTTCGCCGCCGCAATGACCGGTGAAGACAGCGGCGCCTTCTACCTCTCGCAGGCGGGGCGTGCTGATGCGCCCAGCACGTGGATGGCCAGGCTGTCACGCGCCGGGCATTGATCGGGTGCTGCCACCCGGCCACCGAGGGGCGCCTGGCGGCGCCCCTCGTCCTTTCATCGCCTCGACGCGCCGAAGCGCGATGCGCATGGTCGGCGCGGGCCCGCGTTCAGGGCCGCAACTGGCGCGTGAAGAAGCGCGCGATGGCTTCGAAGGCGGCTTCGAAGGCGGCATCGCGCGCTTGCGCATCGAAGCCCGGCTCAGGCAGGCCGCGGGCGCGCTCATGGTCTGCGGTGCGCGCAGCCTGCGCCTGGGGGTCGGTCAAGCCGTTGAGGCAGAAGCCGAGGTCGGCCCCGGCGTGCGCCGGGCAGTGCTGCACCAGGCTGAGCACGCGCCACTGCGCGCCGGCCAGCGCCAGCGCCGTCACGCCGCCGGCCGACATGCCGTGCACGCCCACGCGGTCGAGCTGCAGCAGGGGCTGCCGGATCGGGTGCGCTGCCAGCGCGTCGATGACGCGGCTAAGCTCCTGCGGCCGCGTGCGCCAGGCAGCGGCCGGCGCGCCGCCGCTGCGCGTTTGATCGTATTGAGCCTTGCGCCGCCGCCGCCCACACTGCACGGGCGCCGCCACCGGAGACCGCTTTGACAGATCCAGCCACCCCCAGGACCACCGTGCGCGAAGCCACGCTGGTCTTCCTGCGCTCGGTGGGGCTGACCACCGTCTTCGGCAACCCCGGCTCGACCGAGCTGCCGCTGTTCCTCGACTTCCCGCGCGACTTCCGCTACGTGCTCGGTCTGCAGGAAGCGGTGGTGGTGGGCATGGCCGACGGCTATGCGCAAGCCACGCACAACGCCAGCTTCGTCAACCTGCATTCGGCCGCCGGCGTCGGCCATGCCATGGGCAACATCTTCACCGCGCACAAGAACCGCACGCCGATGCTCATCACGGCGGGGCAGCAGGCGCGCTCGATCCTGCCTTTCGACCCCTTCCTGCACTCGGCGCAGGCCACCGAGCTGCCCAAGCCCTACGTCAAGTGGAGCGTCGAGCCGGCGCGCGCGCAGGACGTGCCGCTGGCCATCGCCCGCGCCTACCACCTGGCGATGATGCCGCCGCGCGGGCCGGTGCTGGTGTCGATCCCGGCCGACGACTGGGTGCAGCTGACCGAGCCGCTGGCGCCGCGCCAAGTCAGCACGCAGCTGCGGCCCGAGCCCGCCCTGCTGGCGCTATTGGGTGACGCACTCGATGCCGCCGCAAGCCCGGCCTTCGTCATCGGCGCTGCGGTCGACCGAGACGGCGCCTGGGACGCCGCCGTTGCGCTGGCCGAACGCCACCACGCGCGGGTCTTCGCGGCACCGATGTCGGGCCGCTGCGGCTTCCCCGAGGACCATCGTCTCTTCGCCGGCTTCCTGCCCGCGATGCGCGAACGCATCGTGCAGCTGCTGGCCGGCCACGACGTGGTGTTTGCACTTGGCGCGCCGGCCTTCACCTACCACGTCGAAGGCCAGGGCCCGCACCTGCCGCCGGGCGCGCAGCTGGTGCAGCTGATCGACGATCCGCAGCTCGCCGCCTGGGCGCCGCTGGGGCTGTCGGTGGTGGGCAGCATCCGGCTCGGGCTGCTGGACCTGCTGGCCCGGCCCCCACCGCGTGAGCGACCCTGGCCGCAGGCCCGCGAACCCAGGCCCGCCGCGCCGCCACCGGCCGCCGGCGAGCGCCTGTCGGTGGCGCATGTGCTGCAGATGCTCGACGCGCTGCGCGGCCGCGCCAGCGTGATCGTCGAAGAGGCGCCCACGGCGCGCGCCGTGATGCACCGCCACCTGCCGATCTACCAGAGCGAGACCTTCTACACGATGTGCAGCGGCGGCCTCGGCCACGGCCTGCCGGCGGCCGTGGGCGTGGCGCTGGCGCGGCCGGACCGGAAGGTCATCGCGCTCATCGGCGACGGCTCGGCGATGTACGCCATCCAGGCGTTGTGGAGCGCGGCGCAGTGCAAGCTGCCAATCACCATCGTGATCCTGAAGAACCGCCGCTACGCCGCGCTGCGCGAGTTTGCATCGGTCTTCGGCTACCGCCCCGAAGACCCGGTGGCCGGCACCGAGTTGCCCGACATGGACTTCGTCGCCCTGGCCGCCGGGCATGCCGTGCGCGGTGTCCATGTGGAGACCAGCGAGGGCCTGCGCGAGGCATTGACACGGGCCTTGGAGGCCGATGTGCCGATGCTGTTGGAAGTCGAAGTGGCTTGAGCGATCCCATTCCGAAAAGGACATCGTCATGAACCCTGCATGGATCGTTGCCGCTGCGCTGGCCCTGGCGAGCTTCGCTCCGTCGGGGGCGCAGGCCCAGGCCTGGCCGAGCAAGCCGATCAAGGTCATCGTCAACTTTCCGCCCGGCGGCGCCGCCGACCAGATCGCGCGCTCTGTCAGCCAGCCGCTGCAGGACGCGCTGGGCCAGCCGGTGGTGGTCGAGAACCGCGGCGGCTCGGGCGGCAACCTGGGCGGCGACGCGGTGGCCAAGTCGGCCGCCGACGGCAGCACGCTGCTGATGAGCTCGGGCGGCATGGTCTCGGTCAACCCGCACATTTACGCCCGCATGCCTTTCGATCCGGCCAAGGACCTGGTGCCGGTGGCCGCCGCGGCGCGTGTGCTGGTCTTCCTGGTGGTGCGCAGCGAGAGCCCGCTGCAGGACTTCGCGGCCTTCCGTGCCGACTTGAAGGCCAACCCGGGCCGCCGCAGTTTCGGCTCGCCAGGCAACGGCAGCTCGCCCCACCTGGCCGCCGAGATGATGAAGAGCATGACCGGCACCTTTGCCGTCCACGTGCCCTACCGCGGCGCGGCGCCGGCGCTGACCGATCTGCTCGGCGGCCAGCTCGACTTCCTGTTCGACCCCGGCATCGCGATCCCGCACATCCGCGCCGGCAGGCTGCGCCTGCTGGCCGTGGGCAGCCCGGGCCGATCGCCGCTGTTCCCGAACACGCCGACGCTGGACGAACTGGGCCTCAAGGGCTTCGACGCCGACACCGTGTTCGGTTTCTACGCCCCGGCCGGCACGCCGGCCGCGGTGGTGACGCGGCTGAACACCGAGATCAACCGCATCCTGGCCAGCGCGGCCATGAAGGATCGCATCCAGGCCCTGGGCGGCGTGCCGGCGCCGATGACGGCGGCAGAATTCCAGGCCAAGGCGGGGCAGGACTCCTTGCGCTTTGGCGGCATCATCCGCGAACGCAAGATCGTCGGCGACTGAGAAAGAAAATCCCCAACATGAGCCTGCCCGGCCGCCCGAAAGGCGACTACCACGGCGCGCCGCACGAAGGTCATCTGATGAGCGACATGCACCTGATCCCACTGGCCCGCCTTCGCGACGCGATGCGGCTGCTCGTGCGCGGCTTCGGCAGCGCGCCGGCAGAAGTCGAAGCCGTGGTCGGCAACCTCGTCGACGCCAACCTCACTGGCCACGACTCGCACGGCATCGGCATGCTGCCGCGCTACGCCAAGGCTTTCCTGGAAGGCGGCCTGAAGCCCAACACGGCGGTGCGCGTGGTGCACGATGCGGGCAGCCTGCTGCGGCTGGACGGCGACGCCGGTTTCGGCCAGGTCATCGGCGCGCAGGCGATGGCGCTGGGCATCGAGCGCGCGCGCGCCCAGGGCAGCTGCATCGTCGCGCTGGGCAACGCGCACCACCTGGGCCGCATCGGCGCCTGGGCAGAGCAGGCGGCCGCCGCCGGCCTGGTGTCGCTGCACTTCGTCAACGTCATCTCGCGCCCCATCGTGGCGCCGTATGGCGGCGCGGATGCGCGCTTCGGCACCAACCCCTTCTGCGCCGGCGTGCCGCTGCCAGGCCGGCCGCCGGTGATCCTGGACTTTGCCACCAGCGCCATCGCCCAGGGCAAGACGCGCGTGGCCCACAACATGGGCGTGCCGGTCGAGCCAGGACAGTTGATCGACGACCATGGCCAGCCCACCATCGACCCGCGCTTCAGCGTCGTACCGCCCTTCGGCGCGCTGCTGACTTTTGGCGGTGCGCTGGGCGGGCACAAGGCTTACGGCCTGGCCCTGATGTGCGAATTGCTGGGTGGCGCGCTGGCCGCGGGCCTGACCTGCCACCAACCGGACGACGGCCGCATGCGGATCCTCAACGGCATGTTCAGCGTCTTGCTCGACCCGGCTGCACTGGGCGGTACGGCGGATTTCGAGCAGCAGGCGCAGGTCTTCCTGGATTGGGTGCAGGCGAGCCCGCCGCGTGCAGGCTACGCGCCGGTGCAGGTGGCCGGCGACGCAGAACGGGCGTCGCGGGCCGAGCGCAGCGCACGGGGCGTGCCGGTCGACGGCACCACCTGGCAGGAAATCCTCGACGCCGCGGCACAGCTGGGCGTGGCGCCGGGCACGCTCAACGCCGCCGCGGGACTGGCCCGCGCCTGAAGCGCGGAGACGAATGCCGGCGACCCCCAACCCGACAGCCGCGCCGCCCGCGGCCGTCCCCACCCACAACAGCGAGTGGCGCGCGCTGCTGCTGACCGACGTCGTCGACAGCACGCAGTTGTCGCAGGCGCTGGGCGACGAGCGCATGGCCGCGCTGTGGAACGACCATGACCGCGCCGCGCGCGACCTGCTGCTGCCGCACCGCGGCCGCGAGATCGACAAGACCGACGGCATGCTGCTGCTCTTCGAGCAGGTGGCCGATGCGCTGGCCTATGCCCGCGCCTATCACGCCGCGCTGGCGCGCTTGCCGCACCCGATGCAGGCGCGCGCCGGGCTCCACGTGGGCTCGGTGCTGCTGCGCGAGAACAGCCGGGACGACGTCACGCGCGGCGCCAAGCTGCTGGAGGTGGACGGCCTGGCCAAACCGACCACGGCGCGCATCATGGCGCTGGCCCGCGGCGGCCAGACCTTGCTCAGCGGCCAGGCCTGCCAGGCGCTGGACGGCGCGCTTGAGGTGCGGCCGTCGCAGGGCATGCATTCGCACGGCTTCTGGCGCCTCAAGGGCGTGGCCGATCCGGTGCAGCTGTTCGAAGCCGGCGCGCCACCGTACGCTGCGCTGCCCGACAGCGACAAGGCCTACCGCGTGGTGCGCCACGGCGAGCGCTGGCTGCCGCGGCGCGAGCTGCCCAACAACCTGCCGCCGCAGGCCACGTCCTTCCACGGCCGCGACCGCGAGCTCGACGAGGTCAAGGCGGCGCTGCAATCGGCCCGCCTGGTCACGCTGCTGGGCATGGGCGGCCTGGGCAAGACGCGGCTGTCGCTGCAGGTGGCGGCTGAACTGCTGGGCGATTTCCCCGATGGCGCCTGGTTCCTGGACTTGTCGCCGCTGCGCGAACCGGCGCTGGTGGTGGCCGAAGCGGCGCGCCTGCTGCAGGTCCAGGAGCAGCCCGGCCGCACGCTGCTGCAGGCCCTGTGCACGGCGTTGCAGGACCGCTGCCTGCTGCTCATCATCGACAACTGCGAGCACCTCGTCGAGGCCGCCGCCGAGCTGGCGCACGCGCTGCTGCGGGCTGCCCCGCAGCTGCGGCTGCTGACCTCCAGCCGCGCCGCGCTGCGCATCAGCGGCGAGCAGACCTACGCCGTGCAGCCGCTGCGCGTGCCGGGCTTGCAGCCCGACCTGTCCGACCTCGCCGGGTTGGCGCGGCTGCCGGCGGTGCAGCTCTTCGTCGAGCGCGCCCGGGCGCACCGCAGCGACTTCGTCTTTGACGCCGCGCAGGCCCGCGCCGTGGCCGAGCTCGTGACGCGCCTGGAGGGCATTCCGCTGGCGCTCGAGCTGGCGGCGGCGCGCGTGCGCTCGCTGTCGGTGGCCGACATCAACACGCGCTTGAAGGACCGCTACAAGCTGCTCACCGGCGGCAACCGCGGGCTGCAGCAGCGCCAGCAGACGCTGCGCGCGCTGGTCGACTGGTCCTACGACCTGCTGCCGCCAGCCGAGCAGACGCTGCTGCAGCGCCTGGGGGTGTTCAGTGGCGGCTTCGACCTGGCGGCGGCCGAGGCGGTGTGCGGCGCCGAGCCGCTGGACCCGGTCGACGTGCTCGACCTCATCGACCGCCTGGTCGAGAACTCGCTCGTCGTGCTCGATGGCGCCGGCGCCGCCGACGGCGGCACGCGCTACGCGATGCTTGAGACGCTGCGCGAGTACGCGCTCGACAAACTGCAGCAATCCGGCGCTGCTGCGGCCACCGGCAGCCGTCACTGCGAGCACTTCTTCAGCCTCGCCAAGCAGGCGCGCGACGGCCTGCAGGGCGCGCAGCAGGCGCTGTGGGTGCAGCGCGTCGAGACCGACCTCGACAACCTGCGCGCCGCCATGGCGCTGGCCCGCCAGGGCGGCGCCGAGCCGCTGCTGGCGGCCAAGCTGGCGGTGGCTCTGCAGGGCTTCTGGGTGCTGCGCGCTTACCTCAGCGAAGGCCGCGAGCACATCCGCGCCGCGCTCGCGCTGCCGGCGGTGCAGGCCTCGGACATGGCGCGGGCACACACGCTGTACGTGGGCGCCGTGCTGGCCGACGCGCAGGGCGATCCGGCCGAGGCCGAGCGGCTGCTGGAAACCAGCCTGGTGCTGCGCCGGGGTCTGGGCGACACGGCGGGCACCGCCAACACCTTGTCGACGCTGGCCCTGGCACGCCTGGCCACCGGGCAGGCGGCCGCGGCGCTGGCGGCCGAGCAGGAGGCGCTGCCGCTGTTTCGTCTGCTCGGTCACCGCCTGGGCGAGGCCATCGGGTTGCAGCACCTGGGGCGCATCCACCTCGTGCTCGGCGATGCCGAGCTCGCGCTGGGCCATCTGCAAGAGAGCCTGGCGCTGTCGCGCGCGCTCGGCAACCCCGAGGCCGAAGGCGATTGCGAATTGCTGCTGGGCGAGGCCGGTCTGGCGCAGGGCGACACCGCCATGGCACGCCAGCATCTGCAGCGATCGCTGCAACTCGGCCGCGAGGCGGGCGACCGGCGCGGCGAAGCCAAGGCGCTGGCCGCCCTGGGCCGGCTGGCGCTGCGCTCGGGCGGCGATGTCGCCGGCGCGCAGCCGCTGCTCGAGCAGGCGCTGCAGGCCTTTGTACGCTACGAGATGCGCGCCGAGTTGCTGGGTGCCCTCGAGGACCATGCCGCTCTTGCGCTGGCGCTGGGCCAGCACGAGCGTGGCGCCTGCCTGCTGGCGGCGGCGACGCAGGCGCGTCGCGCGCTGGGCCTGCCGCGTGCACCCGAGGCGCAGGCGCGCTGCCTGGTGCTGCGCGAGGCCTTGCAGGCGCGCCTCGGCGACTGGGGCTGGGCGGTGGCCGAAGCCGCCGGCGCGGCGACGACGCTGGGCGACGCAGCGCAGGCCGCGCTCGGCCTGCAGCCCGCTGCGGCCAAATTGCAGCCGACGCTCCCCAAGTCCGACAGGCTCCTGGAGGGCTAGCCGCGGCGGCGGCGAACCAAGGCCAAGCCGGCCAGCGCGGCGCCGACGAGGGCCAGCGAAGCCGGTTCGGACGCCGGCTTGGGGTCGGGCAGCGTGGCGATGCGCAGGTCGGCCGGGAATCGCGGGTCGTTGCGGCCCAGCAGCTCGTTGAGGTTGGGGGCGATGCCCCAGTGCAGCACGGCGGTGCTCAGACCGCCGACGAACTGGACGTCGAGCGCAAAGTAGGCGGGCAATCCGCCCTGCATGGCCAGCGCATTCGAGCTCTGCACGACGCCGGTGTAGGACAAGGCAAAGCCGTCGGACTGGTTGCCGGCAACCACGCTGAGCAGGTTCAGGGCAACCGCGTTCGTGAAATCCAGTGTCTCCACCGTGAGCAGCGGCGTGTTGATGTCGTAGAACTCGACCGTCGCGTTGACCACCGTCATCAGCGGGCAGGCGATGCCGTTGTTGGGCACGATGCCCGGCACCGCCAGGCAAGAGGGCGCCGCCTGCAGCGTGGCCGAACCGCGCCAGCCCAGGTTGGCGAAAGGCGTGCCATAGGTGGGGTCCCAGGTGCCCACCACGTAGGTGGCCTGGGCTGCGCCGGTGGCGCCCAGCAGCAAGGTCGTGACGACGCCGGCGAGGGTCTTGCGGAGCAGGGCCAGGGACATGGTTCGAGAACGCCAGAGGGGAAGGCCCCGAATGTACCGACCCGCGCTGCGTCCTGGGGCCCAGCCGGACTGCGAATGCGGGGTTGAAGCGCCCGCTGTGCCCCCTCATTCGCGGGGTGCAGACGGTTCTGAGCCTGGCGGGCGGACCGACGGCTCAGGGCCGCTGCCCGAAGCTCACCGTGCGCGTGCGCCAGCGCAGGGCCTGCTCGCTGAGCGAAAACCCGAGCCCGAGCCGGTCGGGCAGGTGCATGCGGCCGCCTTCGATGCGCAGGCGTTCGTTGAACATCGGCTCCAGCCATTCGAAGTGCTCGACCCAGGGCCCGTGCGCATAGGCGGCTGCCAGATGGAGGTGGATCTCCATCGCGAAGTGCGGCGCCAGCCGCAGGCGCGCATGCTCGGCCAGCGCCATGATCTTGAGCATCGGCGTGATGCCGCCGACGCGCGGCGCGTCAGGCTGGATGAAATCGACGCTGCGCTGGCGGATGAGCTCCCAATGCTCGGCCGGGCTGGTGAGCATCTCGCCGCTGGCGATCGGGGTGTCGAGCAGCGCGGCCAGCGCGGCGTGGCCTTCGGCGTCGTAGGCGTCCAGCGGCTCTTCGATCCACGTCAGGTTCAGCGGCTCAACGAGGCGGCCGAAGCGCTGCGCGGTGGTGCGGTCCCATTGCTGGTTGGCGTCGATCATGAGCGCGATGCGGCCGGCGATGCGCTCGTGCACGGCCTGCACGCGAGCCAGGTCGAGCATCGGGTCGGGCTGGCCGACCTTGATCTTGATGCCGCCGATGCCGCGCGCGATCGCCGTCTCGACGTTGTTGAGCACCTCACCGATGGGGCTGCTCAGGAAGCCGCCGCTCGTGTTGTAGACCGGCACGCTGTCGCGGTGCGCACCCAGCAGCTTGGCCAGCGGCAGGCCGGCGCGCTTGGCCTTGCAGTCCCACAGCGCGATGTCGAAGGCAGCGATGGCCTGCGTGGCCAGGCCGCTGCGGCCGACGCTGGCACCGGCCCAGCACAGCTTGTCCCACAGCCGGGCGATGTCGTTCGGGTCTTCGCCCAGCAGCGCCGGGGCGATCTCCTGGGCGTGTTCGTACAGGCCCGGGCCGCCGGCGCGCTTGCTGTAGCTGAAGCCGATGCCGTGCTGGCCCTGGCGCGTCGCGACCTCGGCAAACAGGAAGGCGATTTCGGTGAGCGGCTTCTGGCGGCCGGTGAGCACCTTGGCGTCACTGATGGGCGTGGCCAGCGGCAGGAAGATCAGCTGCAGCTGCAGCCAGTCGATGCGGTCGCGGCTGGCCTGGCCCGCGGCGTCTGGCGCGGCCAGCGGGTTGGCAGCGATCAGCCGCGGCCTTGGCTCGACGGCGCCGGGCTTCATTCGGGCTTCATTCGGGCTTGATGCCAGCGGCGCGGATCACCGTCGTCCAGCGTTCGAGCTCGGCCGTGACGAACGCGGTGTAGGGCCGGGAGCCCTGTGTCGGCACCACGAAGCCCACCGCTTCCATGCGTTGCCGGATGGCCGGGCTGACCATGATCTTGCCGATCTCGGCTTCCAGCCGGTCGGCCACCAGCGGCGGCGTGCCCTTGGCCAGCGACAGTCCCGACCAGCTCAGCGCCTCGAAACCCGGGAAGCCGCTCTCGGCCACGGTGGGCACCTCGGGGTAGAGCGGGTTGCGCTGCGCGCTGCTCACGGCCAGCGCGCGCAGCTTGCCGGCGCGCACGTGCTGCAGTGCCACGTCCTGGTTGATGAACATGAGCGGGATCTGCCCGCCCAGCAAGTCGGTGAGCATGGGGCCGCCGCCGCGGTAGGGGATGCCGACCATGAAGAAGCCGTTGCAAGGCTTGATGTCCGGCGCGCAGCGGCTGGCGGTCTGCTTGAGCAGCTCCATCGCCATGTGGCCCGATGCCGCGTGGGTGTAGCCGTAGTTCAACTTGCCCGGGTGCTTGCGCACGTAGGCCACCAGCTCTTCGAAGGTCTTGAAGGGCTGGTCGGGGTGCACCACCAGCACATTGGGGCCGGAGTGCACCTGCGCGATATGAATGAAGTCCTGGATGCTGTCGTAGGGCAGCCGCGGGTCCAGGCCGTGGGCGACGGCGTTCTGGCCCACGCCGGTCTGGATCAGGGTGTAGCCGTCGGCCGGCAGCTTGAGGGCCCGCGCGGTGCCGGTGGTGCCGCCGGCACCGCCGGCATTTTCGATGATCACCGGCTGCTTGAGCGCCTTGGCCAGCTCTTCGCCGACCATGCGCGCCATCACGTCGCTGGTACCACCCGGCGGGAACGGCACGACGATCTTCAGCGGCCGCGCCGGCCAGGGGGCGTCCTGGGCCAGCGCCGCACCGGCGGCCAGGGCCCCGGCCGTGGCCAAGGCGACGGCGAGCCAGGTGCGACGGTGCATGGCGGGTTCCTTTGGACGATTCACTGCTTCGCGGGCGCTCAGCCAGCCAGCATGTCGGACCAGATGGTGTCGGCCCAGCCCAGTGCGTAACGGCCTTCGACCTGGTTGGCCGCTGCCGAGACGCCGCCCGAGCCCGGCACCGCTTTGAAGGTCTTGTCCACCGCGTCGTACTGGTGCACGCTGGCCACGTGCACGACGTCGCGCGCGGTGACGAAGCTGTAGCAGGTGTTCATGACCACCGGCGTGGCGTTCACCGGCCGGCCCTGCAGCAGCTCGATGATCGCTGCCGCCGCGACCTTGGCGTGCTGGTTGGCCATGTGGCCGCTCTTGGGCATCGCCGGCGCGCTGAAGGTGGCGTCGCCCAGCACGTGGATGCCCGGCGCGGCGGTGCTTTCCATGGTCAGCCAGTTCACGCCCACCCAGCGGTTGTTCATGTTGAGCAGCCCGGCGCTGCGCGCGATGTCGCCCGCGCGCTGCGGCGGGATGATGTTGAGCACGTCGGCCTTGACGTCGTCGAACTCCAGCTTGGCCGTGGTACCCACCACCTCCTTCAGTTCGTTGTTGGCGCGGTACTCGAGGATGCCGCTGTAGTGATCCTTGAAGGCCTTCTCGAACAGCGCCTTCTTGCTTTGCACCTCGGGGTTGGCGTCGAGCACCAGCACCTTGCTCTTCGGCTTGAACTGCTTGAAGTAGCTGGCCACCATGCAGGCACGCTCATAAGGCCCGGGCGGGCAGCGGTAGGGCACCTTGGGGATGCTCATCGCGAACACGCCGCCGTCGGGCATGGCCTCGAGCTGGCGGCGCAGCGCCAGCGTCTGCGGGCCTGCCTTCCAGCTGTGCAGCACGCGGCCGCTGTCGAGCGCCGCAGCCAGGCCGGGCGTGCCGTCGAGCATGAAGTCCACGCCCGGTGACAGGATCAGGCGGTCGTAGGGCAGCTCGGTGCCGTCGGCCAGGCGCACCTTGCGGGCGGCGGCGTCGATGGCCGTGACCTCGCCTTGCACGAGCTTCACGCCCACCGCCCGCAGGCCTTCGTAGCCGCGCGTGATGTCGGCCATCTGCTTGTGGCCGCCGAGCACCAGGTTGCTGATCGGGCAGCTGACGAAGCTGGCGTTGCGCTCGACCAGCGTGACATCGACGTTGCCGCCCCACAGTCGCAGGTAGCGCGCCGCGGTGCTGCCACCGAAGCCGGCGCCGACGACGACGACACGGCCGATCGACGGGCCACCGGCGCCGCCGGTGGCGCATCCCGCCAGCGCCAGGCCGGACAGTGCCGCGCCGGCACCCAGCAGGCGGCGACGGGCCAGGTCAAATTGGTGTTGCATGCTGCGGCTCCTCATTTGCGGGCTTGCTGCGCGGCGAAGTAGCCGGCAATCAACCTCATTTGCTCATCGGTGTAGCCCTTGGCGACCTGGTGCATGATCGTGGCGGGCTGGTTGCCGCTCTTGAAGTCGGCGATCGCGGCCAGGATCTTTTCGGCCGACACGCCGGCCAGCGGCTTCATGTCGCCGCGCGCATTGCCATTCGTGCCGTGGCAGTTGGCGCAGGTGGCGGCCAGGTTGCGAGCCAGGTTCGCGTCCTGGGCCAGCGCGGCCGGGACGGCCAGCGTGAGCGCCGTGGCGGCGGCCAGG
>JANMVM010000126.1:0-1999 GCA_031392695.1 Rubrivivax sp.
TTGAGGCCATCGTGCTGCGCCGCAACCTGCATGTGCGCTACCAGGGCACCGACACCGCACTCGTCGTGCCGTGCAGCGACATGGCGCAGATCCGCCACGACTTCGAAGCCGGTTATCGGCAACGTTTCGCGTTTCTGATGCCCGACCGTTTGCTGGTCATCGAAGCGGTGTCGGTGGAAGCTGTGGGCGCCGGCGAGCGCTTTGATGCCGGTGGGCTGGGCCCCGAACCCAAGCCCTACCGCCCCACGCCCGATGCGATGGTGCGCATGCACACCGGGGCCTGGCTGGACGCCGGCCTCTTCGTGCGCGAGCGCCTGCGCGCCGGCGCCACCATCGCCGGGCCGGCCGTCATCGCCGAAAAGAACGCCACCACGGTGGTCGAGCCCGGCTGGCAGGCCACGCTGATGGCCGCCGGCCCGATCGAACTGCAACGCGTGGTGCCGCGCGCCACGCAGCACGCCATCGGTACCGAGGCCGACCCGGTGATGCTCGAGGTCTTCAACAACCTGTTCATGAACATCGCCGAGCAGATGGGCCTGCGGCTGCAGAACACGGCCTACTCGGTCAACATCAAGGAGCGGCTGGACTTCAGCTGCGCGCTGTTCAACGCCGACGGCGATCTGATCGCCAATGCACCGCACATGCCGGTGCACCTGGGCAGCATGAGCGAGAGCATCAAGACCGTCATCGAGCGCAACCCGGCCATGCAGCAGGGCGATGTCTACGTGCTCAACGACCCGTACCACGGCGGTACCCACCTGCCCGACGTGACCGTGGTGACGCCGGTCTACCTGCAAGCGGACGACGCCAGCCCCTCGTTCTACGTCGCATCGCGCGGCCACCACGCCGACATCGGCGGCACCACGCCGGGCAGCATGCCGCCGTTCTCGAAGACCATCGATGAGGAAGGCGTGCTGTTCGACAACTTCCTGCTCGTGCGCGGCGGCGTCATGCGCGAGGCCGAGCTGTTCGCGGCCCTGGGCTCGGGCCCGTGGCCGGCGCGCAACCCGCAGCAGACGGTGGCCGACCTGCGCGCGCAGATCGCGGCCAACCAGAAGGGCGTGGAAGAGCTGATCGCGATGGTGGCGCAGTTCGGCCGCGTCACGGTCGCGGCGTACATGTTGCACGTACAGGACAACGCCGAAGAGTCGGTGCGCCGCGTCATCACGGCTTTGAAAGACGGCCAGTACACCTTGGCGCTGGACAACGGCGCGCAGATCAGCGTCAAGGTCACCGTGCATGCCCAGCAGCGCGAGGCCACGATCGACTTCAGCGCCACCAGCGCGCAGCTGCCCAACAACTTCAACGCGCCCAAGGCGGTGACGATGGCGGCGGTGCTGTATGTCTTTCGCACCCTCGTCGACGACGACATCCCGCTCAATGCGGGTTGCCTCAAGCCGCTGCACGTCATCGTGCCCGAAGGCTGCATGCTCAACCCGCGCCCGCCGGCGGCGGTGGTGGCCGGCAACGTCGAGACCAGCACCTGCGTCACCAACGCGCTCTACGGCGCCCTGGGCGTGATGGCCGCCGGCCAGTGCACGATGAACAACTTCACCTTCGGCAACGAGCGCTACCAGTACTACGAGACCATCAGCGGTGGCTCGGGCGCCGGTGCGTGGAAGGACGACGCGGGCCGCGTCGTCGGGGGCTTCGACGGCACCAGCGTCGTGCAGACCCACATGACCAATTCGCGCCTGACCGACCCCGAGGTGCTGGAGTTCCGCTTCCCCGTGCGCCTGGACAGTTATGCCATTCGCGCCGGCAGCGGTGGTGCCGGGCAGTGGCATGGCGGCGACGGCGGTGTGCGCCGCGTGCGCTTCCTCGAACCCATGACGGCTTCGATCCTGTCCAACGGCCGCACCGTGGCGGCCTTCGGCATGGCCGGCGGCCAGCCCGGCGCGCTGGGCAGCAACCGCGTCGAGCGCGCCGACGGCCGCGTCGAGACGCTGGCCCACATCGGCTCGGCGGCGATGGAGCCCGGCGATGTGTTCGTCATCGA
>JANMVM010000155.1:0-9499 GCA_031392695.1 Rubrivivax sp.
CCCGGCACGCCGGCCATGAACGCGGTCGGCAGGAACACCGCTATCAGCGTGAAGGTGGTCGCGATCACCGCCAGCCCGATCTCGTCGGCCGCTTCCATCGCCGCCTGGAACGGCGTCTTGGGAACGATCGGCCCCGAGGTCGTCGCTGCGCTCGGCCCGCCCCCCGAGGGGGTATGGGCCGCTTGGGGCGGCCCGGCGCGGCCCATCCTCAAGTGCCGCATGATGTTCTCGATCTCGACGATCGCGTCGTCGACGAGGATGCCGATCACCAGCGACAGCGACAGCAGCGTCAGCACGCGGTGCTTCAGACACCAGCCAGCCCAGCCCATGTAGCGCTACATCCAGCCGGGTTCGGTGTGCGCCTTCTTCGGCGGCTTGAGGATGTAGGCGGCCATCATCGGCGTCAGCATGCGAGCCACGACGAGGCTGAAGAAGACTGCGATCGCCGCCGTCCAGCCGAACTGGACGAAGAACTTGCCCGGCACGCCGGCCATGAAGGCGGTGGGCAGGAAGACCGCGATGAGGGTGAAGGTGGTGGCGATCACCGCCAGCCCGATCTCGTCGGCGGCTTCCATCGCCGCCTGGTACGGCGTCTTGAGATAGGTCGGCCCCGAGGCCTTCGCTACGCTCAGACCGCCCCCCGAGGGGGGCAGCTCAGCTTGGGACGGCCCAGCGCTTCGCATCCGCAGGTGGCGCATGATGTTCTCGATCTCGACGATGGCATCGTCGACGAGGATGCCCACCACCAGGCTCATGCTCAGCAGCGTCACGACGTTGAGCGTGAAGCCGAAGACGTAGTGCATGACTGCAAAGGCCGGGATGATCGACAACGGCAAAGCCGTGGCCGCCACCAGCGTGGCGCGCCAGTCGCGCAGGAAGAGCCACACCACCAGCACCGCCAGCAGGCCACCTTCGATGAGCAGGATCATGCTGCCTTCGAAGTTCTCGATCACCGGGTCGACGAAGTTGAAGGCCTCGGTCACCGTCACATCGGGGTGCTCGGCGCGCAGCTTGGCCAGCGCCGCGCGGGCGCCGTTGGCGACATCGGTCTCGCCGGCGCCGCGGCTGCGCACGATCTCGAAGCCGACCACCGGCTTGCCGTTGAGCAAGGCGCCGCTGCGCCGTTCGGCCACCGTGTCGGCCACCGTCGCGACCTGGTCCAGGCGCACGCGGCGTCCGTCGGCGAGCGCCACCTCCAGCCGCGCCAGCTCGGCTGCGCTCCGCACGGTCGCGATGGTGCGCACGCTTTGCTCGACGCCGCCGACGTCGGCGCGGCCGCCGGCCGCGTCCTGCTGCACCGCGCGCAGCTGGCGCGAGATGTCGGCCACGGTGGCGTTGAGGGCCAAGAGGCGCGCCGGGTCGACTTCCACGCGCACCTCGCGCGTGACGCCGCCCACGCGCGCCACCGAGCCCACGCCGCGCACCGCCAGCAAGTCCTTGGTGACCTGGTTGTCGACGAACCAGCTCAAGCCCTCGTCGTCCATGCGCGTGCTGGCCACGGTGTAGGTCAGGATCGGCGCGCCAGCGAGGTCGAGCTTGCTGATCACGGGGTCGCGCAGTTCGGCCGGCAGGTCGGCGCGCACGCGCGACACCGCCGAGCGCACGTCGTCCAGCGCTTCCTGGGTCGGCTTTTCGAGGCGGAACTCCACCGTCACGATGGCCACGCCGTCCTGCACCTTGGTGTAGATGTTCTTGACGTTCTGCAGCGACGCGACGGCGTTCTCGATCTTGCGCGCGACCTCGGTTTCCATCTGCGCCGGCGCGGTGCCGGGCAGGTTGGCGGTGATGTTGATGGTCGGCAGGTCGATGTCGGGGAACTGCTGGATCTTCATCGACTTGAAGCCCAGCAGCCCGGCCAGCGTGAGCATGACGAACAGCATCACGGCCGGGATCGGGTTGCGGATGCACCAGGCGGAAACGTTCATCGCGCGCTCCGCTTCACTTGGCAGCGGTCTGCGCGGCGGCCGCAGCGGGCACCACGCGCACGGTATCGCCATCGGCCAGGAAACCGCCGCCGCTGGCGACGACGCGCGTGTTGGCGTCCAGGCCGCCGGTGATCTCGATACGCTCGCCGACGCGCCGGCCCACGCCCACCTTGGTCTGCACCACTTTGCTGTCGGCGCCGAGCTTGAAGACGTAGCTGAAGCCGTCGCGCAGCAGCACCGCGCTCTGCGGCAGCGTCAGCGCGCTGCTGCTGCCGGTGTCGAAATCGCCGCGCGCGAACATGCCGGCCTTCAGCGCACTGGGCTGCGGCAGGTCGACGTAGACGATGCCGTTGCGCGTGGCGGCGTCGACCGTCGGCGCCACCATGCGCACCTTGCCGGGCACGGCCGCGCCACCGGCCGCAGTGACGCGCACGGCCTGGCCGGGTTTGATCTGCGCCAGCTCGCTGGCGGCGACTTCGGCGCGCCACTCCAGCCGGCCTTGGCGGATCAAGCGGAACAACTCCATGCCAGCCGGCACCACGGCGCCGACGGTGGCGCTGCGCGCGCTGATGACGCCGCTGTCGCCGGCCAGCACCTGCGTCTGCGCCAGCCGCAGCTGTTGCATGCGGGCGCCGGCCCGCAGCGCATCGAGCCGTGCCTGCGCGGTGCGCTCGGCGGTCAGCAACTGGTTGATCTGCTGCGCGCTCAGCGCGCCGCTGGCCTGCAGGTCGCGCGCGCGTTGGGCATTGGCCGCGGCTTCGGCCAGCGTGGCTTCGGCCTCGGCCACCGCGGCGCGGCTTTGCGCCAGGTCGGCCTGTGCCATGTCGGCGACGAAGGTGGCCAGAACCTGGCCGCGCTTGACGCTGTCGCCCACGTTGACGCGCACCTCGGCCAGCCGCATGCCGTTGCTCTCGGCGCCGACGATGGCTTCCTGCCACGGCGCGATATTGCCGTTGGCCGACAACGCGGTGCTCAGGCTGCTGCGCTGCGGCTGCGTCGCGGTGACGGTGAGCGCGGCCTTGGCGGCGGCAGCCGGCTTGGCCGACTTGTCGTCGGCGGCGCGCACGGCCGGCGCCAGGGCGGTGCCGACGAGCAGCAAACCCAGGGCGGCTGCCAGTCGGTACTTCAGGTTCAGGGCGGACATGGGCATCGTCATGACGGTTCGTCAGTTCAGGGTGGGGCAGCGGCGATGGGGACCGGGTCGGCAGCGCTCCAGCCACCACCCAGCGCGCGGTACAGAGCGATCCAGGCGGCCACCCTTTGACGCTGCAGTTCGATCAGCGCGCTGTGCGCCTGCACGGCGTTGCGGCGCGCCGCTTCGAGGTCCAGCAGGCTGGCCAGGCCGCCCTGCTGGCGCGCCTGGGTGCCGCGCAATGCGGCTTCGAAATCGCGCGCGGCGGCCTCGGCGTCAAGCTCGCGCGCCGCGGTCGAGTCCAGCGCCACCAGCGCGGTCTCGACTTCGCGCACGGCGCGGCGCAGCTGGGCGCCGTACAAGGCCACGGCCTCGTCGTAGCCGGCGCGGGCGGCCACGGTCGACGCGGCACGCGCGCCGCCATCGAAGATCGGCAGGCTCACCACCAACGGGCCGAAGCTCCAGGTGGTGCCGCTGCTCGTCAAGCCGGCGCTGCGCAGGCCGACAGCGGCCAGCGAGCCCGACAGGCTGACCTGCGGCCGCTCGCGCGCCTGGCTCTGACGCTGGTCACCCGCAGCGGCCGCCACCGCCCGTGCCGCGTCGGCCAGGTCAGGACGCTGGCCCAGCAGCGACGCCGGCAGACTGGCCACCGCCACCGGCGCGGGTTGCGGCAGCTTCGCCGTGCCGGCGGCCAGGCGCTGGCGCAGCTCGGGCTCGGGCAGGTCGGTGATCTCCACCAGGCCCTTGACCAGCGTGTCGCACTGCGCCTGCTGGGCCAGCGCCAGGCTGCGCGACTGCGCGGCACCGGCGCGCGCCAGCGCCGCGTCGGCCGGCGCGGTGAAGCCGGCACCGGCGCTGGCGTCGGTCAGGCGCGCCGTCTCGGCGCGCGACGCGCTGTCGAGCTGCGACTGGTCGAGCTGCGCCTGGCAGGCGCGCAGCGCGGTGTAGCTGCCGGCGACCTCGGCCGCCACCGACACGCGCGCCTCGTGCCAGCCGGCTTGCGCGCCCGCCAGGCGCGCCCGGGCCGCGTCGCGACCGGCGGCGACGGCGCCGAACAGGTCGAGCTCCCACCCTGCTTGCAGCCCGATGCTGGCCATGCTGGCCGTGGGCTGCCCGGGGGTCGGGCGCGCGGTGCTGGCACTGGCCACCGCATCCAGCCGCGGCATGCCGGCAGCACCTGCCGCCGCTTGGGCCGCACGGGCGCGCTCGATGCGGGCGCGTGCGCCCGCCAGGGTCGGGCTGGCCTGCTGCGCCGCCGCTTGCAGGGCCAGCAGCAGCGGGTCGTTGAAGCGGGCCCACCATTGCGCCAAGTCGGTGCTGCTGCCGCCGTGGGGCAGCGGCGTCTGCCAGGCGACCGGCGCGTTGGCCCACGCGGCCGGCGCCGGCTCGCTGGTCGTGGCACAGCCGGCCAGCAGGGCAGCGGCGGCAACGGCGGCGCAGGGCGCTCGGTTCATGGGCAGGCTGCTCCAGGCAGTGGGGCGCCGCGGCGCGCGGCTTCGGCGTGGACCATGGCCAGGCCGAACATCACCAGACGGTCGGCCCACTGATCGATGGCCGCGGGGCCTTCACTGATGCCGGGCACCAGCTGCTCGCTGATGTCGCGGCCGACGTGCATGTGCACGCCCAGCCCAGCCAGGCAGATGGCCAGGCGCTGCAGGTCCGGGTCGGCGGCGGCGAGCGCAAAGTGGCGGCACAGCACGGCCAGCAGGGCGTCGTGCAGGGGCTTGATGCCGTGTGCGACCTCTTTTGCCCACAGGCCCGTGGGTTCCAGCATCTCGCGGAAGTGCAGCTTCATGCACAGGCGCGCCACGTCGCCCTGCTTGAGCGGCTCGAGGAAACCGTCGTAGAAACCGCGCAGCGCCTGCGCCAGGCTGAGCTCGACATCGACGAAGCGGGCCAGGTCGTCGTCCGGCGAGCCAGTGGGTGCGAAGAAAACTGCCCGGTACAGGCCCGCCTTGTCGCCGAAGTAGTAGCTGATCGAGGCCACGTTCACGCTTGCGGCTTCGGCCAGTTCACGCGTCGAGGTCTTGCTGTAGCCCTGCTGGGCAAAAAGCCGCAGGCCGGCCTGCAGCAGCCGGGCGCGGGCGTCGTCGGGGATCCTCTCGGGATCGACGGAGGGTCGGGTGGGAATGGCCGCTGCGTTCAAGCCGCGCAGTCTACGGCTCGAATCAAACGTTTGTTTAACCCTCTCGAAACGAAGGCTGGAGCGGTCTGGCGGAAGCGCACGGCGGCGTTGGACGGTGGCTCAGAACAGTTCGGCGTCGCGGTTGTCGTAGGTCTTTTCCACCAGCAGCCCGGCGGCCACCAGGTCGGCGTGGTGGGCGACCTGGTTGCGGCCGTTTTCCTTGACGTGGTAGACGGCCCGGTCGGCGCGCTCGAAAGCCACGCTCGGGGTGTCGCCCGGCAGCAGCTCGGTAAAGCCGACGCTGACCGAGATCCGCCCCACCTGCGGGAAGGCGTAGCGCTCGACGTTGCTGCGAAAGCGCTCGAGTGCGTGCGCCGCGTCGGCAGCGCTGTCGCAGCGCATCAGCACCACGAACTCCTCGCCACCGAAGCGGTAGAGGTGGTCGTGGTAGCGAAAGCTCGAGCGCATCAGCCGCGACAGCAGCAGCAGCACCTCGTCGCCGATCAAGTGGCCGTGGCTGTCGTTGACGCGCTTGAAGCGGTCGATGTCGATGACGCCGAGCCAAGAGCCGCCGCTGGCCGGGTGACGCCGGACTTCCGGGCGCTGATGCGCTGCCGGCGGCGGCACCAGCGCCGCGGCGCGCATGAAACCTTCCTCGAAGGTCTTGCGGTTGAGCAAGCCGGTGAGCGTGTCGCGCTCGCTGGAATCGAGCAGGCCCTGGAGGTTGCGGTAGATGCGCAGGATGCCGCACACCAGCCGCACCTCTTCGTAGGACAGCGGCGCAGCGGTCTGCAGCTCGAGCACGCCCAGCGGCTCACGGTCGGAACTGAGCGGGAAGTAGGCCATCGCCGGTGAGCCGTCGACCGTGAAGGCCTCCTGGCGCAACAGGCAAGCGTGGCGATCGGGCTCTTCGTGCAGCAGCGGCAGGGCGAGCGGGTCGGCCCAGAGCGCGTCGGCGGTGGCCGTGCTGTCGCCCGGCGCCAGGCGGGCGCGCGTCATCCAGCGCTGCTGCTGCTCTTCGCCGACGCAGCGGAAGATGGCCACCCTGAGCGGCCGCAGCATGTCCTTGAGCGCCCCGGCCAGCGTGACGTCGAGCACGTCGCGGTCGCGAAAACCGGTCAGGTCGGCCAGGTGCTCGACGACGCGCGACATGGGGCGGGTGCAGCGGCCGCTCAGGCCCGCTGTACGGCAGCGCGGGGCGGCGCGGGCGGGCGCATCAGCCGCTCAGTGAGCCGCCTGGGCCCGCACGTAGCCCGAAACGAGCGACAGCAACTCTTCTTCGGAGTAAGGCTTGCCCAGGTAGTGGTCGACGCCGAGCTCGGCCGCGTAGTCGCGGTGCTTCTGGGCGATGCGCGAGGTGATCATGACCACCGGCAGGCCCTTCAGGCGCGGATCGGCACGCACGTTGCGCACGAGGTCGAAGCCATCCATGCGCGGCATCTCGATGTCCGACAGCAGCACCACCGGGCGTTCCTCGGCCAGCCGCTCCAGCGCGTCCAGGCCGTCCTTGGCCGTGACCACGCGGTAGCCCTCGCGCACCAGCAGGCGCTGGGTGACGCGGCGCACGGTGAGCGAGTCGTCCACCACCATGACCATCGGCGCGCGCTCGGCGGCCGGCGGTATCTGGCCCACCGGCACCTGCAGCGCCGGTTGGGCAGCCAGGGCCTGGGCCGTCTGCGCGTAGACGGTGGCCAGCGCCACCGGGTTGTAGATCAGTGCCACCGCGCCCGAGGGCAGCAGGGTCACCCCGGCCAGACCCGGCAGGCGTGAGAGCTGCGGGCCGACGTTCTTGACCACCACTTCCTGGTTGCCGACGACCTCGTCGACATGCACCGCGACGCGTTGCGCCGCACTGCGCACGATGACGACGCTCTGGTTGCGGCCGCTGTCCGGCCCGCGCGTGCCGGCCTGCAGCAGCGAAGCGAGCCAGAAGAAAGGCAGTGGCTGGCCCTTGAAATCGAGCCGGCCGCTGGCGTAGGCCGCTTCGACCTCGGCCGTGGGCATGCGCCGCACGAGTTCGATCAGCGGCGACGGCACGGCGACCTGCATCGAGCCGCAGCGCAGCATCACGACCTGCGTGACGGCGGTGGTCAGCGGCAGCAGCAACCTGAAGCGCGAGCCACGGCCGGGCTCGGACGTGGTCTCGATGCGACCACCCATGGCGTTGACCTCGGCCCGCACCACGTCCAGGCCGACACCGCGGCCAGCCAGTTCGGTCACCGACTCGGCAGTGCTGAAGCCGGCGGCGAAGATGAGTTGCGAGAGCTCGGCGTCGCTGGCCTGGCCATCGGCGGCCAGCAGGCCGCGTTCGATGGCGCGCTGGCGGATGCGCGCCAGGTTCAGGCCGCCACCGTCGTCGGCCACTTCGACGGCGACTTCATTGCCAGACTGCGCCACCGTGACCGTGATCAGGCCGCCTGCTTCCTTGCCCGCCTGCTCGCGTTCGGCCGGCGTCTCCACGCCGTGCGCGACGCTGTTGCGCAGCAGATGCTCGAAGGAGCCGGCCATGCGCTCGAGCACGCCGCGGTCGATTTCGATGCCGCCGCCGATGATGTCCAGCCGCACCTGCTTGGCCGTGTCGCGCGCCGCCTGGCGCACGGTGCGGTAGAGGCGGTCGGCCATGCTCTCGAACTCGACCATGCGCGTGCGCAGCAGGTCGTCCTGGAGCTCGCGCGTCAGCCGAGCCTGGGCCGCGAGCTCGTCTTCGGCCGACTGCAGCGTGCGCTGCAGGCTGCGCTGCAGCGTGGCCACGTCGTTGACGGACTCGGCCATGAAACGTGTCAGTTCCTGGAAGCGCGTGAAGCGGTCCATCTCCAGCGGGTCGAAGGTCTGCGCCGCGGCCTTGGCGGCCTCCATGCGCGAGCTGATCTGGGTTTCGGCCTGCAACTCGATGTCGCGCAGCTGGCGTCGCATGCGCTCCAGGCTGTCGGTGAGTTCGCTCAGCGAACCCTGCAGCAGGCGCACATTGCTGTCGATGCGCGATCGCGTGATGCTGACCTCGCCGGCGTTGTTGACGAGCCGGTCGAGCAGCACGGCCCGCACCCGCACCGCGGCGGCGCCGGCAACCCCGGCCGGCTTGTCGGCGTCGGCAGCGGCGGCTTCGGCCGCTGTGGTGCCCGGCGCAAAGCGCGTCCAGTCGATGTCCTTGACCGGCAGCGCGATCGCTGCAGCAGCAGCCGCTGCTGCAGCAAGGGCTGCCGCTTGCTGCGCCAGCGCCGCTGCGGCGCCGACTGCCGAAGCGGCGTGCTCGTCCGCGGGCGCCAGCGCTGCCACGGGTTGTAGCAGTGGCAGTGGCAGTGGCTGGGGCGCCTCGGCTTCGGCCTCGAGGTCGATGTCCAGCGCCTCCAGGGGCACCAGCACCGCCTGCAGTGCCGGCATCGCGGGCGCGGCAACGGCAGGCACCGGGGTGGCCGGCGGCGCAGTGCCGCGGCGGCGCAGCGCCTCGAAGGCCACCAGCATGGCGTCGGCCCGCATCAGCAGCGGCTCGATCTGGGCCGCCTGGACCTTGTCCTCGGCGCTGAGGTGCTCGATGCCGGTCTCCAGCCGGTGCGCCATCTCGCCCAGACGCATCGCGCCGGCCAGCCGGGCACCGCCCTTGAAGGTGTGCAGCGTGCGCATGCAGGCAGCCGGGGCGCCGGCGTTGCCGGGGTGATCGTGCCATTCGCGCAAGCGCTTCTGCAGCTGCGGCAGCAACTCGTCGGCCTCTTCCTCGAAGATCGGAAACAGCTCGGTGTCGATGGCGTCGGCGGCGTCGATGTCGTCTTCGGGCGCCGACACCGCTCCCTCGGCCGCTGCCGGCGCACTGCTGCTGTAGGCGTAGGTTTCGGGCTCCAGCAGCAGGTCGAGTTCAGGCGGCGCTTCGGTCGTGGCCAGCGGCAGCCGCTCGTGCGCCGCCAGCTGATCGATCAGATCCGGGTGCACCGCGGGCAGGAAGCCGGCCGCAAACTGGTGCAGCAACCGGCGGATCTCTTCGGCGGCGGCGCTGAACAGCGGCGCCTCACCCGGCCGGCCGTGGCCGCCGCGGCGCGAGCGATCGAGCGCGTGTTCGAGCGCGCGCGCCAGCGCCGACAGGTCGGTGTAGCCGACCGTGGCCGAGCTGCCGGCCAGCGAGTGCGCCAGCGCCACGGCGCTGTCGGACACCGCGTGTCGCTCGTGTTCGACCGCCCATTCCGCCAGCTCGGTGACGAGCCGGCGCGACAGCTCGTCGGCCTCGTTGAGGTAGATGTTGAAAAGCGGGATGCTGATGCGCAGCGGCCCGATGATCCTGACCTGGTCGTCGAACTCGGCCTCGGCCTCGGCGCCCAGCCCATCGCCCAG
>JANMVM010000182.1:0-11277 GCA_031392695.1 Rubrivivax sp.
GATGGGTGCGTTCCAGGCCGGTCTTTTCGGCCACGCGGGTCATGCTGCCGCCTTCCTTGGCGAGGTGAAATTCGAAGTAGCTCTTCTCGAAGGCATCGCGCGCTTCGCGCAGCGGGCGGCGGCATAGCCGAGGCCGCCGCAGTGCGTGTAGTTCCTGTGTAATCTGGCAGCGAAAACTACACAAATCGCGGGAAGGTTTGAGAACCTGGCCTCGCGTCGATGGGCTCGGAATCTCCGAAAAATCAATGACTTGGGAACAAGCGGGAAGCACCTGGACCACCTGCAACCAACATTGGAAATCCGCGTGTCGGTGGTTCGATTCCGCCCCAGGCCACCAAGTGCATCAAGGACTTGGCGCTTCAGGCGCCAGGTCTTTTTTGTTGGTCCGCGGTCGCAACCTCGCCACCCACCGCCCAGCACCTGAGCGCGCTGCTTCGGCTCAGCTGCGGCGCCGCGCGACGAAACCGATGCTGCCCAGGCCGGCCAGCCACAAGGCCCAGGTCGCCGGTTCGGGCACCGGCGCCTGCACGACGTTGAAGCCGGCGATCTGCGCGCCGACGAAGTCGCCCAGGCCACCGCAATCGGCCGGCCCGACCTTGCCCGCGCCGTGACCGCCGCACAAGGCCTCTCCTTCGGCCGTCAAAGCGCCCTGGTAGGTTTAGAACTCGTAGCGCAGCACCAGTGCCGCGTCGGCCGGGTTGAGCGCGATGTTGGCAAATTTCTTCTCGTTGGCGTCGCCGGCCTGGAAGATCTCGAACTCGGCTTCGACCTGCTGGTCGCCCGGCACGTTGGGCTTACCCTTGAGCAGGTTGTCGAGTTCGACGGCGTGGTTGGCGTGGTTGGAGAAGATCTTCACCCAGAACGGCTTGCCGAACACCTCGTTGGCCTCCTTGTGCGCGTCGATCTCGGCAACCACGCCACCGCCCTGCTGCCCCGCAGGCGGCGGCTGGTAGGCCCAGTTCACTGGCGGCAGCCCGGCGACGCGCGAGCTCAGGGCGCCGGTGTTCGAGGGGTCGACCAGCCAGTTGTAGGTCACCCTGGCTGGGTTGCCGTAAGTGGCCACGCCGAAGTGGTCGCAGGTCAGCGTGCCGGAGTTGTATTGGGCGTTGCCCAGGGGCCAGCAGCTGTCGCCCGCAAAGGGATAGGGCCCGGTGGGCGTGCCGACGCTCCACTGGCCGTTGGCGAAGCTGGCCTGGTAACGCACGCTGACCCCGATGCCCGGCAGGTCGGTGATGGTCGGCGCGCCGTAGCGCTCCACCGAGGCCGGCGGAACGCCAAAGTTTCGATCGAGTCCGAAGACGCTGAAGATCTTGGTGTGGTCGTAGCTGGCGTCCTCGATCTGGATCTCGAAGCCGTGAGCGATCTGGCCCGTGTCGTTGACGGCATCGAAGTTGGACAGCCTGCCGAAGACCTGGGCCTGGGCCGGCGCGGCGGCCAGCGCCACCAGTGCGGCCGCCGCGGCGGCGGGGGTGCGAAGGGGATTCATCTGGGCTCCTGTGAAGTGACAGACACCCCACAGAGCACGCCGGCGGCCGCTGGATACATGGCCGCCGCGCGAACGGCTGCACGCCCGTAGCGGATTCGCTGCGATACAGCCGGCGCTTGAACCGCTGTATGCCGAAGGCCTCGGAGACGAAGGACCGCTGCTCCTCTTGCAACGGTGGCCACGCCACCGCCACCAGCCGCCTCCGCCGGGCCGGGTGGGAGTGCAGGAGCCGACTCCGAAAGGCGCCCGGTGACCTTGACCTTAGGGGGAGTCACTTGTCACCCAGCCCCACTACGATCGCGATCGGCCACCTGCCTGCCCGGGCACCGATGCAACGAAGGCCCCCATGACCCAGATCCGTCCCTTCGCCCTCGCAACCGCAGCCTGCGCCGCGCTGCTGGCCCCTGGTGCCGCCAGCGCCACTGCCAACATCGGCGGGACGATCGGCGCCTCGTTCAGCGAGGCAGTGGGAGCCTGCAACCGGGCGCTACAGGTATCGAACGGCACCCTGCAAGACACCTTTGCCCTGAATCTTTCGGCGCCGTGCGCTGCGGGCTTTGCGGGCGGCAATCTGCAAGGCACTGCTGCCAGCGGTGCGGTCGGCCTGAGGACCTTTGGCGCCGGCACCGGGAGCGCTGCGGCGCAGGTGTCGCTGACCGACAACTGGATCCTCACGCCGCCGCCGGGCACCGTGGCGGGCTTCTACCTGATTCCGGTCAGCCTGCATATCGACGGCACGGTGTCGCCGGGCGCCACCGCCTTGCTCGGCACCTTCCTCAGCTACAGCATGAGCCTGCGCGACATTAACAGCGGGCTGCCCTCGTCGTCATTCAGCGTGACCGGCAGCGTCACCGGCACCGGCGTCTATTCGCAGACCTTCAGCAGCATGTTGAACGTGCGCTACTTCGGCCCCGGCAGCCTGTTGACCACCAAGGAGATCAGCGTCCAGCTCTCGGCCCAGCAGGTGTTCAACGGCACCGTCGACTTCTACAACACCGCCGTCGCGTCACTTGCGCTTCCTGCAGGCTGGACGGCGGTGACCTCATCCGGCCTGGCCGTCACCCCAGTCCCCGAGCCGACGACAGCGGTGCTGATGTTGCTCGGCGTCGCTGCCCTGGTCGGGCGCCAGGCCCGGCAACTCGGCCGCGCGCGCCAGGCGCCCCTCCGCGCGACCCCGGCAGGCTGACCGCAGGCGCGCGAGGTCGCGGCGATCAAGCGAAGTAGCGCGCCTTCATGCGCAGGCAGTAAGCCTGCAGCGTCGGCTGGCCACGCGCGTGCCGCTGGATGGGCGAATCCACCGGCGCCCACAACAAGTTGGCCAAGAAGGCATGCGCCGAAGCGCCCAGCGAGCAGGGACTGTCGCCCAGCATGAAGGGCTTGTCGCCCAGGAAGTCGGCCAGCGCTGTGACGTCGCAGCAGCCGATGGCGTGGATCTCGGCCGCGCTGTGACGGCCCATGCCGTGGCCCTTCATCTCGGCGACGAGACCGCACCGGGCCAGCGTCGGCACGAACCAGCGCAGCGGCGCCGGCATGGCGCCGAAGAAGGCTTCGCGCGTCTTCGCCCAGCCCTCGGGCTGCACCCACCGCGTGAACACGACAGCCCATTACAGGTTCTGTTCGATCAGGCGCAGCAAGGCAGTCGCCATCGCGTGCTCGGCCGGCGTCAGCGCGCCATCCAGCGGGTCGCTGCAGCGCGCCTTCGGGTATTCGATGATGAAGTGGGTGTCGGCCACCACGGTGCCGTCGTCGTCGAGGTACGGCAGCTTCTTCTTGGGCGCCTTGAGCACGACGCCGCTGTTCACGGTCTCGAAGGCCAGCCCCACCAGGCGCAGCTAGGTCTGCAGCTTCATGCAGAAAGGGCTGGCGTTGGGCAGGCCGAAAGCCGGCGCGAACTGGATGAGCCTGATCACGGTGGCCTCCCGGCTTCGCCACGCGGCTATCGCGGCGAGGCGTCGAGCATCATCTGCACGAAGGCTTCGGGCTTGATGAAGCCGCAGCAGCACCGGGCATCGAAGTCCGCCGAGGGCTTGGCGGCGTGCATCTGCACATCGGTCTGGCCCCTGCGGCGCAAGTCCCGGATGCGCTGGGTGACGGCAGCCAGCATGTCGCGCCGGGCCTGCAGGTCGGCCTTGGTGGCCAGCGGGCCATGGCCCGGGATGATGCGGGTCTTGTCGCCGGCCAGCGCCAGCACGCGGTCGGCCGCCACCACCACCACCACCACCACCATGCCCTCAGCGCTGCCGCCGCGGGTGACATCGATGAAGGGATAGAAGCCGTTGCAGAAGGTGTCGCCCATGTGCACGATGTCGCCCTGGCGGAAGTGCACGATGAGGTTGCCGCCGGTGTGGTCGAAGTGAAAGTGCGTGTTGAGCAGGAACTGCACCGGCTTGGCGGTGATGCTGGCCACCGCGGCCCTGATCTTCGGCGCCAACCGCGCGAACTGGTCGTCGATGATGAAGACCGCGTCCTCGCCCACCGTCAGCCCGATGTTGCCGCCGGCGCCCATCAGCGGGCAGGCGCTGTCATTGAGCTGGATGGTCTGGATCTCGACCTTGCTGAAGTCGTTGCCCTGGGCCTGGGCTGGGTGGGGCCGCGATCTTGGAGCCGCTTTCACGTCCGCGGCCCTGGATCGGCCGCCACTCCCACGCTCAGGGCTTGACGAACTTCAGCGTGAAGCGGTCGCTCTCGCCGATGGCTTCGAAACGCGCGCGGTCCCGGTCCTTGTTGCCGAAGGTGGGCGGCAGGGCCCACACGCCGCCGGGGTGGTTGGCGCTGTCCCTCGGGTTGGCGTTGACTTCGGATGACGCGGCCAGGCGAAAACCGGCGGCCTGCGCCAGGCGGGTGACGTAGGCCACGTGCAGATAGCCGCTGCTGGCCTTGGCATCCTGCACCTGGTCCGGCGGCAGGCGGTGGTCGACGACGCCGAACACACCGCCGGGCTTGAGCGCAGCATGCACGCTCCTGAAGACCTGCAGCACCGCCTCGTCACCCTCGGCGACCCAGTTGTGGACGTTGCGAAAAGTCAGCACCAGGTCGACGCTGGCAGGTGCACCGAGTGCAGTCTTGGCAGGCACTTCGAAGGGCAGCACCTGCACGCGGTCATACAGCGCGGGCTGCGCCTGCAGCTTCTTGGCCAGGCGCTCGGCACTGCGGCGGTAGTAGGCCACGCCCGACTGGGGGTCGTCGGCGGCCAGCGTCAGCTGGCCCTTGTCACGCAGATAGGGCGCCAGGATCTCGGTGTACCAGCCGCCGCCGGGGCTGATCTCGACCACCGCCATGTCGGGCCGCAGGCCAAAGAACGTGAGCGTCTCGCGCGGGTGGCGCCAGCCATCTCGGGCCACGAAGGACGGCGTGCGGTGGGCCCCGGCCAAGGCGGCATCCAGGGCCTCATCGGCGTGAGCCGGACTCAGGCTGGCCAAGGCCATCACGACGGCGGCAAGGCCTTGTTGTAGGTGCATCATGGGGCTTGATTCTGGCAGTGTGTTGAGGCGAGCCTGGCCGGCCGCTGGGCACGGCCCGAACGGCGGCGGTGCGTTGGAGACCTTCGCCGTCAGCCACCGCCAAGCGCCGCCAGCCACCGTCAGGCGCCGCAATCGCCCGAGGCATTGCGCATCGCGCATTGCGCATTGAGAGGATGCCCGAGCCTTGCAACGGCAGGCGCCCGGCAGAGCCCGACAAGTCCCTGCTCCCTGTTGGGTTCTGGCCGAGGACCCGGCGATGGCTAAGATGGCCGATGCGTTTGCTTCCCAAGTTCCGCCTCGCCCTGCTCGCAGCGGCCCTGTCCTTGTCGACGACACTCGTCGCGGCCGCGAAGCAGACGGTGTGCACGATCACCGTCAACTCCGCCGACGAGAAGGAAGCGTTTCGCCGCCACCTGCCGCCGGCGAAGTACCAGTTCGTCGAGCTCGTCGAGCGTGGCCGGCCCGACTGGCTGGCCTCGGCCTGCCGTGCCGCGGTCTCGTGTGACGTGCTCATCATCTCGGGCCACTACGACGGCGCCAACGACTTCTTTTCCGATCAGCTCGAGACGCCCGAGTTCCTGCCCGTCGATGAACTCGAGCGCGTGTCCTGCAGCAACTCCTGCCCGGCGCTGTTTTCGCGCCTCAAGGAGGTCTATCTATTCGGCTGCAACACCCTCAACCCCGAGCCGCTGAGCCGCGCTTCGTCCGAGCTCGTGCGCAGCCTGGTGCGCGAGGGCCATTCGCTGCGCGAGGCCGAACGCCAACTTCGCGCGCTGAATGCCGAGCACGGCGAGAGCAGCCGCGACCGCATGCGCCTGGTGTTCAAGGACGTGCCGGTGATCTACGGCTTTTCTTCGGTGGCGCCGCTGGGGCCGATTGCCGGCGCCACGCTCGACCGCCACTTGCGCTCCGGCGGCGTCAGCGAGCTCGGCCAGGGTCGCGCCAGCAAGCGCCTGCTCGCCCACTTCGCGTCCAACGCGATGACGGCTGCCCAGGGCATGACCGAGCGCGACCCGCAAGCCGACGTGCGGCGCGATGTCTGCCAGTTCGTCGATGACCGCCTGTCTGACGCCCAGCGGCTCGACTTCGTGCATGGGCTGCTGCAACGCGACGTCAGCCAGGCCCGCGTCCATCTCGACCGCATCGAGCGCTTTGCCAAGGCCCTGGACGACCCCGCGCGGCGCACGCCCGCGGTCGTGCAGTCCTTCGACGCCATTACCCGCGACGGCGATGCCCGCGCGCGCTACCTCGCCCTGGCGCGCGACGCCGACTCCGCGGCGGTGCGGGCGCGCATGACCAAGGTTGCGCGCGACCTGGGCTGGCTGAGCGCTGACGAGCGCTGGGCCGAGTTGACCCAAATGCTGAGCGAGCTGCAGGCCCGCAGCGCCATCGGCGTGACCGAGGTCGACCTGGCCTGCACCCTGAACCAGGAGAACGACCTCGACGGCGCGTTCAGCCGTCGCGTCGTGGCCGGCAGCGCAGTGGACGGTGTGGCGCATGCCGCCGTGCGCGCCTGCCTGGGCAGCCCCGAGGCCCGTGCGCGCACGCTCCAGGGGCTCGTCAGCCCCAGCGAAGCGGATGTGCTGCTCGCGCGCGCCTACCTGCGCCACCAGCCCATCACCGACGCCGCCGAGTTGCGCCTGGTCACTGCCAGCGTGGTGCGCATGCCGGCGTCCGAGGCCCAGGTGCGGGCGCTGGGGGCGCTGGGCCGGCACTATGTCTCCGATCGCGAGACGCTCGACATGCTGGTCCGGCTCTTTGCCGAGACCCCGTCGTCGCCGGTGCAGACCGCGATCGCCGGCATCCTGATCCGCGCCGATCGGCGCTCGATCGCCGGCCCGCAGCTGCTGCGCACCTTGCTTGAGCGGCGCCGCACGTCGCCGCCCGCCGACGACATGATCGATGCGCTGATGCGCCGGCTGCGCACGCCCTGAGGTCGCGGCCGAAAGCGTGCAGACTGCGCGCCGCACGGTGCGCCCGACGGTGCCGGCGCGCGCGTTCGCTTACATGCCGCTCGTTTTGCTGCCGCGACTTGTGGAACACTGTCCCATGACGAGCCCCGAAGCCCCGCGCCGATCGTGCTTCGGCGTCACAGCCGCCTTGTTGGCGTGCCTGGCGGCGGCGGGCTTCGATGCCGCCGCGGCGCCCAAGACGGTGTGCACCGTCACCATCAATTCCTCCGACGAGAAGGACACCTTCCAGCGCCACCTGCCGCGCGGCGACTACCGCTTCGTCGAGCTGGTGCAGCGCGGCCGGCGCGACTGGCTGGCTTCGGCCTGCCAGCGCCGCGTGAGTTGCGACGCGCTCATCATTTCCGGCCACTTCGACGACGGCACCGAGTTCTACACCGACCGCTTCGACGACAAGGAATTCCTCACCATGCACGAGCTGCAGCAGGCCTCGTGCAGCGCCTCGTGCAGTGGTTTGTTCGCACAGCTCAAGGAGGTGTATCTCTTTGGCTGCAACACGCTGAAGTCGACGCCCCGGCATGTCGCCTCGGCCGAGGTCGCGCGCAGCCTGCTGCGCTCAGGCCATTCGCCGGCCGACGCCGGGCGCGTCTCAGCGCTGCTCAGCGATCGCTACGGCCAGAGCAACCGCGACCGGCTGCGCCACGTCTTCAAGGACGTGCCGATGCTGTACGGCTTTTCTTCGAAGGCGCCGCTCGGTCGCACGGCAGGGCCGCTGCTCGAGCGCTACTTCCAGACCGCGCCCGCCGGTGAGATCGCCAGCGGCCGCGCCAGCCCGACGCTGCTCAACCTGTTCGGGCCGAGCTCGATGATCGCCGTCGCCGGCATCACCGAAGGCGACCCGCATGCGGCCTTCCGCAACGACATGTGCGGCCTCGCCGACGACGATCCCACAGCGGCGCAGAAGCTGGCCTTCGTGCACGCGGTGCTGCAGCGCGACGTGACCGAGGTGCGCATGTTCCTCGAGCACCTTGAGCACCACGCCGCGTCGATCACCCCGGCCGAGCGCGCGCTGCCCACGGTGGCGGCCGAGCTGGCCGAGATCGCGGCTGACCGCCGCACACGCGAGCGCTACCTCGAATTTGCGCGCGACGCCGACGAAGCACCGGTGCAGGCCCGGATGCTGGCGCTGGCAAGCAGCCTCGGCTGGCTGTCGCCGGCACAGGAGCAGGCCGAGTTCCTGCGCATGATCGCGGTGCGCATGGCACGCGGCAACCTCAGCCGCACCGAAGTCGACCTCGTCTGCGCCAGCCCGCAGGACAAGGATCGAAGCCTGGCGCGGCAACTGCTGGCCAGCGGCTCGGCACGGCCCGACAACACCTCGCACGCAGCCGCGCTGGCGTGCCTGGGCAACGCAGAGGCGCACGGCCGCACCGTGCGCGCGCTGACGAGCGCCAACGACGACGATGTCGCGATCGCGCAGGTCTACCTGCGTCACCGTCAGCTGGCCGACGTGGGCGAGTTGCGCGCCGTCGCCGCCGGCATCGGGCACATGAGCGGTGGCGGGGCGCAGGTGCGCGCGCTCGAAACACTGGCCAAACAGCGCCTGGCCGACCCGCAAAGCTTGCATGCGATCGCCGGGCTGTTCCCGCACGCCCGCTCGCTGCAGGCGCAGCGCGCCATCGCCGGCATCCTGATCCGCGCCGACACCCAGATGTTGGCGCGCGCCGAGCTGGCGCGCTCGCTGCGCCAGCATCGGCTGAAGTCGCCCGACGGCAGCGACGTCATCGACATGCTGATCCGCCTGCTGCAGTCGACCTGACGGCAGCGCGGGCAGCGGCCTATTCGGCCAGCGCCGCGGTCACGGCGTCGATGCGCGAGAGCAGCTCGGGCGTGAGCCGGTCCAGCAGCGCCAGCGCGCCGAGGTTGGCGGTCAGCTGATCGACGCTCGAGGCGCCGGTGATGACCGAGCTGACGCGCGGATTCCGAGCCACCCAGGCCAGCGCCAGTTGCGCCAGCGAGCCCCCGAGCTCGGCCGCGATGGGCTCGAGCTGCGCCACGGCCGCGTTCTTGGCGGCGTCGGTCAGGCCGTCGCGCAGGAAGGCCATGCTCTGCAACGCGCCGCGGCTGCCCGCGGGCACGCCGGCCTTGTACTTGCCGGTGAGCAACCCGCTGGCCAGCGGGCTCCAGGTGGTCAGGCCGAGGCCGATGTCGTCGTACAGGCGCGCGTACTCCTGCTCCACGCGCTGGCGGTGGAAGAGGTGGTACTGCGGCTGCTCGACCACCGGCTTGTGCAGGTGGTGGCGCTCGGCGATTTCCCAGGCGGCGCGAATGTCGGCCGCACTCCACTCGCTGGTGCCCCAGTACAGCGCCTTGCCCTGCGTGATGAGGTCGCTCATCGCGCGCACGGTTTCTTCCACCGGAGTGTGCGGGTCGGGGCGGTGGCAGTAGATGAGGTCGATGTGCTCAAGGCCCAGGCGCTTCAAGCTGCCGTCCATGGCCTGCATCAGGTACTTGCGGTTGAGCGTGTCCTTGCGGTTGACGGCTTCGCCTTCGCGGTCCAGGCCCCAGAAGAACTTGGTGCTGACGACATAGTTCAGGCGCGGCCAGGCCAGCTTCTTGAGCGCCGCACCCATGATCGATTCGCTCTTGCCGCCGGCGTAGGCCTCGGCGTTGTCGAAGAAGTTGACGCCAGCGTCGTAGGCCGCGGCCATCATCTCCACCGCCTGGCCGGTGTCGACCTGGTTGTGATAGGTGACCCAGGAGCCCAGGGACAAGGTGCTGACGCGAAGGCCGGCGCGGCCGATACGGCGGTACTGCATGATGGTGTTTGCTCTGCTTGGAGTGAAGGCCGCGAGCGTAGCGCAGCCGAGCTCAGGCCGTCGGCGGGCGCGCCAGGGCGGCTTCGCAGCCGGCCGTGAAGGCCTCTTCGAACACCGAGCAGCCAGCCAGGTCGGCGTGGGCAAAGCGCACCCGGCCGCGTTCTCGGCGCAGCGCCAGCAGCGCCGGGTGGCGCTGCACGCCCGGGCGCGGCACCGCCATGGCGTGGCCCCAGCGCATGAGGTCGACACGCTGGGCGCGGCGGTGGATGTCGGGGTGCACGCGCGCCAGCTCCTGCAGCACGCGGTCGCGCCAGGGCGCGGGGTCTTCGGCGAGCAGCGTGGCGCGCGCGGCCGCCGGCAGCGCGTGGTAGGCCGTCAGCACCGTGGCGCCGGCGTGCGGGCGCAGGCTCTGGTGCATGGCGTCGACATAGCCCAGCGCGCTGCCGCTGGGTTCACCGCGGTCGCCATAGCGCACGTTGTCCCAGCTCGGCGGGGCGCCGGGGCGGTCGAGCAGCGGGCCGTCGACGTGCACGTTGGCCACCAGCCAGGGCGCGTGCTGCAGCAGCGCCGCCGCCTCGCGCAGAGCGGGCGGCGGGCTGTCGAGCACGCGCGCGGCCACGAAGAGGGGCAGTGCCAGCACCACCTGGGGCGCGGTCCAGGACTCGACCTGCTGGCTGGCTTCGTGCCAAGCCAGCACCTGCACCTCGTGGCGCGACTCGGTCACGCGCAGCACAGTGCGGCCGGTATGGACGCTGCCCTGCAGCGGCGCGATCAGGCGCTGCACGAGCCAGGCGTTGCCTTCGGGCCAGGTGAAGACGGCTTCGCGCTCGCCGCTGTCGTCGCCCGGGGCGTGAAAGCCGTGGCGGTTGGCGAAGTAGTGCAGGCCGGCCCAGGCCGACACGCTGTGCTGGCCGGCGCCGTAGTCGTCGCGACAGCAGTAGTCCAGGTACCAGCGCAGGCGTTCGTCGTCGAGCCCTTGGGCATCGAGCCAGTGCGCGAAGCTGCGCGCGTCCAGCGCAGCGAGCTCCGGCGTCCAGACCGAACGGTGCGCCGGCAAGGAAAAGTGCTGCCCGCTGCCCTGCACCGCACGCACCGCCCGTGCAAAGCGGCGGTACTGGGCCGCGGTGGTTGAGCCGGGGTCGGCCGGCGGCAGCAGGCCCTCGGCCCAGGCGCCGTCGATGAACAGGCGCTCCTGCGGGCTGTGGCAGAGGTGGCGCTCGTCGGCCACGGTGCGGCCCAGCGTCTGCCGCAGCAGGCCGATCTCATGCAGCCATTCGTTGACTTCGCGCGACTGCGGCGTGGGCAGCGGCAGGTAGTGCGCGCCCAGCGGGCAGGCCATGCCGGCCAGGCGGTGGCCGCGGCTGTTGCCGCCGGGCTCGTCTTCGAGTTCCAGCACGGCGACATCGTCGATGCCCTGGCGCAGGAAGCCACGCGCCGCCGCCAGGCCGCTGACGCCGGCGCCTACCACCAGCACGGCGGCGCGGATCTGCACCGCGGCCGCCGGCAACGCCGCGCTGCTGCGAAGTCGGTGGCCGCGCGCGTGCTGCGCACCGACCCAGGCCGCAGCGGGCGGCGGGCCCGCGCGCGGCGCGCAGCCCGCC
>JANMVM010000233.1:0-2640 GCA_031392695.1 Rubrivivax sp.
GCATCAGAAACGCGAAACGTTGCCGATAACCGGCTTCGAAGTCGTGGCGGATCTGCGCCATGTCGCTGCACGGCACGACGAGTGCGGTGTCGGTGCCCTGGTAGCGCACATGCAGGTTGCGGCGCAGCACGATGGCCTCAAGCTGCACACCCTGGCTGGCGACTTCGTCGCGCGCCGCATCGCCCAGATGCGCCAGACGAGCTTCAGCCGCAGTCAGACCGGCTTCATCCAGCGGCAGTTCAGTCGACGCTTCACGCATCGCAATCTGGTCGGCCAGCCCCATGCCGTAGGCGCTCAGCACACCGGCCAGCGGGTGCACGAAGACGCGGCTCATGCCCAGTGCGTCGGCCACCAGGCAGGCGTGCTGGCCGCCGGCGCCGCCAAAACATTGCAGCGTGTATTGCGTGACGTCGTAGCCGCGCGCCACGCTGATGCGCTTGATGGCGTTGGCCATGTTCTGCACGGCGATCTGCAGGAAGCCTTCGGCCAGCGTCTCGGCCGTGACTTGGCGGCCGCTGCCGGCGCGCACTTGCGCCGCCAGGGCCTCGAACTTTGTTGCCACGCCGTCGCGGTCCAGCGCCTCGTCGGCCCTGGGGCCGAAGACCTTGGGAAAGTAGGCCGGCTGGATCTTGCCCAGCAGCACGTTGGCGTCGGTGGTGGCCAGCGGCCCGCCGCGGCGGTAGCTGGCCGGGCCCGGGTTGGCGCCGGCGCTTTCGGGGCCGACGCGCAGCCGCGCGCCGTCGAAGGCCAGGATCGAGCCGCCACCGGCAGCCACGGTGTGGATGCTCATCATCGGCGCGCGCATGCGCACGCCCGCCACTTGCGTTTCGAAACTGCGCTCGAACCCGCCCGTCGGACCGTGGACGTAATGGCTGACGTCGGTGCTGGTGCCGCCCATGTCGAAGCCGATGACCTTGTGGTGGCCGCCGGCCACCGCCGTGCGCACCATGCCGACGATGCCGCCGGCCGGGCCGGACAGGATCGCGTCCTTGCCCTGGAAGTGGTGGGCCTCGGTCAGGCCGCCGCTGCTCTGCATGAAGAACAGGCGCACGCCCGGCATCTGTTGCGCGACCTGGTCGACGTAGCGGCGCAGGATCGGCGACAGGTAGGCGTCGACCACCGCGGTGTCGCCGCGCGACACCAGCTTCATCAGCGGGCTGACCACGTGGCTGGCACTGACTTGCGTGAAGCCGATCTCGCGCGCCAGCGCTGCCGCCGCCTGCTCGTGCGCGGTGTAGCGCCAGCCGTGCATGAAGACGATGGCCACGGCGCGGATGCCGGCGTCGAAGGCGGCCCACAGGCGCTCGCGCAGGTGGGCCAGGTCCAGCGGGCACAGCACCTCGCCGTGCGCGCCCACGCGTTCCTGCGCTTCGATGACGCGCTCGTAGAGCAGCGCGGGCAACACGATGTGGCGGTCGAACAGGCGCGGCCGCGCCTGGTAGGCGATGCGCAGCGCGTCGCGAAAGCCCTGCGTGGTGACGAGCAGCGTGCGGTCGCCCTTGCGTTCGAGCAGCGCGTTGGTGGCCACCGTGGTGCCCATCTTCACGCACTCCACCTGCTCGGGCGTGATCGGCTGGCCGGCTTGCAGGCCGAGCAGGCGGCGGATGCCCTCGACCGCGGCGTCGGCGTACTGCTCGGGGTTCTCGCTCAGCAGCTTGAGCGTGTGCAGCACACCGTAGGGTGCGCGGCCGACGACATCGGTGAAGGTGCCGCCACGGTCGATCCAGAACTGCCAGCGCGTCGTCGTCATGGGAACCATCCTCGGGAACAGGCCCCGATTACAGCAGGCCCGGCAGTGCGGCCATGCGGCGCTCGAGCAGCGTCACCACGTCCCACACCGCAAGCCCGGTGGCCAAGCGCAGCGCCGGGGCATAGGGCGGCAGGTTGGTGCACTCCAGCACCAGGGTGTCGATGTCGGGGTGGCGCCGGCGCAGCCGCGCAGCGGCGGCCAGCACCTGGGCCTGGGCGTCGACCTCGTCCAGCGTCGTCAGGTCTTGCAACAGCGTGCGGTGCAAGGCGCTGCCAGGGGTGATGCCTTCCACCGGCGTCGCCGGGTCGGCGCCGACGGCCTTCAGGTGGGCCGCGGTGAGCGATGCGGCTTCGATGGTGATGACGCCGCAGCGGCGGTCCTTCAGCTCCGCCAACTGCAGCAGGCTCGAGGTCCATACCGGCACCGGCAGCGCCGCCTGCAGCTCGCGCTGCCACAGCGCCAGGAAGCCGCAACTGGTGCCGATGGCGTTGCAGCCTTGCGCAACCAGGGCGCGCGCGGTGTCGATGAAAGGCTGCCATGCCGCCGGGTCTCGGCCCCGCACCACGCGCTCGGGCGTGGCGCCGGGCACGACGCGCTGGCGCACCGGGAAGGCAAAGGTCTGCGCGTGGCCGATGTCGCCCAGCGGGCGCGGAAAGCGCGTCTGCAACATCAACAGGCCGAGCGTGGGCATGGCGGAAGGGATGGCTTTTCCGGGTAGCCCCGGGGCCGGGTTGCCCCGGGCGCAGCCTATGCTAGTACTCCAACCCACAGATTTCGAGACATGAAAACGCGTCTTCGTCCACCATGCGTCGTTGCAAATCCTCGCGATACCAGAAGGTATCGCTGTGGTTTGCGCCTAGCCTGGCGAACGAATCCATCGTTTTCAACTT
>JANMVM010000265.1:0-23871 GCA_031392695.1 Rubrivivax sp.
GCGCACGGCATTGACGGTGCCCGCGTCCGGCCCGACACTTGGCTCGATCCAAGCTCTGCGGTCGATGCTGCCCATGCCCGTTTGCCGATTTGCCACTCGATGCCTCGTCGCGGCCGCCGCGCTGAGCCTGGCCGGTCCGGCGTCGGCCGCCGCGATCTACGGTAGCCTGAAGCGCGGCAACCAGCCGCTGGCGGGCGTGCTGCTCAAGCTGGTCTGCCCGGGCGGCAGCAGTACCGGTAAATCCAGCCCCCAGGGCGACTACAACCTCTCGGTGGCCGGCGAGGGCCGCTGCGCGTTCAGCGTCGGTGACAAGACGACCTGGGTGGTGCTGACCAGCGACCCGGCGCGCTACGACTTCGAGGTGCCGGCCGATGCCGCACCGCTGGCCCGGCGCTGATCGCCGTGGCCGAAGACGCAGTGGGCGCCAGCCCGGCGAAGCCGGCAGAAGCCAGGATCGCCACCATCAAATGGGTGCTGCAGACGCTGGCCATGCCGATCGCCCTCGTGACCCTGCCCTTGCTGTACCAGTGGAAGGCGGCCGAGAACGACGAGAAGAACCGCGACGACAGCCGCCGGCGCGAGCAGGCCGAGCAGCAGTTCCGCCTCTACACCGACCTCATGAGCAAGCGCGAGGAGTCCGACACCGCGGTGCGCCGCGGCCTCTTCGACAAGCTCATGGGCACCTACCTGGCGCCCAACCCCGGCGACGTGGGCAAGCGGCTGGTGGCGCTGGAGCTGCTGTCGCTGAACTTCCACGACTCGCTCAACCTGAGCCCGCTGTTCTGGGAGCTGGCAGCCGACATCGGCAAGTTGCCCGCGGGCAAGCCGCGCGATGAGTTCTCGGATCAGCTCGACCGCGTGGCCTCGCAGGTCAAGCAGCGACAGGCCGCGCTGCTCGAGGTCGACGGCCGGCGCCAGGACTTCGACGTCGATCTCAACCACGAATTTGCCGGCAACGACGCGCCGACATTCCACGTCAAGGCGCCCCGGGTGCGCGACGACAACAGCAGCGCAGAGGCGGCGCCGCGCGAATTCGACGTCAGCGTGGTCGCGCACGACCCGGTCCACCGGCGCCTGAAACTCACCATTACCTCACCGGGCCTCAAGACGCTGGCCTTCTGGCTCGACCCCTACGACTTTCCGCTCGTCAACTTCAGCCGCATTTCGCGCGACGAGCGCATCGCCGTGGTGCTGCACCGCTACAACAACCGGCCCGAGTTCATGACCGCGAGCCTGGTGTTCCTGTACTTTCCGAGCTGGCGCAGCGGTGCCAAGGACAAGCCCTACCTCGACGACCTGATCGCCCGCCTGGCACACCCGGCCAAGGCGGTGACGGCGCCCGGGGCGGCCAGCGCTGCAGCGTCGAAGTAGCACATTCGGCACGGCGTGCCGCCCGGGGCTCAGCCCTCGCGCTCAGGCTTGGCGGCGCAGCCTGAAGGCCATCAGCGACAGGCCCACCGCCATCAGCACCCAGGTGCCGGACTCGGGCACCGGCAGCGGTGCGAAGGTGATGTTGTCGACCCCGACCCAGTCGTTGAACGAGCCCGGCCGCACGGCCACGGCGGTGATCGACGCGGCGGCAAAGCTCAGCACGAACTGGCCAGCGCTGGTGCCCGAGACGCTGCCCAGCAGCGAGGCGCCGTTGTAGGCGTAGAGCGTGACATCGGCGGCCGTGGAGACGCCGGCGAAGGTGGCGCTGAAGGAATTGACGGGCGTCGTGAAGTTGACCCGGAAGCTGGGGTCGCCGTTCTCCGTCAGCCAGCCTGCGAAGCTGCGCAGGAGGTTGCCGCTGACGAGCGACGGTGCGCCCAGTCCGCCAACGTCGGTGCCGGTGGAAGACACGATGGTCATGTCGGTGTTGCTGGCCCACGCACTGCCGGAGCTCGAAGAACCCGGGCCCGTGAACACGTTGGCCGAGAACACTGCGCCCTGGGCTGCGTACTGGTTCGACAGCACCGTGCCCACGGCCAGCGTTTCAAAGCTCAAGGTGACGGCGCTGGCTTGCCCGGCTGAAAAGAGCAGCGCGGTGGCGGCAACGATGGCGAGGGGTCTGAACATGAGTTGGACTCCGGTGGAGGTGGCAGGCCTTCGCGGTACGCGGCGTTGAACGTCAGTGCCGCAGCATCGCGCTGGAACTGACGCGACTGCAGGATAGCCGCCAATGCCAGAGGAGCCATCCCACGAAGCTGAATTGACAAGTGGCGCCGCAAGCAGAGCCGGAGCCGGTGGCCGGTGACCCGGGGCTGATCGGCGCGGCGCCCCGGCCCGGGTGACCGCGCCGCGGGCGCGGTTCAACCGTCGGCCAGCCGCCCCAGCCCGGGCAGTTCGGCCACGTCCAGGTCCGGGCTGCCGTTCATCAGGCGCAGCGCGCGGGTCTGCAGGCCACTGGCGTCGTCATGGTCGCCCAGGCGGTTGAGCGCGTCGCTCACGCGCAGCAGCACCTTGACCTCCCAGTCGGCGTCGGCCACGCGGGGGGCCAGCAGGCTGGCCTCGAAGGCATGGTCGCGCGCGCGTTCGCAGGCGGCGCGGCCGCTGCCTGGCGTGTCGGCGTCCTGCGCGCAGGCCAGCGCGATGGCGGTCTCGCACAGCTCGCACAGCAGGTCCACCACCTGGTCCTGGGCCTGGGCCGCGCGGCCCCAGCGCAGCGCCATCTCCAGGTAGGCCTCGGCCGCGGCCGGGGCGTGCAGCAGGCGGTAGCAGCGCGCCACGGCCGCCAGGGCCTGGCTCATGACGATCGGCTGGCCCAGGCCCTCGGCCTCGTCCAGGGCGGCCGCGGCGCGCTTCAAGGCCTGGCGCGCGGGGTCGTCATCGAGGAACGGGGTCTGCTGCATCGGGCTTCCCTGGGAAGTATGTGCACCGATGCTAGCGGCTGCCCGCCATGGCGCGGGCCCCGCGGTCACGGGGTGGTGGGGCCGCCGAGTGTGCGAGTTTTCTGCAATGGGCTCGCGCTGCAGGGGCGGCGACAATGGCCGCCGACGTCCCGTCGCTCCGGAGCCCCGACCATGCGCATCGCCCCGTTCGCCCCGTTCGCACTCCTTGCCACCGCCAGCCTGCTGGCAGCCCCGGCATCGGCCCAGGTGGTGCTGGCCGCCTCATCGTGGTTGTCGCCCAGCCATGCGCTGTCCGAGACGCAGAAGGACTGGTGCGCCAAGGCCGAGGCCAAGTCCGCCGGCAAGATCAAGTGCAGCATCCTGCCGCGCGGCGTGGCCGCGGCGCCGGGCACCTTCGACGCCGTGCGCAACGGTCTGGCCGACATCTCGTTCACGGTCCACGGCTACACGCCGGGGCGTTTCGTGACCACGCAGGTGGCCGAGTTCCCCTTCCTGGGCAACAACTCCGAGCCGGTGTCGGTGGCCTTCCAGCGCCTGTACGCGCGCACCCCGGCGATGGCCGAGGAGCACAAGGGCGTGAAGGTGCTGGCCGTCTTCACGCATGGCCCCGGCATCGTCTTCAATACCAAGCGCCCGATCACCAAGGCCGACGAGTTGCTGGGCCTGAAGTTTCGCGTCGGCGGCGGCATGGTCAACGAGATCAGCAAGGCGCTGGGCATGAACGTGACGCTCAAGCCGGCGCCCGAAAGCTATGAGCTGCTGTCCTCGGGCGTGATGGACGGCACCCTGTTCCCGGCCGAGAGCGTGGAGAGCTTCAAGATCGACCGCGTCATCAAGTACGGCACCACCTTCCCCGGCGGCCTGTACAACACGAGCTTCGTGTTCATGATGAACCAGGCCAAGTACGACGCCCTGTCGCCCGAGCTGAAGAAGATCGTCGACGAACTCTCGGGCGAGTTCGCGGCGCGCCTGTTCGGCCAGGCCTGGGACAAGGTCGACCGCCGCGGCCTGGCCTTCATGCAGGCCAATGGCGTGCAGATGACGAAGGCCGACGCCGCCTTCGTCAAGGCCGTGGCCGAGAAGACCGAGCCCCTCGTCGACACCTGGGCCAAGGCCGCCGAGGCCAAGGGCATGAAAGAGCCGAAGAAGGCGCTGGCGGCCTTCCGCGCCGACATCGCCAAGCTGCAGTAATGCCGCCGACGTCGCCATGAGCAAGCTCCTGGACACCGTGTGCGGCTTGCTCGCCGCGGTCGCGCTGTTCGGCATCATGATGCTGACGCTGGTCGACGTCGCCGGGCGCAAGCTGCTGTCGACCTCGGTGCCCGGCTCGCTCGAAGTCACCGAGCTGCTGATGGTGGCGGTGATCTTCGCCTCGCTGCCGCTGGTGTCGCTGCACGGCGAGCATGTGCTGTTCGATTCGCTCGATCACAAGCTGCCGGCGCGCATGCGCCGCGTGCAGCACGCTGTCGTCGACCTGCTGTGCGCCGGCCTGCTCGGCGGGCTGGCCTGGCTGATGTGGGTCAAGGCGACCCAGATGGCGTCCTACGGTGACACCACGGCGCAGCTCAAGCTGCCGCTGGGCCCCTTCGTGATGGCCATGAGCCTGCTGTGCGCCTTGTCGGCGGCGGTGCAGCTGGGCCTGGTGTGGCGGCCGGCGGCGCACCGCCCGGCGGGGGCCGAGATTTGAGCGAAGCGCTGTTGGGCTTCGCCGCCGTCTTCGCCCTGGCGCTGCTGCGCGTGCCGCTGGCCTTTGCGATGGGGCTCGTCGGCTTCATCGGCCTGGGTCTGCTGCGGGGCTGGACGCCGACCATGGCCAACGCGGCGCAGGTGGTCTACGACACCGGCTTTGCCTACACGCTGAGCGTGGTGCCGCTGTTCATCCTGATGGGCAATTTCGTCGCCCGCGCCGGCCTCGCGCACGAGCTCTTCAGGGCCGCCTTCACCTTCGTGGGTCACCTGCGCGGCGGCCTGGCGCACGCCACCGTGATCGCCTGTGCCGGCTTCGGCGCCATCTGCGGCAGCAGCATCGCGACCGCGGCCACGATGAGCAAGGTCGCCTATCCGCCGATGAAGAAGCTCGGCTATGCCGACTACCTGAGCACCGGCGTGATCGCCGCCGGCGGCACGCTGGGCATCATGATCCCGCCGTCGACCATCATGGTCATCTACGGCATCGTCACCGAGACCCACATCGGCAAGCTCTTTGCCGCCGGCGTGCTGCCCGGGCTGCTGTGCGCCGCGCTGCTCATGGCCGGCGTGGTGTGGATCATCGCGCGCGACCCGCAGGCCGGCCCGGCCGGGCCGCGCAGCAGCTGGCCCGAGCGCTGGCGCGCGCTGCGCGGCATCTGGGGCGTGCTGCTGCTGGTGGCGGTGGTGCTGGGCGGCATCTACGGCGGCGTGTTCACGGCCACCGAGGGCGCGGGCATCGGCGCGTCGGGCGCGTTCTTCTTCGCGCTGGCGCGGCGCAGGCTCACGCTGCCGGTGCTGCGCCTCGTGCTGGTGGAAAGCGCGCGCACGACGGCGATGCTGTTCGCCATCCTGATCGCGGCGACGATCTTTTCGAACTTCGTCAACTTCACCAGCATGCCGGCCGACCTCAAGGACGGCATCACCAGCCTCGGGCTGCCGCCGCTGGCGCTGATCGGCGCCATGATGCTGGTCTACGTGCTGCTGGGCACCATCATGGAAGAGCTGACCATGGTGCTGCTGACGCTGCCGGTGTTCTTCCCGGTCGTCACCGCACTGGGCTTCGACCCGGTTTGGTTTGGCGTGCTCATCGTTCTGGTGGTGCAGGTGGGGTTGATCTCGCCGCCGGTGGGCATGAACATGTTCGTGATGAATGCGCTGCTCAAGGACGTGGCGCTGGCGCAGATCTTCCGCGGCTCGGCCATCTTCTGCCTGCCGCTGGTCGTCGGCCTCGTGCTGGTGATGCTGTTCCCGCAGCTGGCACTGTGGCTGCCCAGCTTCATGAAGTAGCGCGGCCGCGCTGCCAGCGCCACAGCCGCCAGCCCAGCAGCACGGCCATCAGCGCGGCGTAGACCGACCACTCGGCGAAGTTGTTCTTGGCTGCGCGCATCCAGAAGAAATGCAGCAGCGCCAGCAGCGCGGTGGCGTAGACCAGTCGGTGCAGGGCCTGCCAGCGTTTGGTGCCCAGCGCGCGGATGGCACGGTTGGAGGACGTGGCGGCCAGCGGCAACATCAGCAGCAGCGCCAGCGTACCGACCAGGATGAAGGGGCGCTTTGGGATGTCCTTGAGGATCGCCTCGGGATCGAAGCCCATGTCCAGCCAGGCAAAGCACAGGAAGTGCAGCACGCCGTAGAAGAAGGTGAAGAGGCCCAGCATGCGCCGCAGCCGCGCCAGCGCGTGCCAGCCGGTGAGCTGCCGCAGCGGCGTGACGGCCAGCGTCAGGCACAGCCAGCGCAGCGTCCAGTCGCCGGTGCTGCGGATCAGCGCTTCGGCCGGGTTGGCGCCCAGGGTGTTGGCGATGGCGCCGTCGAGCAGCCAGGCCAGCGGCAGCAGCGCCAGCACGAAGAGCAGCGGTTTGGCGGCTCGGCTGCCGAGCAGTCGGTTCAAGATGCGGCTTAGAAGAATTTCTTCAGGTCCATGCCCGTGTACATCTGCCCCACCTGGGGCTCATAGCCGTTGAACATGAGCGTCGGGCGCTTCTTGGCAAAGAGCCCGTCCTCGCCGATGCGGCGTTCGCTGGCCTGGCTCCAGCGCGGGTGGTCGATCGTCGGGTTGACGTTGGAGTAGAAGCCGTATTCGTCGCGCGCCGCAGTCTCCCAGCTCGTCTTGGGCTGCCTGTCGAGGAAGCGAATCTTGACGATCGACTTGCCACTCTTGAAGCCGTACTTCCACGGCACCACCAGCCGCACCGGCGCGCCGTTCTGGTGCGGCAGCACCTCGCCATACATGCCGAAGGCCAGCAGCGTCAGCGGGTGCATCGCCTCGTCCAGGCGCAGGCCTTCGACATAGGGCCAGTCGAGCACGCTCGACGACAGCCCGGGCATCTGTGCCTTGTCGGCCAGGGTCACGAACTGCACGTAGCGGGCGTTGCCGGTGATGTCGACGCGTTTGATCAGCTCGGCCAGCGAGTAGCCGACCCAGGGGATCACCATCGACCAGCCCTCGACGCAGCGCAGCCGGTAGATGCGCTCTTCCTGCGCGCTGAGCTTGAGCAGGGTGTCGAGATCGTAGTTGCCGGGCTTCTTGACTTCACCTTCCACGGCCACGCTCCAGGGCCGGGTCTTGAGCGTGCCGGCGCTGCGCGCGGGGTCGGACTTGTCGATGCCGAACTCGTAGAAGTTGTTGTAGGTGCTGGCGTCGGCGAACGGCGTGGCTTTGTCCATCGTCACCGCGCCGGCCACCGCGCTGCGGGCACCGGCCAGGGCAGCGCGCTTGCCCGGGCGGGCGGTCTGCGCCGTGGCGGGCAGCCCGAAGCCGGCAGCGCCAGCAGCCAGGCCCTGCATCCACAGCCGCCGGGTCTGATAGACCTGCTGGGGCGTGATCTCGGACGCCACCGCGTGCTCGAAGCCACGGTCCTTCAGGAAGTGCATGCGGGTCTCTCGTTGCGCAGCCCGTGGGTCGTCCGCTGCGGCGGTTGTCTTACACGTCGGCGCAGGAGTGCAGGCCTGAAACGCGCCCGAAGAAGACGCAGGCCCAACACCGGCCTGCGGAAGCTGGCCAGCCGCTCGAGCCGGTCAGCGCAGGCCTGCAGCGTAGTCGGCCACGGCCTTGATCTCACGGTCGTTCATCTTGGCGGCCACGGCGCTCATTTGCGCGTTGTTGGCGCGCAGGCCGGAGCGGAAACCCAGCAGTTGCGCTTCGGTGTAGTCACCATGCTGGCCGGCGATGCGCGGGTACTGCACGGGCAGGCCGGCACCGCTGGGGCCGTGGCAGCCGGCACAAGCGGGCACGGCCTTGGCGACGATGCCGCCGCGCCAGATCTGCTCACCGAGCGTGACGGTGTCCTTCATCTTGGCAAACCCCGGCTTGGCCGCCTTGGAGGCGTAGAACGCGGCCACGTGCTGCATGTCGTCGTCCGACAGCGTGCTGGCCATGCCCATCATCACGGCATTCTTGCGCTTGCCGCTCTTGAGCTCGGTGAGCTGCTTGACCAGGTACTCGGGATGCTGGCCCTGCAGGATCGGGTTGGCGGGCGAGCCGCGCGAGCCGTCGGCGGTGTGGCAGGCCACGCAGGTGGCGGCCAGTTGCTGGCCCTTGACGGCGTCGGGCTTGAAGGCCACTTTCGCTTCGGAGGCCACGGTGGCGCCGGCAGAGACAGCCAGGGTCAGGGCCAACAGGGTCTGGGCAAGGGGCAACTTCATGCGGCGGGCTTTCAAACGATGATTCGCTGGGCGGAAACCGCGGAATTTTACAATGCACCATGACATCACCCTTTCGGACCCCTTGCGGCGCCACGCCGGCCGCCCCTGAAGCAGCCGCGCTGGCGGCCGCGCTGGCAGCTGAGAAGGCCTCGCTGGCCTGGACCCACAGCGCCCGTTTTCTCACCACCGCCAGTCGCCTGGACCAGCTGCCGCTGGGTGATCGGCCCGAGATCGCGTTCGTGGGCCGCAGCAATGCCGGCAAGTCGACGGCCATCAACCGGCTGGCGCAGCAAAAGCGCCTGGCCTTTGCGTCGCGCACGCCCGGGCGCACGCAGCACATCAACCTGTTCGAGGTCGGCCCCAAGGACCGTCCCGACGCGCTCTTTGCCGACCTGCCCGGCTACGGCTATGCCGCCGTCGAGCGCGCCGCCAAGCTGCGTTGGCAGGAGGTGATGGCCGACTACCTGAAGCTGCGCCGCAACCTGCACGGCGTGGTGCTGATGATCGATTCGCGCCTGGGCTTCACCGATCTGGATCGCCGGCTGCTCGAGCTCATGACCCCGCGCCTGGCCAATGGCGAGGTGCGCCTGCTGGCCTTGTTGACCAAGTGCGACAAGCTCAACCGCAGCGAAACCCAGGCCGCGGTGCTGGCGGCGCAGGACGTGCTGGCCGAGGTGAGCACGGAAAACGCCGACATCGGCGTGACGCCGTTTTCTGCCCTCTCGCGGCTCGGCCTGGGCGACGTGGCGCAGGTGGTGTACGGCTGGGCCCACCCGGCATGATCCGTCAATTCGACCTCGCCCTGCCGGGCGGCATCACGCTGGCCTGCCGCGCCGCCGGTGCCGGCCGGGCACGCGTGCTGCTGCTGCACGGCTTTCCGGAAGCCGCTTTCGTCTGGGACGAGGTGATGACGCGGCTGGCACCGCGCACAGCCTGCGTGGCTCCCAACCTGCGCGGCTACGTCGGCTCGTCGGCGCCCCGCGAGGTGGCAGCCTACCGCGCCCGGCACCTGGTGGGCGACGTCGCCGCGGCCATCGAGGCCCTGGGTGCGCCGCTGGACCTGCTGGTGGCCCACGACTGGGGCGGTGCGCTGGCCTGGAACCTGGCCGCGCAGCGGCCCGAGTTGCTGCGCCGGCTGCTGATCATCAATTCGCCCCACCCGGCCACCTTCCTGCGCGAGCTGCGTCACAACGCGGCGCAGCAGGCAGCCAGCGCGTACATGAATTTCTTGTGCCGCCCCGACGCCGCAACGCTGCTGGCCGAAGAAGACTTTCGCCGCCTGTGGCCTTTTCTGGGCCAGCCCGATTGGCTCACGCCCGCAGTGCGCGAGCAGTACCGCCAGGCCTGGGCCAACGACGGGCGCGGCCTCACCGGGCCGCTCAACTACTACCGTGCTTCGCCCTTGCGGCCGCCCAGCGGTAGCGACGTCGCCGTGCACCAGGTGGAGCTGCCCGACGAGGCCGTGACCTCGCGCGTGCCGACCACGGTGCTCTGGGGTGAGCAGGACAAGGCCCTGATGCCCGGCCTGCTCGAGGGCCTGGAGCGCTGGGTGCCGCAGTTGCAAGTCCACCGCGTGGCCGAAGCCAGCCACTGGATCGTGCATGAGCAGCCGGGCCGCGTGGTCGAGCTGATCGAAACCCTGCTGACCTGACCGCCCGCGCCGGGCGTCTCAGGCGGCCGAGGCCGCCCCCACCTGCTCGTGGACCTTGGCCGCGGCGCTGCCGACGATGGAGCGCTGCTTGAGTGTCTTGATGAGGCCGTTGCCGTGCATCAGCACCAGGGCGCCTGCGCGCACGGCCCAGGTCTCGTCGGAAGAACCGTCGCCCAGCAGTAGGAACTCGCGCCGCTCGCCCGGCCACAGCAACTGCGCCTTGACCCAGCGGCCCTTGAAGAACATGCGCACCCAGTCGCCGGGCCGCAACTTGTTGAGCCACTCGGCTGCGCTCGTACTGCCGGCAATCGTGGACGCGCCGGTGTCCATGAACTCGGCGGGCACGGTGTCGAGCTGGTGGAAGTCCAGCGGCCCGCTCATCGTGGACGGCGCACCTTGGCCGTTGCCGAGCTTGTCTTCGAGCTTTTGCAGCGCACCGACCTGGGTGGCGACGGCGGCCAGGCGGCGCGTCAGCCGCTTGGCGAGGAAGGCGTCGAGCCGCTCCACCGCCCAGCGGTACAGGCCGCTGTTCTGCACCGGCTCGCTGGCCAGCTGCTCGATGGTGGCCTGCGCCACCTTGAGCAGCTGCACCCGTTCGGGATCGAAGCCGTCGGGTGACATCTCGGCCGCGAACACGAGCTGGTTGACGAAGCGCCACAGCGGATGTTTGTCGTGGTCGAGCAAGCTGCGGTCGCGCAGCGCCAGGCGCATCGCCGGGCCGTGCAGCCGGGAGATCAGCAGCGCCACGTCGGGCGGCACGCGGGAATCGGCCAGCATGGCTTCGAACAGGCGGCTGACGAGCTCGATGGCCTGGCGATCGGCACGCTGGCTGGTGCCGCGCGCGACGTCGGCCCAGCGCTCGAGCTTGGGCCCACCGCGTCCCGACTGGCCCTGGTAGCTCATGGCCTGTTGCGTATCCACCGGCGCCGGCATCTCGTCGCTCATGCGGTACAGGTCGGGCGTGAAGGTGGTCTCGGTCGAGCGACCGCCGCGCCGCGACCCCGAGGGCAGGATCATGGTGCGGTAGGCCGCCGGCTCGACGCCCATGCTTTCGAGGCGCGAGGTCGACGCCGCATAGCTCGTGCGCAGCAGTTGCGCCAGCGGCGTGGACGCATACCGCATGTAGGCGATCTGGTGGGCGCGCGACAGCGGCAGCGCCTGGGCCGAGGCCCACACCGCACGGGTCATGGTGTCGGCGCGGAAGGGGTTGTGGTCCTGTGCCACGTCGAGGTCACCGACGAGCGCGGAAATGAAGGTCCGCAGCTCGCGCAACTCGTATTCGGCCACGCTCTTGATGGCCTCGATGGCGTGCGAAAGCTCCACGTCGATGGCGACTTCGTCCTCGTCCACCAGGGACAGGACGATGGGTTTGCCGAGTTTCTGGGCCGGCACCGGGTCGGGCTTGGCGGGCCGGCGGCCCAGCTCCGACTGGACCTGGTCGTGCAGCGAATTCATGAAGTAGTCGCCCATGCGCGTGCGCTGGGCCTGGAGCGCCAGCACGAGGTCATTCACCGCCGTGCGCTGGGTGGCATTGAGCTTGGGCAGTTCGCGGCGCACCGTGTCGACCACGGCGTCGAGCAACTGGTCGAAGAGCAGCGGCGCGCGCAACAGTTCGTCGTCGACGAACTGGTGCAGCAGGTGGGAGACCGGAGACTGGGCCATATTTGCAAAATTATGGGGCGAGGCGACCCATCCGATCAAAGGAAAAGGCCTGCGTTCCAAAACGCGGTGACTTTGTGGGCCACCGCCGGCTCGGCCGCGGAACAGAAAGCGCCCGGCCATGAGAAAAGCCTGCACGTCGCAAGACGTACAGGCCCTTGATCCGAGCAGGACCCGGCCGGTTGAGCTGCAGGCGTCAGCCTGTCAACTCGAACCGGCCGAGTTGTTCCGGCGCTATCCCGGCCGGAACGACTTACATGTCCATGCCGCCCATGCCACCCATGCCGCCCATGCCACCAGGCATGCCGCCAGCGCCGGCTTCGTCCTTCGGGGCCTCAGCGACCATGGCTTCTGTCGTCAACATCAGGCCAGCCACCGAAGCCGCGTTTTGCAGCGCAGTGCGCGTCACCTTGGTCGGGTCCAGGATGCCCATTTCGATCATGTCGCCATAGGTGCCGTTGGCGGCGTTGTAGCCGTAGTTGCCCTTGCCGGCGAGCACGGCATTGACGACCACGCTGGGCTCGTCACCGGCGTTGGCGACGATGATGCGCATCGGCTCTTCGGCCACACGCAGCACGATCTTGATGCCGGCTTCCTGGTCGTGGTTGTCACCCTTGATGACGCCTGCCGTCTGGCGGGCGCGCAGCAGCGCGACGCCACCACCAGCGACGATGCCTTCTTCCACCGCCGCACGCGTGGCGTGCAGGGCGTCTTCGACGCGGGCCTTCTTTTCCTTCATTTCCACTTCGGTGGCGGCACCGACCTTGATCACGGCTACACCGCCGGCCAGCTTGGCCACGCGCTCTTGCAGCTTTTCACGGTCGTAGTCGCTGGTGGCTTCTTCGATTTGCACGCGCACTTGCTTGACACGCGCTTCGATGTCGCCAGCCGCGCCGCTGCCGTCGATGAGGGTCGTGTTTTCCTTGCCCACTTCGACGCGCTTGGCTTGGCCCAGGTCGGTCAGCGTGACCTTCTCCAGCGTCAGGCCCACCTCCTCGGCGATGACCTTGCCGCCGGTCAGGATGGCGATGTCTTCCAGCATGGCCTTGCGGCGGTCACCGAAGCCCGGCGCCTTGACGGCCACGACCTTCAGGATGCCGCGGATCGTGTTCACGACCAGCGTTGCCAGGGCTTCGCCTTCGACTTCTTCCGCGATGATCAGCAGCGGACGGCCGCTCTTGGCGACTTGCTCCAGCGTCGGCAGCAGGTCACGGATGTTGCTGATCTTCTTGTCGAACAGCAGCACGAACGGGTTGTCCAGAGTCGCGGTCTGCTTCTCGGGATTGTTGATGAAGTAGGGCGACAGGTAGCCGCGGTCGAACTGCATGCCTTCGACGACTTCGAGTTCGCTGTTCAGGCTCTTGCCGTCTTCGACGGTGATGACGCCTTCCTTGCCGACCTTGTCCATCGCGTCGGCGATGATCTTGCCGACTTCTTCGTCGCTGTTGGCCGAGATCGTGCCGACTTGCGCGATTTCCTTGCTGGTCGTCGTTGCCTTCGATTGCTTCTTCAGCTGCTCGACGAGCGCCGTGACGGCCTTGTCAATGCCGCGCTTCAAGTCCATCGGGTTCATGCCCGCGGCCACGTACTTCATGCCTTCGCGAACGATGGCTTGGGCCAGCACGGTGGCGGTGGTGGTGCCGTCACCGGCGATGTCGGAGGTCTTGGAAGCGACTTCCTTGACCATCTGCGCGCCCATGTTCTGGAGCTTGTCTTTCAGCTCGATTTCTTTCGCGACCGAGACACCGTCCTTGGTGACCGTCGGGCCGCCGAACGAACGCTCGAGCACCACGTTGCGGCCCTTGGGACCCAAGGTGACTTTGACGGCATTGGCCAGGATGTTCACACCCTCGACCATGCGTGCGCGGGCTTCGCCGCCGAAAATAACGTCTTTAGCTGCCATTTGTATTGCTCCGAATTCTTGAAAAGGTCAGATCGCTGGCGAGAAGATTTACTTCTCGACGACGGCGAACAGGTCGTCTTCCTTCATGACCAACAACTCTTCGCCATCGACCTTGACGGTCTGGCCGCTGTACTTGCCGAACAAGACCCGGTCGCCGACCTTGATGTTCAACACGATGAAGTCGCCCTTTTCACTGCGCTTGCCCGGGCCGACGGCCAGAACTTCACCCTGGTCGGGCTTCTCGGCAGCGTTGTCGGGAATGATCAGGCCCGAAGCGGTCTTGGTTTCTTGTTCGAGGCGCTTGACGATCACGCGATCGTGCAAAGGACGAAGTTTCATAGCATCTCCTGGTGGAATGACGATGGGTTTGCTTTGGACTGGTGCGAAGTGTGCACTCAATCACTTGCGACGAAACCAGCGCGAAATTAACTGATCCGTCGTTAGCACTCAGCGTTAGCGAGTGCTAGCAAGCCCGATTATAGGGCGGTCGCCCCGTCTTTCAAGCGTGCCGGCAGCTTGCCTTGCAGAAATCGGCGACGGAGAGCAAGTGTCCGAAGCCCATCGGCTCGGCACCGCACCACGCCGCAACGAAGCTCACTGCGGCACTAAGGGAGGCGCGCGGCGGGGCGCTGGCGACCGGTATCGGAGTTTTCGGGCAACGAGTCGCTGTTCGCGGGGCCCGATGAAATCAGCTTTGGCGACCGTCGGCGCGGGCGATCCATCTGGCTCGATGTCGCCAGAGAGGCGACCGGCCATGCCGAGCAGTCGGCCTACCCTTGGGCAGGCCGACGCGCCTCGAGCGCCTCGGTTACGGCGCGCTAGCGGAAGACGCCGCGGGAGAGCCCATGCGCCCGGCATCGGGCATCGACGGGTCGGATGCCGTCGGCGACGCCGGGGTCGCCCCCATCGGCGACGGCGGGGTGGTCGCACTCGGCGCAGTCGACGGTGCAGTCGAGTCGGTCTTGTTGCAGCCGGCGAGTGCGCTCGCGCAGACCAACGAAGCGATGAGCAAGGTATGCCGCATGGTGAATCCTTTGTGCTGTTCGGGGGTTTCAGTGGACGGCCGTGCAGACCACCCGTCACGAAGTGCTCGTGCCGAGGTGCCCGCAGACCGAATGCCCGATGATTGGCCTCTCGCCGACGAACCCGCGCAGGCCGTCGCCGCGCTGGCTTGCAGGTGATGTCCGACAAGCCGGCATGCGCCGAGACGGCGTTTCGGGTGCTCGGGCGTCGCCGATTCGACCCGCCGAAGCCCGGCGGGCCTTCCAATCAGCCGTCGGCGTTGATTTTCTTGATCAGCTTTTTCAGCGTCGCGTCCGCGCCGCCGTTGTCGACCTGGCAGGTGCCAGCGGCCATGTGGCCGCCGCCGCCGTAGCCCAGCATCAGCGCGCCGACGTTGGTCTTGCTGCCGCGGTCGAGGATCGACTTGCCGCAGGCGAGCACGGTGTTCTGCTTCTGCACGCCCCACATCACGTGGATCGAAATGTTGCACTCCGGAAACAGCGCGTAGACCATGAAACGGTTCGTCGCGAAGATCGTCTCTTCACCGCGCAGGTCGAGCACGACAAGCTTGCCGTGCACCGTGGCGCAGCGCTGAATCTGCTCGCGCGCCGGCTCGCCATGCGCGAAGTAGAGGTCGACGCGCTCCTGCACATCGGGCAGGTCGAGGATCTGGTCGATCGTGTGATCGCGGCAGGAGTCGATCAGGTCCATCATCAGCGCGTAGTTGCTGATGCGAAAGTTGCGAAAGCGACCGAGCCCGGTGCGCGCGTCCATCAGGTAGTTCAGCAGCACCCAGCCGTTCGGGTCGAGGATGTCGACGCGCTCGTATTGCGCCGAGTCGGCCTTGTCGACCGCGTCCATCATCTCGTCGGTGATGCGGGGGAACGCGGCCTTCGCGCCGTAGTGGTTGTAGACCACGCGCGCGGCTGAGGGCGCATCGACCTCGATGACGTGGTTGCGGTGCTTGCCGTTGCGGATCGTCTCCGACAGGTGGTGATCGAATGCGAGGTACGCGGCGGGCACGTAGGGCAGGTTGGTCGTGATGTCGCGCGGCGTGACGTCGATCTTGCCGTCCTGCATGTCTTTCGGGTGCACGAACTTGATCTCGTCGATCAGGTTCATCTCGTTGAGCAGCACGGCGCAGACCAGGCCGTCGAAATCGCTGCGGGTGATGAGGCGGTACTTCTGTGGGCTCATGGATCACGTCCTTCGAGGGAGCGGTGGCGCGCTGGCCGCACGCGGGCGACCGCACCGCGGAGCAGCGTTGCACATGCCCGGGTTTACGGCAGGGCGTGCTGAAACTGAAGGGCGGATCGAGGCCGCGCGGCGTGCCGTCCGTGCGATTGTTCCGCCGGCGCGTGGCTTCAGGCGCGGGTGTCGATGGTCGCCAGGTAACGTGGGGGGCGGCGAGCCTTCGTGGTTTGCTCGAAGGCATAGGCCAGCGCCAGCAGCCGCGCCTCGCTCCAGGCGCCGGCGAAGAAACTCAGGCCCACCGGCAGCCCGTGGACGAAGCCGGCCGGCACCGTGATGCTCGGCGTGCCGGCGACGGCCGGTAGCATCGTGCTGCCGCCGCCGACGAAGTGATCACCGACCACGAGGTCGCTGCGCCAGGCCGGGCCGCCGGTCGGCGCGATCAGCGCATCGAGGCGGTGCTGCTTCATCGCCGCATCGATGCCGTCGTCGCGTGCGACTTTCAAGCACAGCGCGCGGGCCTGCAGGTACGCGTCGTCGGTCAGCGGGCCCTTGGCTTGCGCCTTGACAAACAGGTCTTGCCCGAACCACTTCAACTCGGTCGCGGCGTTGCGTTGGTTGAACGCGATGATCTCGGCCAGCGACTTGACCGGCGCGTTGGGGCCGAGCCCGGCGAGGTAGGCGTTGAGATCGGCCTTGAGTTCGTAGAGCAGCACGGTCAGCTCTGCATCGCCGATCGATTCGATCGCCGGCAACGTGACCGGGTCGACCAGCACCGCGCCGGCGGTCTGCAGCGCGTCGAGCACGGCGGCGAACACGCGATCGGTTGGCTCGTGAAAGCCGAAGAACTGACGCGCGACGCCGAGGCGCGCGTCCTTCAGTGCGTTGGCGTCGAGCCCGGCGAGGTAGTCGACCGTGCGTTTCGATTCGGCGCCGCGCATCGACGCGTCGCCCGCGTCGGCGCCGACCATGCCGCCGAGCAACAGCGCGCAATCGCGCACGCTGCGTGCCATCGGGCCGGCGGTGTCCTGGCTGTGTGCGATCGGCACGATGCCGTTGCGGCTGATCAGCCCGACCGTCGGCTTGAGTCCGACGATGCCGCAGACCGAAGCCGGACTCAGGATCGAGCCATCGGTTTCGGTGCCGACGGCCGCCGCGCAGAGGCTCGCGGCCACCGCGGCGGCCGAGCCCGAGCTCGAGCCCGAGGTGCTGCGATCGAGCGCATACGGGTTGCGGGTGAGGCCGCCGCGCGCGCTCCAGCCGCTGCTGCTCTGGCTGCTGCGGATGTTGGCCCACTCGCTCAGGTTGGTCTTGCCGAGGATGACTGCGCCAGCGGCACGCAGCCGCTGCACCACGAAGGCATCGGCGGGTGGCCGGCTGCCTTCGAGCGCGCGCGAGCCGGCGGTGGTCTGCATGCGGTCGCGCGTGGCGATGTTGTCCTTGATCAGGATCGGCAGGCCGTGCCGCGGGCCGCGCGGGCCGCTGGCTTTGAACTCGGCGTCGAGCGCCTGCGCGATCGCGAGCGCGTCGGGATTGAGCTCGATCACGCTGGCGAGCATCGGGCCGCTCCGGTCGATGCGCTGAATGCGCGCGATGCAGTCCGTCACGAGGCGCCGCGAACCGATGCGACCGGCGGCCAGATCGGCCTGCAGATCGGCGAGCGAGCGTTCTTCGAGCGAGATCGGTTTCATGCGTTCTCCGGCGGACGCGGTTCGGGCCAGGGCGACAGTGGGCAACAGCGCACCCGCGGCGGTGCCGATGAGGAGTTGACGACGGCTCGGTTTCATCGCGCTGATTTTGACTCGACCGATCGGCATCGCGCAAAGTCCGGTTTCTACCGGGCAAACCCCCAAAGGCTGCGTGCGCCAGCCACGCGATAGTCAACGCAGTGAACACTCCCGGCCATGCATGCGCGCGGCCCTCACAAGGAATCAGACCGTGGCCGACCATCCCTGGATCAAGAACTACCCCGAAGGCGTGCACTGGGACGCCGAACTGCCGCTGATGCCGGTGCAGCAGCTGCTCGACGACGCCGTGCGCCGCTGGCCCGACAACCCGGCGATCGAGTTCATGGGCTGCACGCTGACCTACCGTGAATTCGGCGATCTCGCGAACCGTGCGGCCAAGGGCTTCCAGCAGCTCGGCGTCGGCCCCGGCGTGCACGTCGGCCTCTACCTGCCGAACACGCCGCAGTACCCGATCGCGTTCTTCGGTGTGCTCAAGGCGGGCGGCACGGTCGTCAACTATTCACCGCTCGACGCCGAGCGCGTGCTCGCGCACAAGATCGAAGACAGCGAGACCGACTTTCTCGTCACCCTCGACCTCGCGGCGCTGTATCCGCAGATGGCGCGCCAGCTCGCTGGCTCCGGGCCCGAGAAGTCGCGGCTGAAAAAGCTGATCGTCGGCAACCTCGCCGATTACGCGGCCAATTCGGACGCCGTGCGCGCGCACTTGCAGGCCGCTGGACAGCTCGCAACGGTCGCGAGCGACGACCGGCACATGAGCTTCGCGCAACTGCTCGCGAACGACGGTGCCTACGAGCAGCACGCGCTCGGCGACCTGCGCCAGGCGGTCGTCGTGCTGCAGTACACCGGCGGCACCACCGGCCTGCCGAAGGGCGCGATGCTGACGCATGCGAACCTGAGCGCGGCCTGTGCGCAGTACATGGCCACCTCGCAAGGCAAGCCGCGCGTGCTGACCGAGGGCGCCGAGCGGGTGCTCGTCGTGTTGCCGCTGTTCCACATCTACGCGTTGACCGTGAACCTGCTCTATGGCGTGCGCCTGGGCGCGCTGATGGTGCTGCACGCGCGCTTCGATGTCGACGCGGTGATCAAAGACCTGATCGAGAAAAAAATCAGCCTGTTCGCCGGCGTGCCGACGATGTACATGGCGCTTTCGGCGCACCCGCGCGTGCAGGCCGGCGAGCTGCGTTCGCTTCAGTTCTGCGGCTCGGGCGGTGCGCCGCTGCCGGTCGAGGTGGCGAACCGCTTCGTCGCGCTGACCGGTTGCAAACTCAACGAAGGCTGGGGCATGACCGAGACCTCGCCGACCGGCACTTTCACGCCGGTGCATGGCATGCGCAAGGCCGGTTCGTGCGGCATGCCGCTGCCGGGCATCGAGCTGAAGTTCGAGAGCTTGACCGACCCGGAGCAGGAGGCGGCCGCGGGCGAAGCCGGCGAGCTCTGCATCCGCGGTCCGAACGTGATGAAAGGCTACTGGAAGAACGAGGCGGCCACTGCCAAGTCGATGACGCGCGACGGGTTCTTTCGCAGCGGCGATGTCGCGAAGATGGATGCCGACGGTTTCGTCTTCATCGTCGACCGCACCAAAGACATGTTGCTGTGCGGCGGCTTCAACGTCTACCCGCGCGTGATCGAGGAAGCGATCTACGAGCACCCCGCGGTCGAAGAAGTCTGCGTGATCGGCATCCCCGACGACTACCGTGGGCAGTCGCCGAAAGCCTTCGTCAAGCTGAAGAAAGATGCGCCCGCGTTCACACTCGAAGAGCTCAAAGCGTTCTTGAAAGACCGCATCGGCAAGCACGAGATGGTGCAGGAACTGGAGCTGCGCGCCGAGCTGCCGAAGTCGCCGGTCGGCAAGCTGCTGAAGAAGGATCTGGTCGAAGAAGAAGCGCGCAAACGAGCGTCGGCCTGATCGACGACACCCACCGAAGGCACACATGGCCACCGCGAAGCGCACACCCGCTCAAAAGACGGCGAAGAAGACTGCACCGACCCGCGCGAAGGCCGCGCCAGCAAGCGATGCGGTGATCGTTCAACCGGCGAAAAACGACAAAGGGCTGCTGACGCTCGCCCGCGATCTGCGCTCCTGGACCGACTTCGTGCTCGGGATCGCCAACACCGCCGCCGACCTGTCGTTTCGCGTCGCGGCATCGAAGCTGACCAAGCCCTCGCAGCGGGCCGCAGTCGAAAAGGCCGGCGGGCTGTTTCGCAACCTGCGCGAAAGCGCCGGGCTGACGCTGGGCGACCTCGGCCGCGCGATCAACCTGAAAGACACCTCGCTGCTCGAAGCCGTCGAGGGCGGCAAGGTCGGGTTGCCGTTCGAGATCATCCTGCGGCTGGCTGGCGTGCTCGGGCGCAACGACCCGATCCCGATCGCGATGAAGCTCACGCGCAGCTACAACCCGAAGCTGTGGGCCACGCTCGAAGGTCTGGGAATCGGCAAGCTCGCGGTGCAGGCCGGCCGCGAGCGCGAGTTCGCGAACCTTTACCGTGCGAGCGACGCCGCGCGCCAATTGAACGACGAAGAGTTCGCCGCTGCGCTGACCTTCGTGCGCGCCGCGTTCGAGGCGGCGCTGGTGTTTCGCAGCGAGACGGCGCGGGCGAGCAAGACAGCGCCGGTCAAGCAGACCGACGCCACGTGATGCAGCGGTTGTTGGCCGGCATCGCGCGGTCTTCGGCCAGCGCGAGGCCGGCCGACCGCGCGAGCGCGTCGACCGCCTCGAAATCACGGATGCCGCTTTGCGGGCGCTCGGCGCGCAGCGAGGCGTCGAACGCGGCGTTGCTCGCGCTGGTGAACGCGCCGTTGTAGTTGAACGGGCCGTAGATCGTCAGCAGCGCTTCGTCGGTCATCAGCGCCGGCAGCATCGCGAACAGGCGCTGCACCTCGTCCCAGCGCACGATGTGCAGCGTGTTCGCGGTGAAGATCGCATCGAAGCGGCCCGCGGGTGGCACGCCGTTGATGTCGAAGGCCAGCGGCGGCGGCGTGTTCGGGCATCGGGCTTCACGCAGCCACTCGCGAATGCCGGGCAGGTTGGCCGGAACGTCCGAGGTCTGCCAGATCAGGTGCGGCAGCGCGGGCGCGAAGTGCACGGCGTGCTGGCCGGTGCCGCTGCCGATCTCGAGCACATGGGTGCGGTCAGCGAACTGCGCGCGCAGCACCGCGAGAATCGCGTCCTGGTTGCGCTCGCAGGCCGGTGAGAAGGGCTTGTGCTGCATCGCGCGATTGTCGTCGTGCGGGTGACATCGGTTGTCACCGCGGCCCGCTAGAGTCGGTGCATGGCCACACCTCGCTCACGCCCCCTGATTGCGCTCGATTGCGACGGCGTGCTGCTCGATTTTCATCTCGGCTATGCGTCCGCGTGGGAGCGCGCGTTCGGCCAAGCGCCGGCCGAACGTGACCCGCTGGCGTACTGGCCGATCGACCGGTGGGCTGTCGAGCGGCTCACGCCCGAACGCCGCCCGCTGTTTCGCGCCGCGTTCGACGCCCACTTCTGGACCACGCTGCCGCCCATCGCCGGGGCGCTCAATGCTTGTCACCGCCTGCACGATGCCGGCTTCGACCTGGTGTGCGTCTCGGCGCTCGACCTCGAGTTCGAGGCGGCGAGGCTGCGCAACCTGCGTGACTGCGGCTTCCCCATCGAGCGTGTGATCGCGACCGGCAACCACGAAGGCGAGCGCAGCCCGAAGGCCGACGCGATCGAAATGCTGAACCCGATCGCGTTCGTCGACGACTACATCCTGTACTTGCGCGGCTTGCCGTCGCAGGTGCACACGGCACTGGTGCTGCGCGCACCGAACGGCAGCCCGAACGTCGGGCCTGATCTGGCGTGGGCCCAGTCGACGCACGACGATCTGGCGGGCTTCGCCGACCATTGGCTCGCGCGCTGAATCAGGCAGTCAGTCTGCGCGCTCAGTGCCGCAGCGGATCGCTGCCATCGACGTCGGGCTCGGGCAAGTCCGGGTCCGGATCGGCCGGCACGGCATAGCCTTCGCTGGCCCACGCGCCGAAGTCGTTGTTCTTGCAGCGCGCGCTGCAAAACGGGCGGAACGCGTTGTCATTCGAATAGACGCTCGGGCCGCCGCAGCCCGGGCAACGGATCATTCTGCTCATGAACAGAGCGTCAACTCGAAGTTGGCGTCCTCCTGGCTCGGTTTGAGGCGGCCTTCGGCGTCCTGCCGCATCAGCCGCACCGCGACCATCAGCCGGTGGCCGCTGATCTCGGGCACGATGTCTTCGGGCACGTCGAGCCGCACGCGCATCAGTTGATAAAGGCGACCTTGCGGCAGGCTTTGCTGGTATTGGCCGGCGGGGGCCGCGACCTTCTGCGGCGTACCCGAATCGCGCAGCAGCCCGAGCAATACCTGCAGTGCCTCGGCCAGCGGCATCAGCGAGTCGATCCACTGCATCAGGTCGGCGCGCCGACGCTGCGGCTCGAACTTCTGCCATGCGTAGTAGGCCGGCAGGTCGAACTCGCAGGTGCCACCGGGAATGCTGATGCGGCTGCGAATGCTCATCAGCCACTCGTTGCTGTTGAGCGCCGCGCCGGCCTTGCCTTGCACGTCGTTCAGGCCGTTGAAGGCGTGGTCGATCTTGGCCGTGACCTCGTCGAGCGCAGCCTCCGAGATCGACGGGTTGCCGCGGTAGCTGTTGAACAGCTGCTTGTGCTTGTCGAGCTCCTTGAGCAGGTCGGATTTCAGGTCGGCGCGCGACGACACATCGAGGATCTCGAACAGGGTCGAGAGCGCGTAGTGGTGGTCGACGGGTGCGTCGCGCGCGATCAACGTACCAAGCCGGTCGAACAGGTGTTCGAGGCGCAGCATCGTGCGGATGCTTTCGTTGAACGGGTATTCGTAGAGGATCACTGCGGGGGTTCCTGCACAGGCGAAGCGGGTCTGTCGGCCAGCAATTGTTCCACAGGCACGTATCCATGCCTCGAGTGCCTTAGTGCGGCGCTCGGGTCCAGTGCTGCCAGAGGGTTTGCACCTGCGCAGCGAGCTGTTCGGGCGTGATGCCGTCATTGAAGATGACCGCGTCGGCGCACGCGCGACGCTGCGCGCGCGAAGCTTGCTGGGTGATCACCGCGCGCACGGCGTCTTGCGTCCACCCGGAACGCGCGACGACGCGCTCGACCTGCGTCGCTTCGCGGCAATCGACGACCAGCACCTTGTCGACCTTGGCGCGCCAGCGACCGCCGGATTCGACCAGCAGCGGCACGTCGAAGACGACCGCTCGCGCGCCCGCCGCGTCGGCCTGCCGGTCGGTCTCGGCGCCGATCAACGGGTGCAGGATCGCTTCGAGACGGCGTTTCTTCAGCGGGTCGGCGAACACCATTTCGCGCAGGCGGGCGCGGTCGAGCGCGCCATCGGCGGCGATCAAGTCGGCGCCGAACGCGTCGGCGATCGCGCCGATCGCCGCGCCGCTGGGCAGGGTGAGCTGGCGCGCGATCAAGTCGGTGTCGACGATGACCGCGCCGTGCTCGGCCAGCAGCTTCGCGACCATGCTCTTGCCGCTGCCGATGCCGCCGGTGAGGCCGATCCGCAGCGGGCTGAGGTTCAGACCGGTGGCATCCACAGGCGCGACAACTGCTCGCCGAAGAACAGCGCGGCGACGCCACCGCCGGCCAGGTACGGCCCGAACGGAATCGGCACCTCGCGGTCGTGCTGCCGGAACACGATCAACGCGATGCCGACGACCGCACCGACCGCCGAAGACAGCAGGATGATCGACGGGATCGCCTGCCAGCCCATCCATGCGCCGAGCGCGGCAAGCAGCTTGAAGTCACCCGCGCCCATGCCTTCTTTGCCGCGGATCAGCCGGTAGGCATGGAACACGAACCACAGCGACAGGTAACCCGCGACCGCACCAGCGACCGAAGCCGCGAGCGTCACCGGTATCCAGCCGAGCGCCGCGGAGACGATGCCGGCCCACATCAGCGGCAGGGTCAGGTCGTCGGGCAGGAACGTGGTGTCGAGGTCGATGAAGGCGAGCGCCACGAGCGCTGCCGCGAAGCCGCACCACAGCAGCACGGTGGGCTGCGTGCCGAAGTGGATGCCGACGGCCGCGAACAGCGCTGCGGTGAGCACCTCGATGGCTGGGTAGCGCAGCGAGATCGGCGCTTTGCAGGCCGAGCACTTGCCGCGCAACACAAGGTAGCTGAGCACCGGAATGTTTTCGTACCAGCGGATGGCGTGCCCGCACGACGGGCAGCGCGAGCGTGGTATCGACAGCGTGATCTCGGGCGTCTCGTCGATCTTGACGCCGAGCAGCTCGGCGCTCTCGGTGCGCCAGACGCGCTCCATCATCAGCGGCACGCGGTGGATCACGACGTTGAGAAAGCTGCCGATCAGCAGCCCGAACAACGCCAGGACGACCGGCGACAGCAGTGCGCCGACGAGCTGAGGATCCAAGATCAGACGACTTGACCGAGCTTGAAGATCGGCAGGTACATCGAGACCACGATGCCGCCGATCAGCGTGCCCAGGATCACGATGATGAACGGCTCCATCAGGCTCGACAGGCCCTTCACGGCCTCGTCGACCTCGTCTTCATAGAACTCGGCTGCC
>JANMVM010000269.1:0-14499 GCA_031392695.1 Rubrivivax sp.
GGCGAACCATGGCGCGGCGGAAGCGGTGCAGCATCGTCCAGGCCGTCTCGTAGCCGCCCAGCCCCAGCACCCGCTGCAGTCCCAGGGCGCTGACCCCGTGCTTCTGGTTGGTCAGGTACCACGCCCCGGCCAGCCACACCCGAAGCGGTGTGCGAGTCTTGTCAAAGATCGTGCCGGCGGTCACCGTGCTCTGGTGTGAGCAACTGCGGCACATCAGTCGGGCGCGAGTTGACCGGTAGGGCTCACCGGCGGCGGCGCAACTCGGGCACACGAAGCCTTGCGGCCAGCGCAGTCGCTCCAGGTAACTGAGGCAGGCGTCCTCACTGCCGAACCAATCCAGCAATTCGTTCCAGTTCCGGGGGTAGTCTTTACCTGCCTCGGGTACTGCGATATGCTGGATGTCCATCCAGTAGTTTCGGCGTTGCTGGAGCTAAAAGGATACCCCTTATATATCTGCAGTATGCAATCCAACCCGACGCCGCCCGCAGCCACTCTCATGTACGCGCCCATCGGCGCACTCAAGGGGCGCGGCACGGTCTGGGCCCTCGAGCACCGTTTCAACACCGAGCAGCGTAGCGAGTTCGATGACGGCTGGGGCACGCTGGAGCAGGCGGCGCAGCAGGAGCCGCTGGCCCCGGTGACGCAGGTGCTGGAGGAAAAGGTCAACCGCATCCTGTCGGGCAACGACTCTCCCGACATCGGCTTTGACCTCTCCATCAACCCCTACCGAGGCTGCGAGCACGGCTGCATCTACTGCTATGCCAGGCCGACGCACAGCTACCTCAACCTGTCGCCCGGCATCGACTTCGAAACGCGCATCGTGGCCAAGGTCAACGCCGCCGAAAGGCTGCGCGAGGCGCTGTCGGCGCGCGGCTACACGCCCGGGCAGCTCAACATCGGTTCGGTCACCGATGCCTACCAGCCGGCCGAGCGGCGCCTGCGCATCACGCGCTCGATCATCGAGGTGTTGTCGCAGGCCCGCCATCCGTTTTCCATCATCACCAAGTCGAGCCTGGTGGAGCGCGACATCGATCTCATCGCGCCCCTGGCCGAGCAGCGTCTGGCCGCCGTGTATGTGTCGATCACGACGCTCGATCCTCAGCTGGCGCGCACGCTGGAGCCGCGCGCCGCAGCGCCGCACCGCCGCCTGCAGACCATCGAGGCCCTGGCCAAGGCTGGCATCCCGGTGGGCGTGAGCGTGTCGCCGGTGATCCCCTTCCTCAACGAGCCCGAGCTCGAGCGCATCCTCAAGGCCGCGCACGACGCGGGCGCGCGGTCTGCCTTCAGCATCGTGCTGCGTCTGCCCTGGGAGGTGAACCCGCTGTTCCAGCAGTGGTTGCAGCAGCACGTTCCCGAGCGCGCCGAGCGCATCATGGCGCGTGTGCGAGAGATGCGCGGTGGCAAGGACTACGACAGTGAATTCGGCACCCGCATGACGGGGCGCGGCATCTGGGCCGAGCTGTTGCGCCAGCGCTTCGAGAAGGCCTGCGCGAGCCTGGGCCTGAACCGCGAGCGCATCGCGCTCGACCTGTCGCGCTTCAGACCGCCGGGCCGTGTCGCGGGGCAGGCCGAGCTGTTCTGATCCGCCTGCTGCCGTTTCGACGGGGCGCGAGTTACTTGAACAGGTCCTTCACGCGGTCCGACCACGTCTTGGTGTTGGGCGAATGGCGATCGCCCGACTTCTTGAAGGCGTCGTCCAGCTCCTTGAGCAGCTTGCGCTGGTGTTCGGTGAGCTTGACCGGCGTTTCCACGGCGACGTGGCAATACAGGTCACCTGGGTAGCTCGAGCGCAGGCCCTTGATGCCCTTGCCGCGCAGCCGAAAGGTCTTGCCGTGCTGGGTGCCTTCGGGCAGCTCGATCTCGGCCTTGCTGCCCAGCGTGGGCACCTCGATGCCGCCGCCCAGCGCCGCCGTGGTCAGGCCCACGGGAACGGTGCAATGCAGGTCGTCGCCGTCGCGCTCGAAGATCTCATGCTGCTTGACGCGGATTTCGATGTAGAGGTCGCCGGCGGGGCCACCATTGGTGCCGGGCTCGCCGTTGCCGGCGCTGCGGATGCGCATGCCTTCGTTGATGCCGGCCGGGATCTTGACCTCCAGCGTCTTCTGCTTCTTGAGCTTGCCCGCGCCGTTGCAGGCGACGCAGGGGTCGGGGATGATCTTGCCGCTGCCGTGGCACTGCGGGCAGGTCTGCTGAATGCTGAAGAAGCCCTGGCGCAGGTGCACCGTGCCGGCGCCGTTGCAGGTGCTGCAGGTCTTGGGGCTGGTGCCGGGCTTGGCGCCGGTGCCGCTGCAGGTGTCGCAGGTCTCCCAGGTCGGCACGCGGATCTGGGTGTCCTTGCCGAAGGCCGCCTCTTCGAGGCTGATCTCCATCGCGTAGCTGAGGTCGCTGCCGCGGTACACCTGCTGGCCGCCGCCACGCCGGCCGCCGGCGCCGCCCTGGCCGCCGAAGATGTCGCCGAAGATGTCGCCGAAGGCCTCGGCAAAGCCGCCGAAGCCTTCCGCCCCCGGGCCGCCGCGGCCGCCCAGATTGGGGTCGACCCCGGCGTGGCCGTGCTGGTCGTAGGCGGCGCGCTTTTGGCCGTCGGAGAGCATCTCGTAGGCCTCCTTGGCCTCCTTGAACTTCTCTTCGGAGACCTTGGCTCCACCACCCTGGTTGCGGTCGGGGTGGTGCTTCATCGCCAGCTTGCGATAGGCCTTCTTGATGTCTTCGTCGGTGGCGTTCTTGGGCACGCCCAGAACGTCGTAGTAGTCACGCTTAGCCATGCAGCCTCATCATTTCCGAAACGCAAAACCGCCGCGTGGAACTGCCGGCGGCGGGGCTGGCACTTCGAACGCGGCGAGTCATCACGGCCGCCTGCAAGCAGGCCGGCCGGGACGAGGGCGGATCACTTCTTGACTTCCTTGAACTCCGCGTCGACCACGTTGTCGTCGGCCGGCTTGGCTTGCTGCTGCGGCGCTTCCCCGGCGCTGCCGCCACCGCCGGCTGCACCTGCCGCAGCGCCCGCGGCGGCCTGGGCTGCCTGGGTGTCGGCGTAGACCTTCTCGCCCAGCTTCTGGCTCGCCGTCATCAGCGCTTCGGTCTTGGCTTCGATGGTGGCCTTGTCGTCGCCCTTGAGCGCTTCGTCCACGTCCTTGAGTGCAGCCTCGATCTTTTCCTTCTCGGCGGCGTCGAGCTTGTCGCCGTGCTCGGCCACGCTCTTCTTCACGCTGTGCATCATGGCGTCGGCCTGGTTGCGGGCCTGCACCAGTTCGACCTTCTTGGAGTCCTCGGCCGCGTTGAGTTCGGCGTCCTTCACCATCTTCTGGATTTCTTCTTCCGTCAGGCCGGAGTTGGCCTTGATGGTGATCTTGTTCTCCTTGCCCGTGCCCTTGTCCTTGGCGCTGACGTGCAAGATGCCGTTGGCGTCGATGTCGAAGGTGACTTCGATCTGCGGCAGGCCGCGCGGCGCCGGCGGAATGCCTTCGAGGTTGAACTCCCCCAGGCTCTTGTTGCCGGTGGCCAGCTCACGTTCGCCCTGGTAGACCTTGATGGTCACCGCGGGCTGGCTGTCGTCGGCGGTGCTGAAGGTCTGCGCGAACTTGGTCGGGATGGTGGTGTTCTTCTTGATCATCTTGGTCATGACCCCACCGAGCGTCTCGATGCCCAGCGACAGCGGCGTCACGTCCAGCAGCAGCACGTCCTTGCGCTCACCGCTGAGCACCTGGCCCTGGATGGCTGCGCCCACGGCGACGGCTTCGTCGGGGTTGACGTCCTTGCGCGGCTCCTTGCCGAAGAACTCCTTGACCTTGTCCTGCACCTTGGGCATGCGCGTCATGCCGCCGACGAGAATGATGTCGTCGATGTCCGTGAGCTTGACGCCGGCGTCCTTGACGGCGATCTTGCACGGCTCCATGGTGCGCGCGATGAGCTCGTCCACCAGGCTCTCGAGCTTGGCGCGCGTGAGCTTGATGTTCAGGTGCTTGGGGCCCGACGCATCGGCCGTGATGTAGGGCAGGTTGATGTCGGTCTGCGTACTGTTGGAAAGCTCGATCTTGGCCTTCTCGGCGGCTTCCTTCAGTCGCTGCAGCGCCAGCACGTCCTTTGTCAGGTCGACGCCTTGCTCTTTCTTGAACTCGGTGACGATGTAGTCGATGATGCGCTGGTCAAAGTCCTCCCCGCCCAGGAAGGTGTCGCCGTTGGTCGACAGCACCTCGAACTGCTTCTCGCCGTCGACGTCGGCGATCTCGATGATGCTGATGTCGAAAGTGCCGCCGCCGAGGTCAAACACCGCGATCTTGCGGTCGCCCTTGCCGTGCTTGTCGAGGCCGAAGGCCAGCGCCGCCGCGGTGGGCTCGTTGATGATGCGCTTGACGTCCAACCCGGCGATGCGGCCGGCGTCCTTGGTCGCCTGGCGCTGGCTGTCGTTGAAGTAGGCCGGCACCGTGATCACGGCCTCGGTGACTTCCTCGCCCAGGTAGTCCTCGGCGGTCTTCTTCATCTTGCGCAGCACTTCGGCGCTGACCTGCGGCGGCGCCATCTTCTTGCCGCGCACTTCCACCCAGGCGTCGCCGTTGTCTGCGGCAGCGATCGTGAAGGGCATCAGGCGGATGTCCTTCTGCACTTCTTGCTCGGTGAACATGCGGCCGCTCAGGCGCTTGACGGCATACAGCGTGTTGCGCGGGTTGGTCACCGACTGGCGCTTGGCGCTGGCGCCGACGAGGATCTCGCCGTCGTCCTGATAGGCAATGATCGAAGGCGTGGTGCGCGCACCTTCACTGTTCTCGATCACTTTGGTGGTGTTGCCTTCCATGATGGCCACGCACGAGTTGGTCGTGCCGAGGTCAATGCCGATGATTCTTCCCATTTTCTTGGCTCCTTCAGGAGAAATGCCGTTGCTCTGGAGTTGTGGATAACCCGCCGGCTTTCAAGACCGCCGGCAGGTGAAAAGCTCTATTTGGGCGCTGCCACCGTGACCAGCGCCGGGCGCAGCACGCGGTCGGTGATGAGGTAGCCCTTTTGCAGCACGGCGACCACGGTGCCGGCTTCGTGTTCGGCCGGCACCACGCTGATGGCCTGGTGCTGATGGGGGTCGAACTTGGTGCCGGCGGGCGGCGCGATGACCAGCACCTTGTTGCGCTCCAGCGCCGCGGTCAGCTGGCGCAGCGTGGCGTGCACGCCCTCAAGCATCTGCTCCAGGGTGGCGTTGGGCAGCGTGATGGCGGCTTCCAGGCTGTCGCGCACCGGCAGCAGGCTGTCGGCGAAGCTCTCGATGGCGAACTTGCGTGCCTTGGAGATCTCTTCCTCGGCGCGGCGGCGGGTGTTTTCGGCTTCGGCCTTGGCGCGCAGGTAGGCGTCGGAAACCTCGGTGTGGCGGGCTTGCAACTCGGCGAACTGGGCCTCAAGGCTGGGCGGGGAGACGGCCGCATCGGCGGCCTGCTGGGCGGGATCTGGGGTCTCGTTCATGATGTGTGTCGGATGCGGTCCAAGGCACTTGGGGACGGTGCCCGTGCTTTCAAGAGGGATATTGCAGCGCGGTTCTTTCGACCCGCCAGGCGTTGCCGCCCGCAGCGGGCTACTTCGGCCCGGCGTCCAGGTCGTCGGCGCTGGCGCTCCAGCGCTGCCAGTCGGCCAACTGCCGGCGGTCGCGCTTGGTGGGCCGGCCCTGTTCGATGGCCTGGGCCGGCTCGACGCCGAGGCGGCGCTGTTCGGCCGCCTTGTCGCGCCGCGCGATGCTCGGGGCCGTTTCTTCGTACAGGGCCTGCGCCACCGGTGCCGGCCCGCGGACGTGGCTCAGGCCGCGCACGAGCACGGTGCGCGCGACCGGGCCCTGCTTGATCGTCAGTTCGTCGCCCGGCTTGAGCTCGCGCGAGGCCTTGGCCACCTGCTCGTTGACCATCACCCGGCCACGGCCGACCTCGTCGGCGGCCAGCGCGCGCGTCTTGTAGAAGCGGGCGGCCCACAACCACTTGTCGAGTCGCACGCGCTCAAGGGTGGCCATCGGGCGGCTCCAGCGGCAGTGTCACGATCGCGTCCAGTCCTTCGATCCCTTCCCGGCCTTCGCGGTTGAGCAACTCGATGCTGCCGGCCAGCGACTGCACGATCTCCAGGCAGATCGCCAGCCCCAGGCCCGATCCGCCGATTGTCTCTGCAGCCGCGAAAGGCTGGAACAGGCGCTCGCGCTGTTCGGCGCCGATGCCCGGGCCGTCGTCGCTTACGGTCAGCACGGCCCGCCGGTCCTCGACGGCCAGCCGCACCGCCAGCCGCCGGTCGGGCGGGGTGTGCTTGATGGCGTTGTGCAGCAGGTTGCGCGTCAGTTCGCGCAGCGCCCAGGCGTGGGCCCGCACCGGGGCGGCCTGGGTCTCGATCTCGAAGTCGATGCAGCCCGCAGCCACCAGTGGCCCGACGTCGAGCGCCACCGCGCGCACGATGGCGTCCCAGGCCAGCACCGGCGCGTGCCCCTGCTGGCGCAGCTGCTCGACCTTGGCCAGGGCGAGCATCTGGTTGGCCAGCTCGGTGGCGCGGTCGACGGTGACGCTGATCTCGACCAGCGCCTGCGCCGGCTCGACATCGCCGCGCCGCGCCGACTGGACCTGCGCCTTGAGCACCGCCAGTGGCGTGCGCAGCTGGTGCGAGGCGTCGCGCACGAACCGCTTCTGGTGCTCCAGCACGTGCGACAGGCGCGCCATGACGCCGTTGGTGGCGTCCAGGAGTGGCTGCAGTTCGAGCGGCGCGTCGGCCGATGGCAGCGGCGAGAGGTCGGCCTCGGCGCGCTGGCGCAGCTGCGCGCTGAGCTGCCGCACCGGTGCCGTCGCGCGCTGCACGACGAAGACCACCACGGCCGCGATCAGCAGCACCGGCAGCAGCTGCTGCCACAGCGTCTGCAGCAGCAGCGTGCGCGCCAGCGTGTGGCGCAGCTCCAGCGTCTCGGCGACCTGGATCGTGGCCATGCCCTGGCCGCCGACACCGGCCACCGGCTGCTGCAGCACGGCCATGCGAACCGGCTCGCCAAGGTAGCTCTCGTCGTAGAACTGCACCAGCGCGGCGTAGACGCTGGTCTGCTGCGCCGCCGGCCGGGCGGGTGGCAGGTCGGGGAAGCCCGACACCCATTCGCCGCCGAAGCCGGCCACGCGGTAGTACATGCGGCTGCGGTTGTCGGCCTCGAAGGCCTCCAACGCGCTGTAGGGCAGGCTGACGCGCACGCGCGCTGGTGCCGTGGCGTCGGCTGGCGTGTACTCGAGCTGCTCGCCGATGGCCTTGGCCGAGGCCAGCAGCGTGCGGTCGTAGGCGGTGTCGGCGGCGGCCAGCGCCTGGCGGTACTGGCTGAACGTGTTGAGCAACACAAAGCCGAGCACCGGCAGCAAGATGCCCAGCAGCAGGTAGCGGCGCAGCGACAGCCTTCGCTGCGGCCGGCGCGCCTTCGCGGCGGCTTCGCTCACCCCTGCGCCTTGAGCAGGTAGCCCAGTCCGCGCAGCGTGACCAGTTGCGCCCGCGTGCCGCCCAACTTCTTGCGCAGCCGGTAGACCACGACCTCGATGGCATCGGCCTGGACCTGTGACTCGCCGGCGAAGACCAGATCGCTCAGCCGCTCCTTGGCCACGGCCTGACCCGGCAGCGCCAGCAGCGCGCGCAGCAGCGCCGCTTCGCGCACCGTCAGGTCCATCGCCTGGCCGTCGAGATACACGGCACCGCTGGCGGCGTCTGCGCGCAGCCCGCCGAACTCCGGTGCGGCCGTGCCTTCGTTGCCGCGAGGCGCGGCGCGGCGCACCAGCGCGCGCACGCGGGCTTCGAGCTCGTCGAGGTCGAAGGGTTTGGCCAGGTAGTCGTCGGCGCCCGTGTTCAGGCCCAGGATGCGATCGCCCACGGTGCCGCGGGCGGTGAGGATCAGCACTGGCGTGGCCAGGCCCGCAGCGCGCGCCGCGGCCAGCACGCTCAGGCCGTCCAGCCCAGGCAGGCTCAGGTCCAGCAGCACGACGTCGGGCATGCTGGCCTGCCAGCGGTCGAGCGCACGCGCGCCGTCGCCGCACACCACGACCTGCATGCCGCGGCGCTCGAAGCTGCGCCGCAGGGTGGTCTGCATGGCGGTGTTGTCTTCGACGAGCAGCAGTTTCATTGACGGGCCGGATTATCGGCAGTGGCGCCGCGCCGGCCGCGCTCTTGGTGAATCCCCGGGGGTCGGCGACAGCCGTTTGACAGCCGCGCGCGCCATCATCCAGCCCATTCCATTTCACCGTGCCCGAGGAGATCCGCATGCGTCGTGACACTTTCCTGAAGAGCCTGGCGGCCCTGGCCGCTGCTGGCACACTGCCGATGTCGGCGCGCGCCGCCGCCAACCTGAAGATGATGATCCCCGCCAACCCGGGTGGCGGCTGGGACACCACCGGCCGCGCTTTGGGCAAGGCGCTGCAGGAGTCGGGCGCGGCCGCGGCCGTGACCTTCGAGAACAAGGGTGGAGCCGCCGGTGCCCTGGGCCTGGCGCAGTTCCTCAACTCATCCAAGGGCGACCCGAACGCGATGATGGTGATGGGCGCGGTCATGCTCGGCGGCATCATCACCGGCAAGCAGCCGGTGACGCTGAACCAGGCCACGCCGCTGGCCCGCCTGACGAGCGAATACAACGTCTTCGTGGTGCCGGAAGGCTCACCGCTGAAGACCATGAAGGACGTCGTCGAGCAGCTCAAGAAGGACCCGGGCAGCGTCAAGTGGGGCGGCGGTTCCCGCGGCTCCACCGAGCACATCGCCGCGGCCATGCTGGCGCGCGAAGTCGGCGTCGACGCGGCCAAGATCAACTACGTGCCCTTCCGCGGCGGTGGCGAGGCGACGGCGGCGGTGCTGGGCGGCAACGTCACCGTCGGCGGCAGCGGCTACAGCGAGTTCCAGCAGTACATCGAGGCCGGCAAGATGCGCGCCATCGCGGTGACTTCGGCGACGCGGCTCAAAGGCATCAATGTGCCGACGATGAAGGAGCAGGGCTACAACGTCGAGATCGGCAACTGGCGCGGCGTCTACGGCGCGCCGGGCATCACGCCCGAGCAACGCAAGACGCTGATCGACCTCGTCGTCAAGGCCACCAAGACGAAGTCCTGGGCCGAGTCGCTGGACAAGAACGGCTGGACTTCGGCGCTGCAGACGGGCAAGGAGTTCGAGGACTTCGTCGACCGCGAGTTCGCCAGCCTGCGCGCCACGATGGTCAAGGCCGGCATGGTCTGAAGCGCCGCAGCGGGCGAAGCACTGGACCCAGCGGGGGCCGGGAGCCCTCGCGCTGTCTTGCACGCACCACAACACCGAGGAGAAGCCCTGATGTCAGACCCCCAGGCCGCGCAGCGGCACCAGACCCTGATCGGCGCCGGCGCGCTGGTGCTGGGCGCCCTGATGGCCTTCGGCGCATCGGGCATTCCGTCCACCGCCGGTTATGCAGGTGTCGGTCCCAACTTCCTGCCTTGGGTGGTGGCGGTGGTGCTGATGCTGTGCGGCGCCTGGCTGGTGCTGCACGCGCGGCGCGGCGGCTGGCGCGACATGGAGGCGCCCACCGGCGGCGAGCGCGGCGACTGGCACGCGCTGGCCTGGGTGGCCGCGGGCGTGGCCGCCAACGCCGCGCTCATCACCACCATCGGCTTCATCCTCAGCTGCACGCTGTGCTTCATGCTGGCGGTGCGCGGCCTGCGCGCCTCCGAAGGCAAGACGCAGGGCGGCACGCGTGCGCTGGTGATGGACTTCGTCACCGGTTTCCTGATCGCCGCGCCGGCGTTCTGGCTGTTCACGAAACTGCTGGCCATCAACCTGCCCGGCTTGACCGGCAGCGGCTGGATCTGAGGCCGCTGCGATGGACATCTGGAACCAGCTCCTGGGCGGCTTCGTTACCGCCGGCACGCCGATCAACCTGCTGTGGGCTTTTGTTGGCTGCGCTTTAGGCACCGCCATCGGCGTGCTGCCGGGCATCGGGCCGGCGGTGACGGTGGCGATGCTGCTGCCCATCACCTCGCAGGTCGAACCCACGGCGAGCATGATCTTCTTCGCCGGCATCTACTACGGCGCCATGTACGGCGGCAGCACGACTTCGATTCTGCTCAATACGCCGGGAGAGACCGGCACCATGGTGACCGCGCTCGAAGGCTTCAAGATGGCCAAGAACGGCCGCGCCGGCGCGGCGCTGGCCACTTCGGCCATCGGCAGCTTCGTCGCCGGCACCATCGCCACCGTGCTCGTCACCCTGTTCGCGCCCGTGGTGGCCAAGTACGCGGTGCTGCTGGGGCCGCCCGAGTACTTCATGCTCATGGTGCTGGCCTTCACCACCGTCAGCGCGGTGCTGGGCAAGAGCACGTTGCGCGGCATGACGGCGCTGTTCATCGGCCTGGCCGTCGGCTGCGTGGGGCTGGACCAGATCACCGGCCAGGTGCGCTACACCGGTGGCATCCCGGAGTTCATGGACGGCATCGAGGTGGTGCTGGTGGCGGTGGGCCTGTTTGCGGTCGGCGAGTGCCTGTACACGGCGCTGTACGAAGGCCGCAGCGAGCAACAGCTCAACCGCATGGGCAGCGTGCACATGACGCGCGCTGAATGGAAGCGCTCGTGGCCGGCGTGGCTGCGCGGCACCTTGATCGGTTTTCCTTTCGGCACCATCCCGGCTGGTGGCTCGGAGATCCCGACTTTCCTGAGCTACGGCGTCGAGCGCAAGCTCAGCAAGCACCGGTCAGAGTTCGGCACCATCGGCGCGATCGAAGGCGTGGCCGGGCCCGAGGCTGCCAACAACGCGGCCGTGACGGCCACGCTGGTGCCGCTGCTGACCCTGGGCATCCCGACCAGCGTGACGGCGGCGATCCTGCTCAGCGCCTTGCAGAACTACGGCATCAACGCCGGGCCGCAACTCTTTCAGACCAGCAGCACGCTGGTGTGGGCGCTGATCGCCTCGCTGTACATCGGCAACGTGATGCTGCTGGTGCTCAACCTGCCACTCGTGGGCATGTGGGTCAAGCTGCTCAAGATCCCGCGGCCGCAGCTCTACGCCGGCATCCTGATCTTCGCGACCATCGGCGTCTACGGCATGCGCCAGAGCGCCTTCGACTTGTTGCTGATGCTGGGCATCGGCATGCTGGGCGTGGTTATGCGGCGCTTCGATTTCCCGACCGCGCCGGTGATCGTGGGCATGATCCTGGGCCCGCTGGCCGAGGCGCAGATGCGCAACGCGCTGTCGATCGGCGAAGGCCACTGGGGCGTCTTCGTCGAGCGGCCGATGTCGGCCACGCTGCTGGCGATCGTGGTCGCGGTGCTGGTGCTGCCGCGCGTGATGGCGCTGATCCGGCGATCGAAGGCTTGACGCGCAGACGGCGTCCTGCCGAAGCGGCCCTCAGTCGGTCGCGCCCAACGCCAGGGCGCGTTCGCGCTGCCGGGCTTGCTCGGCGACGGGCTCGGCGCTGCGCGTGTCCCAGCCCGACAGGTGGCGTTCGGCCAGCGCGGTGAGCGCGTCGATCCACGCCGGGTTGTCGTTCAGGCACGGCACGTAGCTGAAGGCTTCGCCGCCGGCGGCCAGGAACGCGTGGCGCGCTTCCTGGGCGATCTCTTCCAGCGTTTCCAGGCAGTCGGCGACGAAGCCGGGGCACATCACGTCGACGCGCTTGACGCCCGCAGCGGCCAGCGCCTGCAAGGTCGGCTCGGTGTAGGGTTGCAGCCACCTGGCCTTGCCGAAGCGGCTCTGGAAGGTGAGTTGGACCTCGTCGGCTGCCAGGCCCAACTCTTCAGCCAGCAAGCGCGCCGTCTTGTGGCACTGGCAGTGGTAGGGGTCGCCCAGGTGCAGGCTGCGCTCGGGCACGCCGTGAAAGCTGAGCACGAGCTTGTCGCCGCGGCCGTGGGCGGCCCAGTGCTGGCGCAACTGCGCGGCCAGCGCGGCGATGTACGCCGGGTCGTCGTGGTACTCGGCGACGAAGCGGAATTCGGGCATGCGCCGCGAGCGGGCCGCCCACTGCATCACCTTGTCGGCGACGCTCGCGGTGGTGGCGGCCGCGTACTGTGGGTACAGGGGCAGCACCAGCACGCGGGTCACACCTTCGGCGCGCAGGGCGTTCAGCGTGTCGGGCAGCGACGGGTTGCCGTAACGCATGGCCGGACGCACGATGACGCGGTGGCCGTGGGCGTCGAGCCCGGCCTGCAGCGCCCGGGCCTGGCGCTCGGTCCACACCGCCAGCGGCGAGCCTTCGGGCAGCCACACGCTGGCGTACTTGGCGGCCGAGCGGGCAGGACGCGTGCGCAGGATGATGCCGTGCAGGATCAACCACCACAGCGCGCGCGGGATCTCGACCACGCGCGGGTCGCTCAGGAATTCCGCCAGGTAGCGGCGCAGCGCTGGCGCGGTGGCCTCGTCGGGGGTACCGAGGTTGACCAGCAGCACGGCCGTGCGCGGCGCCTGGCCATGACGGTAGGCGGGTTCGGCGCGAAAGCTCATCGGGCTGCCGGGCCGCTCAAGCGCGTCAGTTCGGCCAGCACCTGCTGCAGTTCAACGGGCTTGGTCCAGCAGCCGGCGAAGCCGGCTTCACGCGCCGGTTGTTCCACAAGCGGAGCCTCATCGGCCGTGCACAGGTAGGCCAGCAGGTCCGGCGTCGACAGCGCGCTGCGCAATGCGGACAGCAGATCGTAGCCCGAGGTGTCGGGCAAGTGCAGGTCGATCACCAGCAGGTCGGGCCGCCAGTGCGCGGCCAGGTCCAGCGCTTCGGCGCCAGTGCCGGCGGTCTCGACGACCAGCCCGCCGACGAATCGACAGGTCTCGACGAACAGCAGAGTGTTGATGCGATCGTCGTCGACGTACAGCACCCGCACGTCAGCTCAGTTCCAGCGGCACTTGCGGTTGTGTGTCGGCAAAGCGCAGCACGTCGAAGCTCACGCAGGCCGAGCCGGGATCGGTCGGAGTGCCGCCCAGGCCGATCGCGCCGCTGCCATGCAGCGTGCAGCTGCCGCGGCGCAGGCTGACGATCTCGCCGTCATTGAAGCGCACGTAGGTGCCGTTGTAGCTGAGGTCGGTGATCTGGAAACTGCCGCTGTGCCAGTCGACGCGGGCGTGCGAGCGCGAGACCCGGCCGTCGTCGACGCAGAAGGTGGCCTGCGGGCTGCGGCCCAGCACCACCGGGGTCTGCTGGCTCGCGAACACCCGGTGCAGGCCGGCCCACACCAGGCGCAGGCCGTCGGGTTCCGAGACCGCGCCGACGTCGCCAAACTGCGTCGCCGCCATGTCGGAAGAGGCGCCGCGGCGGCCGCCGAGCACGTGCACCTGCACCGGCTCGGCGCGGCCGCGCAGCACCAGGCGGTCGAGGCTGCGAAATCGCGAGCGCAGGTCCAGCGGCAGGCCCTGCAGCACCTCCACCGTGAGCAGCGTTTCGTTGTCGCCGGCGTGGTCGAGCAGCCGCGCGGCCACGTTGACGGCGTCGCCGAAGCAGTCGCCGTTCATCTCGACGACCTCGCCGCGCGCCAGCCCCACCTGGAGCCGCAATGCGCGCAGGCCCGAGGACGCGCCACGCTCGCTGCCGCGCGAGACCATGCCCTCGAGCACGTCGTGCATGAGCATGGCCGACTGCACGGCGTGCAGCGGATCGTCGAACACCGCCATCAGGCCGTCGCCCAGGGTCTTGACGACCGTGCCCTCGTAGCTCGTGACCGTGCTGCCGAGCGCGTTGACGCAATGGGTGACCACCGAAGTGGCCTCGGCGTTGCCCAGGGTTTCGAACAGCGCCGTGCTGCCGCGCAGATCGGCGAACAGGACGGTGCGGTCTGAGATGCGGGTCATGCCGGGTGAAAGTGTAGCGCTGCCCCGGCGTCGACCCGCGTCTTCAAAGCTTGTCGAGCCAGGAGCGCAGTTTGTGCCGGCGGCGCAAGCTGCGAAACGCTCGCCGCGCGAGCGCTGCTGCCTTCGGCATCACATCCACGGCCAGTCTCCTGCGCCTTTGGCTTCAGAGATTGTCCAGGTACGTGCGCAGCTTGTCCGAGCGGCTCGGGTGCTTGAGCTTGCGGATCGCCTTGGCCTCGATCTGGCGGATGCGCTCGCGCGTGACGTCGAACTGCTTGCCGACTTCTTCCAGCGTGTGGTCGGTGGACATCTCGATGCCGAAACGCATGCGCAGCACCTTGGCTTCGCGCGGCGTCAGGCTGTCCAGGATGTCCTTGACCACGTCGCGCAGGCCGGCCTGCATCGCGGCGTCCACGGGGGCCACGTTGTTGGTGTCCTCGATGAAGTCGCCGAGGTGGCTGTCGTCGTCGTCGCCGATCGGCGTTTCCATCGAGATCGGCTCCTTGGAGATTTTGAGGATCTTGCGGATCTTCTCCTCGGGCATCTCCATCTTCTCGGCGAGCAGCGCCGGATCGGGCTCCTGCCCGGTCTCCTGCAGGATCTGCCGCGAGATCCGGTTCATCTTGTTGATCGTCTCGATCATGTGCACCGGGATGCGGATCGTGCGCGCCTGGTCGGCAATCGAGCGCGTGATCGCCTGGCGGATCCACCAGGTCGCGTAGGTCGAGAATTTGTAGCCGCGGCGATACTCGAAC
>JANMVM010000292.1:0-58365 GCA_031392695.1 Rubrivivax sp.
ATGGCGCAGCCCAGCGCGAAGGCGTCGTTCTTGCCGAAGTAGTAGTAAGGCGCGGTGTGGCCCATCTCGACGGTGCCGTTCTGCACGGCATCGACCAGACCGGCCGAAGGAACGAGCTCACCGTTGGCATGCACCGAGATCTCGAACTTGCCACCCGTCATGTCCTTGACCTTCTTGGACAGGGTTTCGGCCGCACCGTAGATCGTGTCCAGTGACTTGGGAAATGACGATGTCAGGCGCCAGCGGATGGCGGCCTGGGCATGGACGATGGCCGGTGCCACGCCCGCAGCGAGCACGCCTGCCAAGCCGGCACCATGTACGAATGAACGACGTTCCATTGATTTCTCCTGTCAGGATCAAAGGTGATTGAGGGGCAAAGGCGCGGAATTCTAGGAGTCGGCACCGACTCGATTCGGGCGGGTTTACCCGCTCGAAACAAGGGCGCGTCGGGCGCGGAAAAGCCACCACGGCTGCAGTTTGCTCGACGCAGCCACCGGCGGGCTGAAATCAGGGTAAGCACCGGGCGCTCGAACGAGCGAACCCACGAACCCGCAGACCCGCAGACCCTCGGACCCTCGCCAGCTTCTGGCGCTCAGGCCCCCGCCAGCTTCATGCGCGACACCAGCACCGAACCCACCGTCTTGCTGCCCTGCGTGTAGGTGTCGGCACCCACGGCCACGATGTCCTTGAACATCTGGCGCAGGTGGCCGGCGATGGTGACCTCGTGCACCGGGTGCACGATGCGCCCGCCTTCGACCCAGAAACCCGCGGCACCGCGCGAGTAGTCACCGGTGACGTAGTTGACGCCCTGGCCCATGAGCTCGGTGACGAAGAGACCGCGGCCGAGCTTGGCCAGCATCTTGTCCAGCGTGTCGCCGGCACGCGTGCGCCGGCTCACCATGGCCAGGTTCTGCGAGCCACCGGCATGGCCCGTCGTCTTCATGCCGAGCTTGCGCGCCGAGTAGCTCGACAGGAAGTAGCCCTGCACGACGCCGGCGTCGACCACGCGCCGGGCCCGCGTGCGCACGCCCTCGTCGTCGAAGGGCGCGCTGCCCTTGCCCTTGGGCACGTGCGGGTCCTCGACGATGTCGATGTGCTCGGCCAGCACCGGCTGGCCCAGGCAGTCGACGAGGAAGCTGGCCTTGCGGTACAGCGCGCCGCCCGAAGTGGCCTGGACAAAGGCGCCCAGCAGCCCGGCAGCCACCGTCGATTCAAACAGCACCGCGACCTTGCCGGTGGCGACGCGGCGCGACTTCAGCCGTGCCAGCGCGCGCTCGGCGGCATAGCGGCCCACGGCCTCGGGCGCGGCCAGGTCGGCGGCGTCGCGCATCGAGGTGTACCAGCCGTCGCGCTGCATGTCTTTGCCCTTGCCGGCAATCGGCGACACCGACACGTAGTGGCGCGAGCTGGCGTAGCCGGCGCGAAAGCCGCGCGAGTTGCCGGCCCAGAAGTGGGCCTGCTGCGCCGACACGCCGGCGCCTTCGGAATTGGTGATGCGGCGGTCCACCGACATCGCGGCGTGCTCGCAGCGGCGCGCCACCTCGGCGGCGGCGGCGGCGTCCAGCGCCCAGGGGTGGAACAGGTCGAGCTCGCGCGCGGCCTCGGCGGCAGTGGCCATGTCGGCGCCGTCGGGCAGCCCGGCGGCCGGATCCTCGGCCGTGAAGCGCGCGATGTCGTAGGCCGCCTGCACGGTCTGGCGCAGCGCGGCCGGCGAGAAGTCGGAGGTGCTTGCGTTGCCACGGCGCTGGCCCATGTAGACGCTGACGCCGAGCGACTTGTCGCGGTTGCGCTCGACGTTTTCCAGCTCCCCCTTGCGCACCGAAACCGACAGGCCCACGCCCTCCGAGACCTCGGCGCCGGCATCGCTGGCGCCGAGCTGGCGCGCCAGCGTCAGCGTGTCCTCGACGATCTGCTGGAACTGCTCCTTGCGGTAGGCAAAGCCGGGGTCGGCGCTGGAAGTCGTGGTCATCGGCGAGGGTGGCGGCAGGCAGGCAGGAATGCCCAACTATGATAGCGGCCCCCTCCCCAACCGGCCCCCGAAAGTCCACCCACCATGCCCCGCAGAGCCGCACCGCATCGCGGCATCGACGTTCACTACGGCGAGCCCCTGGCCTACGACGAAGCCGGCGAACCCACGCGCCCGAGCAAGACGCGCCTGAAGCAGAAGTCTCAGGAACTGCAGGTGCTGGGCGTGGCCGTCGCCGAGCTGTCCAGCGACCGCCTGGCCGCCATCGAGATGCCCGAGCCGCTGCGCGACGCAATCGAGCAGTTCCGCCGCACCAGGAGCTTCGAGGGCCGGCGGCGCCAGATGCAGCTCGTGGGCAAGCTCATGCGCAGCGCCGACGAAGAAGCGCTGCGCGAGGCCGTGGCCGCCGCCACGCTGGGCAGTGCCAAGGACACGCTGGCGCTGCACGAGGCCGAGCGCTGGCGCGCCGAACTCATCGCCGACGACGAAGCGCTGACGCGCTGGCTGGAGCTGCACCCAGAGACCGACAGCCAGCAGCTGCGCAGCCTGGTGCGCGCCGCGCGCCGCGACGCCACCGGCCTGACGCCTGAAGGCCGGCAGCCGCGCAGTCACCGCGACCTCTTCCAGCTCATCAAACCCCTGCTCTGACCCAGGCGCCGACCATGAACCAGCCTCTCGAAGCCGTGCGCATCGGCGTGGTGTCGGTCAGCGACCGCGCCTCGGCCGGCGTCTACCCCGACCAGGGCATCCCGGCGCTCAAGGCCTGGTTGGGCCAGGCGCTGCGCAACCCGATCGAGTGGCACGAGCGCCTCATCGCCGACGAGCAGGCCGGCATCAGCGCCGCGCTGTGCGAGCTGGCCGACGATGTGCACTGCGCCCTGGTGCTGACCACAGGCGGCACCGGCCCCGCGCCGCGCGACGTCACGCCCGAAGCCACGCTGGCGGTGGCGCACAAGGTGATGCCGGGCTTCGGCGAGCAGATGCGGCAGATCAGCCTGGCCTTCGTGGCCACGGCAATCCTGTCGCGCCAGGTGGCGGTGATCCGCGGCCAGTCGCTCATCATCAACCTGCCCGGCCAGCCCAAGTCGATCGCCCAGACGCTGCAGGGCCTGCCCCAGGCCACGCCGCCGGTGCACGGCATCTTTGCCGCCGTGCCCTACTGCGTGGACTTGATCGGCGGCCCCTACATCGAGACCGACCCGGCGCTGTGCAAGGCCTTCCGGCCCAAGTCGGCGCTTCGACCGCCGACCTGAAGACGCCGGCCTGAAGACGCCGGCCTGAGGACGGCGGCACGACGACGCGCGGGCCGCGGTGGCGCCGGCGCCGGCACCTCAAGTTGGCGCCCGGCGCTCCGATAAGGCCCGTTAGAGCCCTCCGCTTCCACCCCATGCCCCAGCACTCCGTCCCCGCCGGCCCTTTGATGCCCACGGTCTCGATCGTCGAGCAGACGATGCGCCAGGCCCGCCGCGCCGTGGCGGTGACGCTGGCCGGCGCCGCCCTGCTGACCGCCCTGCTGCTGGCCGAGCGGCTGTGGTCGGCCCAGGCGCTGGCCAACGCCGCCCAGCGCCACGTCACGGCGCACCAGGTGGCTGCGGCGCTGCAGATCGCCGAATCGCGGCTGCTGCAGGCGGCGCAGACTGCGGCACTGACGGGCGAGCGGGTCTGGATCGACCGCTATGACCAGCTCGTCAACCAACTCGCACAGACCATCGAACATGCCAGCCTGCTGGCACCCGGGCCGGTGGCCGAGCGCTACCGCGAAAGGACCCAGGCCGCCGCCGCCGACATCGCGCGCATGCGGCTGTCGGCGCTCGAGGCCCTGAACTCCGGCGCCCACGAGTCGGCGCGGTCGCTCTTCGAGGGTGAACGCTACCAGCGCAACACCCGGCTGCTGAGCGAAGCCAACGAGCAGCTGACCGGGGCTTCGCTGGTGGCCACCGAAGCCGAGGTGCACGCGCTCGGCCGGCGCTCCTACATCGTCACGGGCGTGGCCTTGCTGCTGGCGCTGGGCGCGGGCTTCTCGCTGTGGCGGCGGCTGTCGAACGGGCTGGACAGCTCGCGCGGCTCACTGCAGAACGCCGAGGAGCGCATCCAGCGCCTGGCCAGCAGCGACCTGCTCACCGGCCTGGACAACCGCGCCGGCCTGCACGACGCCATGCACGAGCGCATGGAGCGCGCGCTGCGCCACAAGGAGCAGCTGGCGGTGCTGATGGTCGACCTCGACCGCTTCAAGCCCGTCAACGACCGCAACGGCCACATGGTGGGCGACCTCGTACTCAAGGAGGTGGCGCGCCGCCTGGCGCTGTGCCTGCGCCAGGGCGACCTGCGCGCGCGCTACGGCGGCGACGAATTCGTGGTCGTGGTCGATGAACAGGACGGGCCCGACACGGCCCGCGCGGCCGCCCAGCGCATCATCGAGCGCTTGAGCGAGCCGATGCCGTTCGGCGACCTGAGCGTGACGGTCGGCGCCAGCGTGGGCATTGCCCGCTACCCGGCCGACGCCCAGAGCAGCGACGAGTTGCTGCGCAAGGCGGATTCGGCGCTGTACCGCGCCAAGCAGGGCGGACGCGGCGGCGTCTGCCGCTACGACTCCAAGCTCGACGAGGTCATGTCCGAGCGCCACCGCCTGGAGCAAGAGGTGCGCGAAGGCATCGCGCTGGGGCAGTTCGTGCCCTTCTACCAGCCCATCGTGGGCCTGGAGCGCCGCAACGTCATCTCGCTCGAGCTGCTGTGCCGCTGGCGCCACCCCGAACGCGGGCTGCTGATGCCCGACAAGTTCATCTCGCTGGCCGAGGCCACCGGCCTCATCGGGCCGCTGACCTTCGCGCTGCTGCGCGTGGCCTGCCAGGACCTGACGCGCCTGCCGCCGCACTGGCGCCTGTCCATCAACGTCACGCCGCAGCAGATCCAGGACGAAACCCTGGTGCCCAAGCTGCTGTCCATCCTGCGTGAAAACGGCGTGCCGCCGGCGCGGCTGGACGTTGAGCTCACCGAAACCGCGCTCGTCAACGACACCGCGCGCGCGCGCCAGGTGATCCTGGCGCTCAAGAAGGCCGGCATGACGGTGACGCTGGACGACTTCGGCACCGGCTACTCGAGCCTGAGCTACCTGGCGGAGATGACCTTCGACAAGATCAAGATCGACCGCTCCTTCGTGCGCACGCTGCTCGAGCAGCCGCAGAGCGCGAAGATCGTCGACGCGATCATCGGCCTGTCGCGCAGCCTCGGGGTGGATACCGTGGCCGAAGGCGTCGAGACCGAGCAGCAGGCGGCGATGCTCAAGAAGCTGGGCTGCAGCACCGGCCAGGGCTACCTCTTCGGCCGCCCGGTGCCGGTCAAGGAACTGAGCGACCGCGTGGCGCTGGCGCGCGACGTGATGGCGCCGCTGGCCTGAGGCCGTCCGCACGCGCCGGGCCGGCGCGCCCTACTTGACGAGCCGATTCAGGCGCTCGGCGTCGAAGACCTCGGTGGTCTGGGCATCCTGCGGCACACAGTCGCCCAGCGGCAACTCGCGCGACCGGGCCGACAGCTTCTCGATCGCCTGCCAGAGCAGCGCAATCTGGTGCTCGTGGCCCGAGGCGTTGTCGATCAGGCCCTTCATGGCCTGCGACACCGGGTCGTCGCCCTGCGTCACGCCGTAAGCCGAGAACCCCATCTTGGCCGCCGCTGCCTCGCGCGCCGCTTCGAGTTCGGCCTGGATGATGCGGGCCGGGTTGCCCACTGCCGTGGCCCCCGGCGGCACCGGCTTGACGACCACGGCGCTGCTGCCGATGCGCGCGCCGTCACCGACCGTGAAGCCGCCGACCAACTGCGAATTGGCGCCCACGATGACACCACGGCCCAGCGTGGGGTGGCGCTTGGCGCCCTTGGACAGCGAAGTGCCGCCCAGCGTCACGCCCTGGTAGATGGTGCATTCGTCGCCGATCTCCGCCGTCTCGCCGATCACCACCCCCATGCCGTGGTCGATGAAGACGCGGCGGCCGATGGTGGCGCCGGGGTGGATCTCGATGCCGGTCAGGAAGCGGCCGAGGTGCGAGGTGAAGCGCGCCAGCCAGCGCCAGCCGCGCAGCCAGAACCAGTGCGCGCGGCGGTGCAGCACCAGCGCGTGCAGACCCGGATAGCAGGTCAGCACCTCCCAGCGAGACCGCGCCGCGGGGTCGCGTTCGAGGATGCAGGCGATGTCTTCACTCAGGCGGCTGAACATGGGGAGAACCTTTCAAGCGCAGCCAGTGTACCCAGCGCCACTCAAGCCTGCTCGCTCAAGCCTGCTCCCGACTGCGACCGCCATCTGCCGCGTCGACCGCACGCGCGATGCCGCGCAGGATGTGCACCTCCTCCTGCGTCAGCTGCGCGCGGTTGAACAGTTGGTTCAAGCGCGGCATCAGCTTCTTGGGCGCCGCCGCATCGAGGAAGCCGATGCGCTCGAGCGTGCCGCGCCAGTGCTCCAGCGCGCCATGCACCGCCGCGGCGTCGGCCAGCCTGGCGTCGGTGGTGCGCGGCTGAACGTCGAAGCCGCCCAGCGCCTGGCGCCATTCGTAGGCCATCACCTGCACCGCCTGCGCCAGGTTGAGCGAGCCGTAGGCCGGATCGGCCGGGATCGACAGGCAGGCGTGGCAGCGGTAGACGTCATCGTTGGCCATGCCCGTGCGCTCGGGCCCGAACACGAAGGCCACCCGCTGGCCGCCGCCGGCCAGGGCGGCGAGATGCTCGCGCGGCGCCACGGTCGGGGGCCCGAAGTCGCGCGGCGTCATCGCCGTGGCGCAGGCCCAGGTGATGCCCTCGAGCGCCTCGGTCAGCGTGGCCACGACGCGTGCGCGCTCCAGCACGTCGATGGCACCGCTGGCCATGGCCAGCGCTTCGTCCTGCACCAGCACGTCGGCAAAGCGCGGCTGCACCAGCACGAGCTCGCCGAAGCCCATGACCTTGATGGCGCGCGCGGCGGCGCCGACGTTGCCGGCGTGGCTGGTGTGGAGGAGCACGAAGCGGGTCGGGTCGATCATGGGCAGGGGCAGGGGCATGGGCACGGGCATGGACACGGGCATCGGCATGTGCAGGGCAACACGGCAACGCGGGCGGCGGGCCCGCTAAAATGGCAGCCTGTCATCGCGCAGCCGCATTGTCGCCGCGCCGCTCTTTACCCCCTTCAGCTGCACACCACCCAGGCCGCCCATGTCCCAAGCGCTCCATCCCATGCTCAACATCGCCATCAAGGCGGCGCGTTCTGCAGGGTCGATCATCAACCGCGCCGCGCTCGACCTGGATGTACTGAAGGTCGGCACCAAGGGCCCCAACGACTACGTCTCGGAGGTCGACCGCAAGGCCGAGGAGATCATCATCCAGACCCTGCTCGAAGCCTACCCGGGCCACGGCATCCTGGCCGAGGAGTCGGGCCGCGAGCATGGCGCCAGGAACAGCGAGTACATCTGGATCATCGACCCGCTGGACGGCACCACCAACTTCCTGCACGGGTTTCCGGTCTACGCGGTGTCGATCGCGCTGTCCTTCCGCGGCCAGGTGCAGCAGGCTGTGGTGTATGACCCGACGCGCAACGACCTCTTCTTCGCCAGCAAGGGCCGCGGCGCCTTCCTCAACGACCGCCGCCTGCGCGTGAGCAAGCGGCTGCGCATCGCCGACGCGCTCATCGGCACCGGCTTCCCCTTCCGCAAGGGCGACAACTTCAAGCGTTACGTCAAGATGTTCGAAGAGGTCATGCAGAGCTGCGCCGGGCTGCGCCGGCCGGGCGCCGCGGCACTCGACCTGTGCTACGTGGCCGCCGGCTACTACGACGGATTCTTCGAAACCGGCCTCAGCCCCTGGGACGTGGCCGCGGGCTCGCTCATGATCACCGAAGCCGGCGGCCTGATCGGCAACTTCACGGGCGAGAGCGACTACCTCTACCAGCGTGAAGTGGTGGCCGGCAACCCCAAGGTCTACGGCCAGCTGGTGCAGATCCTGGCGCCTTACACCCGCGTCATCAAGGACGAGCCGGCCGCCGCCGAAGCCGCCGCCGCGGCGGTCGCTGCCGATGCCACGCAGGCCTTCGTGGAGGCCGCGGCCGAGCCGGCGCGCAAGGCACCGCTGCGCGTGCGCAAGGCCGACGCCACGCCACAAGCCGACGACGCGCCGATGTGATCGGCGCGCCCCACGGCCGCTGCCGATGCGCGCCTTCGGCCCTGGCCTTGAGCGCGATCTAAGATCAATCGATGCCGACGAGCCGCGCCTTGCGCCCGCCCCCGCTGGGCAAGCTGCGCAGGCCGCGCCTGCGCCGGGTCTTCGAGCGCGAGCGGCCGTTCGCCGATATCGACGCGGCCGCCGCAGCGCCCGGCTGCTGGATCGCCGGGCCGCCGGGCCGCCGGGCATCGTCAAGACGACCCTCGTCGCCACCTACTTGCAGGCCGCCGCCACGCCCTGCATCTGGCTGCAACTCGACGCCGGCGACGCCGACCCCGCGACCTTCGAGCACTTTCTTCTCGCCGCCGTGGCGCTGGAGCTGCCGCGGCCTGGGCGGCAAGGGCCGCCGCCGTCCACCGACGACCTGCGTGACATCACGGCCTACCTGCGCCGCCTGTTCCGGCGCCTGGCTGCGCTGCTCGAGCCGCCCTGGGCGCTGGTGCTCGACAACGCCCAGGAGCTGGGCGCACAGGCCGCCGTCCACGCGGCGCTGGCCGCCGTGCTGGCCGAGCTGCCCGAGCGCGCGCGTGTTCTTCATCAGCCGCGAACCGCCACCGCCGGCCTATGCACGCGCGCTGGCGGGCCAGCAGCTGGCGCTGGTCGACGAACGCCAGCTGCGTTTCAGCGCCCAGGACACCTAGTACTCCAACCCACAGATTTCGAGACATGAAAACGCGTCTTCGTCCACCATGCGTCGTTGCAAATCCTCGCGATACCAGAAGGTATCGCTGTGGTTTGCGCCTAGCCTGGCGAACGAATCCATCGTTTCCAACTTGTCTCGAAACCTATGGGTTGGAGCACTAGCAGCGTGGGCAGCAGAAGGCGTCGAAGCGATGCGTGCGAAAGCCGAGTACCGCTGGTGAGCCCCACAAGCCCAGGGCCTGCCCCCTGGGCGCAGGAGGTGATGTCCGGCGGTGCCGGTTTCTCGCGCGTTGCAGCCGACGAGCTTCTGCCGCCCACGCTCCTGGCTTCGTCGCTGCTGCCGGCCGCAAGCGGCTCTGCGCTGGCTGCGCGTTGAAGCCTGACGCTGCCCGACCCTCGCTCAGCGACCGCGCAGCCGCGCCACCCAGGCCAGCCAGACCCTGCGCCGCAGCCACAGCAGCCAGGCGCAGGCCACCCAGACGCCGCAGGCCAGGGTGAAGAGCTCGCCGCCATCGCTGCTGCCGTCGGTGTTGATCACGGCCACGCCCAGCGGCGTGAAGAGGTGGAAGAAGATCGCGCCGCTGATCACCGCGAGGCCGAGCGCCGCCCCCAGCACCTGCACCGCGCGCTGCGACGTCATCCAGGCGCCGGCCAGCAACAGCACCGAGGCGACGAGCTCGAAGCTGCCCACCACGCGGGCCGAGAAGATGCCGCCCGGCGCGAACACACCGCCGAAGCCCAGCGACGCCGCCCAGGGGTCGAGCTTGCCCTGGAAGATGTAGACCGTCTCGGGCGAGCCGGTGAACTTGAAGAACAGCGACTGGATGAAGACGAAGGCCACGTACAGCGTCAGCAGCCAGTGCCCGTTTTTGCGCAACCAGTTCATGGCGGGGGTCTCCTGGCCAGGGTTCACTTCAAAAGCATCGGAAAGCGGCTGTCGGCGGCGCGGATGTAGCCCGCCGGGTCCTTGCTCCAGATCGCCTGCACCTCGGCGTCGTAGTTGAGGTAGAGCTTGCCCTCGCGCACCGTGAACTGATCGGGCTCGACCTTCACCAGGTTGCCGCGCGTGACGCCATAGGCGCAGTAGCCACCGTACTGCGGCGCGTACTGCTCGGGCTTGGCCTTGAAGAGGTCGAGGTGGGCCTGGGTCGCGAACTTCCACTGCGCGCCGTTCCAGGTGTGGACCAGGCTGTCCAGGCCCTTCACCGGCCGGCCCTCGGTGAAGTAGGCCACCGTGTCGTAGCCGTTGATGGCGGTGTCGCCGCGGCCGCCGAGAAAGCCGCCCTTGAGCGTGTTGATGGGCGGCTCGGCGGCGCGCGCCGCGGCGGCCCAGAGCAGGGCCGAAGAGCACAGGGCCAGCGCGGCACGGCGGCCCGGGTCGAGGCTGAGGCGGGACTTGGCATTCATGACGGGTTCTCCTCTCTGGGTGGCTCGTCGGACAGCGCTTGCCCATCGTCAGCGGGGCGCGGCAGATCCGCATCCCTTGTGTCGCGCCAGGCGCCCAGGCTTTACAGAATCTTCTCGGCCTCAGTCGGTGGCCGGGTAGTGCGGCGTGAGCTGCTTCTCGCGCCGGTAGTCGCGCCAGAACGCGGCCCAGCGCATCGGCTCGAAGCCGCGCGCGCGGTTGGCCGCGCCGATCTCGAACAGCCAGCGGTACTGCCGCATGAGGTCGCGCCAGGCGCTCAGCAGTCCGGTGCTGCGGTCCCAGATGTGGGTGCTCTCGGCACCGGCGCCATTGATCTCGACGATGGTGAAGCCGCGGCCGAGCTGGACGTCGGCAAAGCGCTCGAAGCGCACGTCGAAGCGGCCGAAGTGGAACTCGGGCAAGCGCTGCGCGATGGCCTCGAAGCGCGCTTCCATCTCCGGCGTGACGAGATGGCTGCCGTTGCGAAAGATGGCGCCGCGGCTGTGGCTGCCGGCAAAGGCCAGGCGGATCGACTCGCCCGCCGCGGGCACGCTGTCCAGCCGCGCCGTGTGGCGATGCAGGTACAGGTGCGACAGGCGGCCGGCACGCGGATCGGCCAGGATCAGCTCGCGCAGCGTGCGCTGCCCGTCGCCGCTAACGTGGGGAAAGTACTTGAGCGTGATCGAGACGATGCGGCCGCGCTCCTGCCCCGGGCGGCGGCAGTAGAAGATGCCGGCCTCGCCCTCGAACGGCACCAGCCGCTGCAGCAGCAGCGTGGCGCCGCGCGGGAAGGCTTCGAGGTAGGCCTGCAGCTCGGCCGCCGTGCGCACGAGCTTGACGCCGGCGCCGCGGCAGCCCAGGTCGGGCTTGGCCACCACCGGCAGCGCGAGGCCGGCAGCGGCGAGCGCGGCCAGGGCATCGTCACGCTCCGTGGCGGTGTCGAGCGGGCGTGCCGGCGCCGCGGGGCGTTCGACGCGGATGAAGGGCGCCACCCACTCGCTCACGTGCTCGACCGCCAGCGCCAGGATCGCGGCTTTCGATTCGCCGTAGAAGCCGCCGCCCGGAAAGGCGGGGTTGGCCACCGTGGGCAGCAGCAAGCCGCGGTGGCGCAGCATGAGCCACGCGGCGTAGGCCATCACCGGCGGGTAGAAGGCCCACATCGGCCAGAACTCGAAGAAGCTCAGCGGCGGGCCGTCCTGGGCCAGGGGCGGCATGCCCTGGTGCGGGCGCACGATGGCGGGCTCGACAGCGGTGGACATGGGCAGGCCTCGGGGCAGGGGTTTCATGGGGTGGATCGGTGCCAGCGTCGACGTGCGCTGCGCAGCAGCGGAACGGCCAGCGCCAGCAGCCCGATCGGCAAGGCCACCGCCACCGCGGGCGGCAGGCCCCAACGTTCGGCCAGCGCCTGCCCGATGGCCGCGCTCAGGCCGTACATGCCCAGCGTCCACAGCGTCACTGCTGCCAGCACCCAGGCGGTGAAGGGCAGCAGCGGCACGCGCACGAAGCCACACGCGGTGTAGGTGGCCAATCGCAGGCCGGGGATGACGCGGGCCAGCAGTACCGCGCTGGCCAGCCGGTGCAGCAACCGATCGCGGGCCCAGCGCGTGCGCTCGCCGACGGTGCGCCGGCGCAGCCAGGGCAGCCGCGTGGCGCCCACGCCGATCGCGTAAAGGCCGAGGTCGCCCAGGGCGATGCCACCGCCCACCGCGGCCAGCGACAGCCCCCAGCCGATGAGCCCCTGCGTGGCCAGCGCCACGCCGGCGGCGATCGCCAGGTCTTCGAGCAGCAGCGTCGTCAGCGCCAGCGCCAGTGCGATCACAGCCGGCGAGGCCACACCCGCCAGCGCGGCCGGCAGCCAGGCCAGCAGCGCTTGCCCGGGGCCGGCCAGGGCGCTCAGCATGGGCCTGCCCAGGCACTGGCGATGGCCTCGCGCACCACGCCCTCGGCGTTCCAGGGCAGGAAATGGTTCTGGCCTTCAAGCAGCACCGTCTTGACGCAGCGCGCGCCGGTCAGACGGGCCTGCATGAAGGCCACATTGGCCACCGGCACCAGATCGTCGCGGCTGCCGTGCACGATGACGACGCGCGCGGTGATGCGCGGCAAGGCGCTGCTCAGGGCCTCGAGATCGGGCTTGAGCGCCATGAGCTCGGCGTTGGCGTTGCGGATGACGCGCGGCAGCAGGCCGCGCACCGGCGCCCAGGCGCCGACACGCTGCATGGGGTGGATCTGCTCGAGAGCCGGGTCCAGCGATGCCGCCAGCAGCACCACGGCGTGGATGCGCTCGGGGTGGTCGGCGGCGACGCGAGCCACGATGGCGCCGCCCAGCGAGTGGCCGAGCAGGATCACCGGGCGGCCAACGGTGGGCAGCAGCGCCAGCACCGCTGCAGCCTGCTCGACCAGGCCCGGTACCGCGCCGGCGGGGCCGCTGCGGCCGAAGCCGGGACGATCGAGGGCCACGACTTCCATGCCCGGGGGTGGCGACAGCAGATAGTCGGCCCACGACGCGGCCGAGCCGGGCGTGCCGTGGACTAGGACGAGCAACGGCCCGGCGGCGTCGCCGGCGCGCAGCACGCTCAGCGCCTGGCCCGCGGGCGTGGCCATCGCCTGGCGCGTGCGCAAGGCCTCGGTGGCGCCGTCGGCGGCGCGCGGACCTGGCGGCGTGCAACCCACGGCGGCCAGCGCGACGCCGAGCGCACTCCACACGCGAGCGCGCGGCGCGGCGAGCTCGCGGCCGCGCCCCGAGCCGCTCGTCTGGGCCACGGCCGGTACCGACGGTCTGGACATCCTGCATCCCTCCGGAGCCGCGCAGCGCTTCATCGCCTTGACATGCCCAGCGCCGACAGTCGTCGGGCCGCTGCATTCATTACAGCGCGGCCGCTGTAAGCCGGGTCTGCCACCGCCGACTGATCTTCAACTGCCACTGCCTGCCGATGCCCATGCCTCTTTCGCCGCTCATCGCCCCTGCCGTCGCGCCGCTGGCCCGGCCGGCGCCGGCCTATCGCGCGCGCCTGGCCCGCACGGCTGCCGATCTGCGCGCGGCGCAGGCGCTGCGCTTCGAAGTCTTCAACCTCGAGCTCGATGAAGGGCTGGTGCAGTCCTACGACACCGGGCTCGACGCCGACCCCTTCGACGCCGTGTGCGAACACCTCATCGTCGAAGATGTGCTCGACGGCGCGGTGGTCGGCACCTACCGGCTGCAGACCGGCGGGCGCGCCCGGCAGGCGCTGGGCTACTACAGCGAACGCGAGTTCGACTTCGCGCCCTTCGAGCCGATGCGCGCGCAGATCCTCGAACTCGGCCGCGCCTGCATCCACCGCCAGCACCGCAACTTCGCCGTCCTCACGCTGCTGTGGAAAGGCATTGGCGCCTATGCGCGCGAGCAAGGTGCTCGCTACCTCGTCGGCTGCAGCTCGATCACCTCGAACGATGCTGCCCAGGGCGCGGCGATGTTCGCGCGCCTGGCGCCGCATCAGGCGCCGGCGCCTTGGCGCACCCTGCCGCAGCCGGCGTGGGCCTGCGCGCTCAACGGGGTGGCGGCTGGCGCGCCGCGCATCCCGCGCCTGCTGTCAGCCTACCTGGCACTGGGCGCCGGCATCTGCGGCCCGCCGGCCATCGACCGTGAATTCCGCAGCATCGACTTCCTGACCTGGCTGGACGTCGAGTCCCCGGGCGTGGTGGCCCTGCAGTCGCGCGGCCGCTTCGTCGTCTAGCAGCGCGGGCGGCCGCGCGGTGCGCCGTCACGCCAGGCTGCTCACCAGCGCCAGGCTCAGCGTGGCGCAAGCCACGCACATCACCAGGCGCAGCAGGTGGCTGTCGGCGGCGTCGGCCTGCGCCAGTTGATCGGCGGCGTCGTTGCTGTCGGTGCGGCTCAGGCCGGCGAAGATGAAGGCCGACGCGAGGCCGGAATCCGCCGGCCCGCTGCGCGTATCGGCGAAATCCTGGCGCTGGTTCTGGTTCGCAAACATGGTCGGTTCCCCTGGGCATCAGCTTCTCGGGTGGCTCACCGGCGGTGCGCCACATCGCTGTTGTAGGAGAACCGCCGTTATGCCCGCGTTACGCCTCGCCGCGCGGGCGTGACAGGCCGCGCCAGGCCAGCAGCGCGCGGTGGCTGGGATGCTGGTGCAGGAAGCTGTCGGCGAACTCGGGCGCGACATGCGCGGCGGCAGCGGTGCGCAGCCAGGCCTGGCCGGCCGCGGCCAGGTGCGCGGCGGCTTCGGGTTGGCCGGCGGTGGCCAGTGCCCGGGCCGGGGCCAGCCAGCGCAGCGCGCGATCGGCGTGCAGGCCCTCGGCCAGCGCCGCCAGGCGCTCGATGTGCTGCGCTGCGCCCGCGGCCGCCGCCGCGTCGGTGACGACAGACGCCAGATGCAGCCAGGCGCAGAGCTCGGCGCTGTGCAGCCCGCGCGCGCCGGCGTCCTGCGCCACGGCGAGCAGCGCGGCTTGGCCTGCGCCGGCGCCGAGCGCCAGCGCCTGCTCGGTGCGCACGATCAAGGCCAGCTCGGGCCAGCCGCTGGCCGGCACGCGGGCCGCGGCTTCGGCCAGCAGCTCGGCGACCGCGGTTTCGTGGCCTGCGCCCAGACGCCGCTGCACGCGCGCCAGCAGCACCAGCCAGCGCACGGTGTAGCGCGGTTGCAGCGTGCGTGCGGTGGCCAGCGCCGGGCCCGCGAGCACCTGCAGCGCGCGCGCATGCTGGGCCAGGTCGAGCCAGACGTGGGCGCGGTGCAGCTGCGCCACCGGCACGCGCGACGCGTTGCGCTCGGCCAGGATGGTCTCGGCGTGGTCGCACCACTGCAGCGCCGCCGTGTAGTGGCCGAGCGCCCGCTCGCCCTGCGCCAGCAGCACGGCGATGTAGCCGGCGGTGCCGCCGGCGAGCTCGAAAGTCTGCACCAGGCGCTGGGCCTGCAGCGCCTGCTCGATCGCGCCCACGGCGTCACCCGCGTCGAGCCGGCTCAGCGCGTAATTGGCCAGGTGGGTGGCGCGCTGAGCGTGCTCGCCGTGGAGCGCCGACTCGCTGATCGCCCGCCGGTGGTGCTGCTGGGCCTCGGCGCTGTGGCCGAGGTTGTCCAGCACCACCGCCAGGTTGCCCTGGAACTCGACCCGGTCTTCGGCCGCGGCGTGGGTCTCGATCCAGGTTTCGGCGGCACGCATGTGCTGCAGCGCGGCGTCGAAGTCGCCGGTCATGCCCATCGCCGTGCCCAGCCGCTGGCGCACCGAGGCCAGCAGCGCCCGGTCCTGCAGCGGCAGCGCCAGCGCCAGCGCCGCCTCGCCGAGCGCCAAGGCGTCGTCCCAGTCGCCCAGCACGGTGGCGTACCAGGCGCGGTTGGCGGCCACGCGCGCGCGCTGCCCCGCCGTGCTCGCGATGCGCTGCTGGCGCTCGAGCAGCGGCAGCCCGTCGGTCTGGCGGATGGTGTTCATGTGGCCGTCGATGGCGCTGTTGACGAGCTCGAAGGCCTCGTCGGGCCGCGCTTCGGCTTCGGCGATGTCGGCAGCATGCAGCAGCAGCGCGATGCGTTCGTTCTCGCGCAGCGCGCGGCGCGCCAGCTCGGCCGCGGCGCGCAAGGCCGGCAAGGCGCGGCCGCGCTGGCCGGCAGCCTCCCAGTGCGCGGCCACGCGCGCCGGCTCGCCAGCGGTCTTCTCCAGCCAGGCCGCGGTCTGGCCGTGCAGATGGCGGGCGATCAGCACCGGCAGGCCCTGCAGCACTGCGTCGTGGATCAGGTCGTGCGAGAAGGCGTCGCCGCGCAGCACGTGCTGGGCCTCGAGCTCGGACCAGGCATCGGCCAGCTCCAGCACCGGGCGCGCGAGCAGCGCTTCGGCCAGCGCGATGCCGAAGTCGACACCGGCCACGGCGGCGACGCGCGCCAGTTGCAGTGCCGGCGCCGACAGCCGCGCCAGTTGCTGGCCGATCAGCTGCGACAACGAGGCCGGCCGCGGCAAGCCGCTGCCGTCTTGCAGCGCGCCCTCGCTCCATGCCACCTTGAGCGTCTCGAGCGCGAACAGCGGGTTGCCACCAGTGCGCTGGTGCAGCAGCGCCGCGGTGGTGTCGCCGCGGATGCCGGGCAGCGCCAGCGAATCGACGAGCTCGCCGATCTGGGCCTCGGTCAGCGGCTGCAGCGCCAGCCGCGTGTGCGGGCCGGCCGTGGCCAGCGCGTCGAGCAGCGCCTGCAGCAGGCTGCCCGGTGCCGCCGGGCGCAAGCCCAGGCACCAGCGCAGCGGCAGCGCCTGGCTGTCGCGCGGCGCCGTCAGCAGCAGTTGCAGCAGTTCGAGCGTGGCGTCGTCGGCAAAGTGCAGGTCGTCGAGCGCCAGCGTGTGCACCACGCGGTGGGCCTGGCGCAGCAGCGCCAACACCGGCCGCGCCAGTGGCGGCTGCAGCGCGGCGGGTGCAGGCGGCGAGTCACCGGCCAGCTCGGGCAGCAGCGGCGCGAGCTGGCGGCGCAGCGTGGGGTCGGCCGCGGTGGGGTCGCGGTCGAGCAACTGGCGCAGTGCGCGCGCGATGGTGGCGTAGGGCACGAGCGCGTCGCCGGGCCGGCCGCTGGCATGCAGCAGCGCCGGCTGCTGCACGGCCAGCGCCTGCAGCAGCCGCGACTTGCCCATACCGGCCTCGCCCACCAGCACCACGACCTGGCCACTGTCGAGGCCGCGGCCCAGGGCCTGCAGCTCGGCATCGCGCCCGATGAGTCGAGGCGGCCGCAACAGTGCCGCGGGCACGGCGCGGCGCTGCGGCGCGGCGCCTTCGAGCAAGGCTGACGCCTCGATGGTGGCCAGCAGCGACAGCGTCTCGGGCGCCGGCCCAGTGCCGACTTCGTGCTTGAGCAACTGCTCGCAGCGGTCGAAGGCGAGCAACGCCGCAGCGCGGTCGCCGCGCAGGTAGTGCAGCCGCATGACGCGGCGGTGGTTGTCTTCGGCCAGCGGCTCGGCGGCCAGCAGCGCCAGCGCCAGCGGCAGCGCGGCAGCGCTGTCGCCGGCCGCTTCCAGCGCCTCGATGCGGTCTTCGAGCAGCCGACGCGCAGCGGCGCGATGGCCGGCGCGTCGCGTCTGCAGCCAGGCGCCGAGCTCGGGGCTGTCGACTGCGCCGAGATCACCCAGCAGCGGGGTCGCGTCGCCGAGGTCGTGCTCGACGCCGGTGGCCAGCGCCAGCGTCGTGGTGCCGGCCACGAGGTCGAAGCCGATCTGCTTGCGCAGCCGAAACAGGCGCTGGCGCAGCGCATTGCGCGCGGCCTGGGCGCTGCTGAGCGGCCACAGCAGCGCGGCCAGGCGTTCGCGCGGCGTGGCGCCCTGCAGTGCCAGCCAGGCCAGCAGCAGCGCGTCGGGCGCGGCCAGCGCGTGCTCTTGCGCGGGCGTGCGCACCAGCGGTGCACCGCTTTGCAGCAGCAGGGCCCCGGCGGGGGCGGCGGTTGGGTCGGTCACGGTGCAGGGGTGCGGCGGCCAAAAGCCGGCCGGCGCGGCAGCATACGCGCGCCGCTGCCGTTCAGGCCGGCAGCAGGCGCATGTCGAAGGCGCGCTCCACGAACCAGACCGCGGCCAGCGTCGCGATCAGGAGCGAGCCGCCGGCCAACACACCCCGGCGGTAGAACCAGCTGCGCCGCAGCGCGAAGGCCAGCGGCAGGAAGGCCATCACGATCGCCAGCTGCCCGACTTCGACGCCGACGTTGAAGCCCACCAGCGCCAGCGCCAGCGCTTGCTGCGGCAGCTTCAAGTCGGCCAGCACACTGGCAAAGCCGAAGCCGTGGATGAGTCCGAAGGCAAAGGCCACCCACCAGCGCCGGCCGTGGAACACCGGCCACACGTTGTTGAGCGCGGCCAGCACCACCGAGCCGGCAATCGCGGACTCGACCAGGCGCGAGGGCAGCGACACCACCCCGAGCGTGGCCAGCGACAGCGTGATCGAGTGCGCCACCGTGAAGGCGGTGACGATACGCAGCACGTCCCACGCCGCCTGCCCGAAGCGCTCGGCCGGTTGCCAGCGCGCGGCCTGCCAGAGCCCCACCGCGGGCAGCAGCAGCGAGAGCAGGAAGAGGATGTGGTCGAAGCCGATCCAGATGTGCCACACGCCTTCGCGCAGGTAGGTCACGAACTGCGACCACGTCGATCCCGCCGTGGCCGCGGCGTCGAGCGCAAAGCTCTGCCGGCTGGCCTGCGGCCCGAGCACGGCGGTGCGCGTGCCTTGCGGTGTGGCCAGGTTGAGCAAGCCGCGGTGCTGCGGGTCGAGGTCGGCGAACAGCGTGTACGTGAGCTCCAGCGTGGCTGGCGCCCGGCGGGCGGCGCCGGGGCAGGCCACGGTCAGCGGCAGCACGCTGTAGGCGCCGTCGGTGTGGTTGTCGACCTGCTGCGCGCCGACCTGCAGCGTGCACGGCTGGCCGTCGCTGCGCAGCGCCAGGCGGGCCAGCGCGTAGGCCGCGATTTCGTCGTGGCGCGCGCGCACCTCGCCCCAGGTGATCTGGCCGTCGCCATCGGCGTCCAGGCCGAGCGCGAAGTCAAGGTCGCGCAGCGCGATGTCCCATTGGCCCACGATCTGCGTGCCATCGACCTGGATCAGGAGGTAGCTGTCCGAAGGCTTGTGTGCCGAGGCCCCTGCCGCGCACAGCAAGAGCACGCTGGCCAGGAGGCGTTGCGTTCGGCTCATGGCAGCGCCAGCAGGCGATCGGCCGCCTGGCGCAGCACCACGCTTTCGAGGCCCGAGTCGGCGAGCCACTTCAGCACCGGCGCCGCCGCGGCCTTGTCGCGCGCCGCGAGCGCGGCTTCGAGCAGCACGCGGGCGTCGCCCGGTTCGCGCTGCTCGGCCCAGTTTTCGCGCGCCAGCTGCAGCGCGCGCGGCACGTCGCCCAGCAGCGCCAGCGCGTGGCGTGCTTCTTCCTTGCGGTGGCTGGTGTCGCCGCGCAGACGGGCGGCGTCGAAGCGAGCCTGCAGTTCGCGCGCATAGGCCGCTGCCTTGGCGTCACCACTGGCCTTGGCGGCCAGCGCCAGGCGCAGCAGCAGCACGTCGGCGCGGCTGCGGTCCTTCAGGCGCGTCACGACCTCAGCGGCGCGGCCGCGGTCGAGCAGGAAGTCGGCGTGCGCTGCGAGCAGGTAGACATCGGGCTGGCCGACAGCCAGGGCCTGCTCGAACGCGGCCTCTGCAGCGGCGTTGTCGCCACGCCGCTCTTCGATCTCGGCCAGCCGCGTCAGGCTCCACAGGCGCTCGCTGGCGTCGGCGTCGCGCGCGCCCTGCAGCGCGCCGCGCAGGGCGGCCGCCGCCGGCCCGGCGCTGCCGGTGGCGGCGTCGACCTGGGCGCGGCAGGCCACGGTGATGAGCGTGCTGACGAGATCGGCCAGTTGCTGGCAACTGGTGCGCGCGCCGGCGTAGTCGGCCACCACCATCTGGATCGCCAGTTGCCAGGCCGCGGCGGCGGCGTTGTCCGGGTCCTGACTGAGCACGGCCTTGAGGTCGGCCAGCGCGGGCTCGAAGCGGTGATCGAATTGCAGCACCACGGCGCGCAGCACGCGCACCTCGGCCGGGGGCTCGGGCAGCGTCCACCAGGGCTGCAGCGTCGCCTGGATGTAGCCCATGTAGCGCGGGTCACCGGTGGCGGCGACCTCGGCCTGGTAGCGCCAGGACAGGCGGGTGGCGGCGTCCAGATCACGGGGCTGCGCCCGCCAAGCCTGACGCAGGGCTTGCATTTCCTGCGCCGCCGGGTCGCTGGCGCGGGCAGGAACGCGCTCCAGCACCTGGCTGTCGGCGGCGGGCGTGAAGGGTGCGGCCTGGGCGCCCAAGGCCAAGCCCAGCGCGCAGGCGCTCAAGAGTTGTCGCAAAGGTTGTCGCAAAGGTGACATGGAAAGCTGGCTCGATTCGCTGCCATACGCGGGCTGAGCGATGCCAGATGGGAGCACGGTCAACCGAAGTGGCGACGCTGCGTTGTTGATGGGACCGGTGTTGGGAACGTGAGCCAGCAGACCAGCAGACTCATGCAAAATACCGGCCGCTCGATGACCAAGCCAAGGCGGGGGGAACCCCTCCCGGGTGGAGAGTCCGGGCAATTCCTCCATCCAATAGTTCACCGAGAGAGACTGAAATGACCAAGTACCTGACCGCCCTGATTCTGGCCGCTTTCGCCATGACCGCCGCCCAAGCCGCTTCGCACGCCGGCGCTGCCCCCATGAAGGCCGATGGCGCCAAGCCGGCTGCCAGCGCCGCCAAGAAGGCCAAGCATGCCAAGCCCGCCGCCAGCTCGGCCAAGAAGGCCGCGATGAAGGAAGAAGCCAAGAAGTAATCTTCTGGTTTCACGGAACAAGGGCAGGGTCTTCGGACCCTGCCCTTTTCTTTGGGCGCGACTCGCTCGCCGCCCCGGTTTCAGGTCAACACGATCAGCGCGCAGGCACCTTCGGCGCCGCTCACCTCGGCCTGCAGCCACCAGGGTCGCTCGACGCGCAAGCCGAGCGCCGACGACACCCGCCCGGCCCTCGGCCCAGCCGCGGCCGGCGCAGCACGTGTGACGGGGCCTGGTCGGCGGCGGCCGTGCCCTGGTGGCGATCGGCCGTCGTGCAGGTCCCGGCCCAGCAGCCGTGACCGCCGGTGTCGGCGCCGGCCGGGTCGAGCCACGGGTTGACCGCCGGCGGCTTGATCCACGGCGACCTGGCGCTGAGGCCGCGGATGGAGCCCAGCCGTCGCTGCAGACCGCGCAGCTCGCCGCCGTTGAAACCGCTGGCCTCGCTCGCAACAAGGCAGCGCCCGGCCAGCACCAGCAGACTGGCCGCGACCCGGGCGGGGCCCGATCGGAGGCGGCAGCGTAGGGCGGCGCGGCGCAGGACCTCGCCTCGCCCAGGTGCGCTCGGGCCAGGCGATGTTGTTTTTCAATCATGTAGTTTGGCTACAAACTCGAGGCTGAGTCGGCAGCCCGCGCCTGATCCGGCGCCTCGGCCGCCTGTGTCCAGAGGGTAGCGCCCCGTAACGGCGTCCCAGAGCGAGGCGCCAGCGCACCCTGGTTGACACCGATCTAGGGTTTCCGAAGGTATCCGTCGCATCTAGTTTTGGTACAAAGTCTGGTCCGTACAACAAGTTCCCGTCGCCCGATCGGCGCCTGGCCAACGCGCCTGCCCGACGGATGTGTCTGTGGTTCCAGCGAGTCTCAGGAGACAACCATGAAGAATTCAAACCCCGCGCGCAGCCGTCCGCGCACGATGCTGCAAGCCACCCCGGTGGCTGCCGCCGTGGCCGCGCTGCTCTGCGGCCCGGGCCTCGCGCAGGCCCAGCAAGCCGGCGCTGGCGTCAGCGACGTCGTCACCATCACCGGCATCCGGCGCGGCATTGAAAGTGCCATCAGCGTCAAGAAGAACTCGGACAGCATCGTCGAGTCGATCTCGGCCGAAGACATCGGCAAGCTGCCCGACAGCAGCATCGCCGAGTCCATCGCTCGATTGCCAGGCCTGGCCGCACAGCGGGTGAATGGCCGCGCCACCGAAATCAACATCCGTGGCTTGTCTGGCGACTTCGCCAACACGCTGCTCAACGGCCGCGAGCAGGTCTCGACCGGCAACAACCGCAGTGTCCAGTTCGATCAGTACCCGTCCGAGCTGATCACGCGGGTCGATGTCTACAAGACCCCGACCGCTTCCCTGCTGGGCCAGGGCCTTTCGGGCACCATCGACCTGGGCACGATCCGGCCTCTGTCGCTGGGCCAACGCACCATCGCCGTCAATGTGCGCGGTGAGCGCAACGGCGAGGGCACCCCGTTCAAGGGTGACGGCACGCGGGGCAGCTTCACCTACATCGACCAGTTCGCCGACCGCACGGTGGGCGTGGCCTTCGGCGTGGCGCAACTCAAACAGAAGACCACCAAGGCGCGCAGCGAAACCTACGACACCAGCAACACGGGCAACTTCCCCGGCGTCAACGGCGGCGCGGACTTCACCTTCAACCAGGGTTTCAAGCACTTCGTCGATGCCAATGACGAAACCCGCACCGGCGCCATGGCTGCGATCGAGTTCAAGCCGAACAAGAACCTGTCGAGCATGGTCGACATCTTCTATTCCAAGTTCGAACGCGACTACGTCAAGCGCGGCCTGGAGATCCAGGTCAATGACAGCTGGAAGGGGGGAAACTCCAACCCCAACATCGCTGCGCAGGCCGCCACCCTGACCGGCGCCACGGTCACCGGCAATCGCCTCATCAGCGGTACCTGGGGCAACGTCAACCCGCTGTCGCGCACGATCTGGGAGCCGCGTGAAGAGGAGCTCAACGCGGCGGGCTGGAACACGCGCTGGAAGTTCGCCGACAAGTGGGCGGCGGTGCTGGACATCAGCACCTCTTCGGCGAAGAGCCGCGAGCAGATCATCGAGATGGAAGCCGGTGTCTACGACACGGTGCTGAACCGCCCCCAGTCGGGCACCGTCACGGTGGGCAGCTACAACCAGATCACGGGCCTGCAGTACGACCACGGCAACCCCTCGATCGTGCGCCTGACCGACCCCGAGTCCTGGGGCCAGAACGGCTACGACAAGATCATCAAGACCGATGACAAGATGAAGGCCGTTCGTCTGTCGCTCGAGCGCGACCTCGAGGGCGTCGTCTCACGCGTCACCGGCGGCGTCAACTTCAACCAGCGCGACAAGACCAAGGGCGCTGCCGAGAACTTCCTGCGTCTGCCAGCGGGCACCAGCAGCGGCACCGCCCTGCCCGCAGGCACGGGTTCGTTGCGATTGCCCACGCTGGGCTTCAACACCGTGTCTTTCGATCCGGGGTCGTTGTACCCCAGCGCCTACCGGCTGGACTCCAACGTCAACTCCGACATCCTGAACAAGGGCTGGACCGTCAACGAAGACGTCAAGACCTACTTCTTGAAGGGCGACGTGGACAGCCAGATCTTTGGCATGACGCTGCGCGGCAACGTGGGCCTGCAGGTGATCAACAGCGACCAGCGGTCCACCGCACCGCGCGTCGACAACACACCGGCCAAGTTCACCTTGCGCACCGACGGCAAGAGCTACAACGACGTGCTGCCGTCGGTGAACCTGGTGCTGGAGCTCGGGGGTGATCAGTTCGTGCGCATGGGCCTGGGCAAGCAGATGGCGCGCCCGCGCATGGATCAGCTGCGCGCGTTCCAGAAGTCCGAGGTCAACACCGCCGGGCGTTGGGAAGGCAGCGGCGGCAACCCGCAGCTCGACCCGTTCCGCGCCACCGCGTTTGACCTCTCATTCGAGAAGTACTTCGGCACCAAGGGCTATGTCTCGGCGGCCGCGTTCTACAAGGACCTCAAGAGCTACATCTTCGAGGTCAAGAACACGGGCTTCGACTTCACTGGCTTGCCCAACCTGTCGGGACGTCCCGTGGCTCCCGGACCCAACCCCAACATCGGCGACTTCACGTCGCCCTTCAATGGCCAGGGCGGCAAGGTCTCGGGCATCGAGCTGGCGGCGTCGATTCCGCTGAACATCATGAGCAGGGCCCTCGACGGCTTCGGCGTCCAGGCCAGCTACTCCAACACCACCAGCGCCATCAAGCCTTTCGGCAACACCGACACGCGGCCGTTGCCGGGCCTGTCCAAGGAAGTCACCCAGCTCACGGCCTACTACGAAAACTACGGCTTCTCGGCTCGCGTGGCAGGCCGCAAACGCTCGAAGTTCATCGCCGAAATCGAAGGCTTCGGCGCCGATCGCGAGTTCAAGTACGCCCGCGCCGAAACGTTGGTGGACGTGCAGATCGGCTACGAGATCCAGAGCGGCTTCGCCAAAGGCCTGAACTTCCTGCTCCAGGTGAACAACGCCAGCAACGAGCCTTATCGTGAGTACAACAACAGCACCGGCCTGGACACCAAGCTGGACGAGAACGGCCGCACCTTCCTGTTCGGCGTGAGCTACAAGTTCTGATCGATGGCCTCGGGCCCCGGCCGCGCCGGGGGTCACGAGCCAGCCGGTTCAGCGACTCTGGAAGCCCCTGCCACTCTGCGCGGCAGGGGCTTCTTGTCCTTTGGCAGGCCTGCCGGGCGATGACGGAAAATCACGCGACCCCGGCCCAACTGCGAGCAAGTCCATGAGCACCCAACACATCAAGCGCATCGTGGTGGCAGGCGGCGGCACCGCCGGCTGGATGTCTGCGGCGGCGCTGGCCAAACTGCTGGGCCCGGCCTGGCACATCACGCTCGTCGAGTCCGAAGACATCGGCATCGTGGGCGTCGGCGAAGCGACGATCCCGCTCATCAACATCTACAACCAGGCGCTCGAACTCGACGAGAACGAGTTCATGCGCGAAACCAGTGCCACCTTCAAGCTGGGCATCGAGTTCGTCAACTGGGCGCGCCAGGGCGACAGCTACATCCACGGCTTCGGACCGCTGGGGCCGGACATCGGCCTGACCAAGTTCCACCACTACTGGCTCAAGATGCACCGCGACGGCCGGGCGCAGGACCTCGAGCCCTACTCGATCAACATCCTGGCGGCGCGGCAGAACAAGTTCATGCGCGCGCAGCGCGACCTGGGCAACTCGCCGCTGGCCGACATCTCGCACGCCTACCACTTCGACGCCGGGCTCTACGCCGCCTTTCTGAGCCGCTACGCGCAGGCGCGCGGTGTCGAGCGCGTGGAGGGCAAGATTGCCAGCGTCAGCACGCGCGCGGCCGACGGCTTCGTCGATGCCCTGGTGATGGAAGACGGCCAGCGCATCGAAGGCGAGTTGTTCATCGACTGCAGCGGCTTTCGCGGCCTGCTGATCGAGCAGGCGCTGCACACCGGCTACGAAGACTGGACGCACTGGCTGCCCTGCAACCGGGCCTGGGCCGTGCCCTGCGCGTCGGTGGCGCCGCTGACGCCCTATACCCGCTCAACGGCACGCAGCGCGGGCTGGCAGTGGCGCATCCCGCTGCAGCACCGCATGGGCAACGGGCACGTCTTCTGCAACGATTTCATCGGCGAGACCGAAGCCGCCGACGTGCTGGTGAATCACCTCGACGGCCAGCGACTGGCCGACCCGCGCCTGCTGAAGTTCGTCACCGGCAAGCGCAAGAAGCTGTGGAACAAGAACGTCGTGGCCGTCGGGCTGTCCAGCGGCTTCATGGAGCCGCTGGAATCGACCAGCATCCACCTCATCCAGAACACCATCGCGCGCCTGACCACCTTCTTCCCCTACCAGCAGTTCGATGCGGCCGACATCGACGAATTCAACCGCCAGTCGGACTACGAATTCGAGCGCATCCGCGACTTCTTGATCCTGCACTACAAGGCCACCGAGCGCAGCGACAGCGAGTTCTGGAACTACTGCCGCACGATGCCGATCCCCGACAGCCTGCAGCACAAGATCGACCTCTTTGCCAGCAACGGGCGCGTCTTCCGTGAGGCCGGTGAGCTGTTCTCTGAAATCAGCTGGGTCGAAGTCTTCATTGGCCAGCGCATCACGCCGCGCGGCTACCACCCGCTGGTGGACACGCTCACCGAAGCGCGGGTGACCGAGTTCCTGGGCAACGTGCGCAGCACCATCCAGCGCTGTGTCGACGCCATGCCCACGCACGCCCAGTACGTGGCCGAGCAATGCGCCCGGCCGCTGACCTGAACACCCTGCCAGCCGGGCACCCGTGTTCAACCCGCGCCCGCGCATCCAACGCGTGCCGATCGCCGGCGCCGGCCAGGGGCAAGACGCGGCCTGGGTGATCGACGACGTGCTGCTGGAGCCCCAACGGCTGCGCCAGCAGGCCATCGACCATCGTCACCGCTTCGAGGCCGCGGCCTACAACGCCTACCCGGGGCTCGAGTGGCAGATGGGCGGCGAGGTGTCCTCGCCCCTGTCCGAATTTTTCATGCTGCACGTGCGTGGCCTGCTGGGCGCGCGGCGCACGCTGTCGATGTACAGCCGCTTGTCGCTGGCGACCTTGCAGCCGGTGCAATTGCGACCGCTGCAGCGCCTGTGCCACCGCGACCGCTTCGGCACCACGGCGGGTCAGGGCGTGGCAGCCTGCGTGATCTACCTCTTTGACGCACCCGCATTGGGGGGCACCAGCTTTTACCGGCCGCGCAAGCCTTTGCCCGAGATCGACGCCGACGTCCGGCGCTGGAACACGCTGAGCGACGAGGCCTTCACGCGAGAGATCGGTGTGGCGCCGGCCTACCTGTGCGCGAGCAACGCGGATTTCGAACTGGTGCGCACGATCCCGGCGGCCTGGAACCGGGCCGTGTTCTATGACGGCGGGCAGTTCCACTCCAGCCACATCACAGAGCCATCGCTGCTCAGCGCCGACCCGAGCACGGGCCGACTCACGCTGAACGGCTTTTTCATCACCCGCCAACAGCTGCCTGGAGCGCTTGCGCGATGACTGCATCACAGCCGACCCCTGGCCAGCCTTCGCAGAGTGAGCGCTTCGCGGCGTCGATCTTCAGGCCGCTGCTGATCGCCCTGCTCACCCTGGGCGGCCTCGCTGGCGCGCTGCCCGCGTCGGCTCAGGTCGCCCTGGCCGCGGATGCCTTCTTCCAGCGCCCCACCCTGAGTGGCGCATTGCTCTCGCCGTCGGGCGAGCGGGTGGCCTTTCGCCTGGGTGGCCTGGGCCAGCGGGACAGCCTGGCCGTGCTGGAGCTGTCGACGCTGAAGCTGCGCCGGGTGACGGCCTCGGACGAAACCGATGTCGCGCGCTTTCGCTGGGTGAATGACCAGCGCCTGGTGTTCACCCTGCAAGAGGCCAATCTGGCCACGGGCGACAAGTTCCTGGCGCCGGGTCTGTTTGCCGTCAACGCCGACGGCACGGGCTTGCGCCAACTGGTGTTGCGCGGCGGCGGACACAAGTCCGACCAGCGCGAGCTGCCCTGGAACACCTATCTGCTGCCGCACAGCGGCCCGCAAGACAGTGATTGGGTGCACGTCATCCGCCCTGACGCGGTCACCGACAAGGGCTTCGACTATTTCGACCTGCTGCGCCTGAACACCGTCACCGGCCTGAGCCAGGATGTGGATGCACCGCGCAACGCTTTTCATTGGCTGCTGGACGATCAAGGCGAGTTGCGCGCGGTGCGCACGGCGCGCGGCGCCACCGCCGCCATCCACTGGCGTGACCCCGCCAGCGGCGCGTGGCGCAAGCTGCGCGAGTTCGACCGCTTCGGCCTCGGCGCCGACTTCGCGCTGCAGGCGACGGCGCCGCACGGCAAGCTCTACGTCACGGCGCGCGCAGGGCGTGACACGCTGGCGCTGCATCTCTACGACCCCGCCACCGACGCGCTGTCGAGCCAGCCGCTGGTCGCCGCGCCGCCGTACGACCTCGACCCGCAGCTCATCATCGCCAAGGACAAGCTGCTGGGCGTGCGCTTCACCGTCGATGCGGAACTCACGCAGTGGCTGGACGAGGCCATGAAGCTGCACCAGGCCGAGGTCGACCGCCAACTGCCCCGCACCGCCAACTTGCTGCAGCCGCCGCGCCGTGGCAACAGCCCGTGGATGCTGGTGCGCGCCTTCTCCGACGTGCAGCCCGCGATCTACCTGCTCTACAACACCAGCACGCGCAAGCTCACGCGCATCGGCGCCGAGCAACCGGGCATCGCGGCCGCGCTGATGTCGACCATGGACCTGGTGCACTACAAGGCACGCGATGGTCTCGCGATCCCGGCCTACCTGACGCTGCCGGCTTCATCGCTGAGCAAGAAGCAGCTGCCGCTCATCGTCTACGTGCATGGCGGCCCTTGGGTCCGGGGCGCCACCTGGCAGTGGCAGCCTGAAGTGCAGTTCCTGGCCTCCCGGGGCTACGCCGTGCTGCAGCCTGAATTCCGTGGCAGCACCGGCTTTGGCATGCGCCACTTCGAAGCCGGCTTCAAGCAGTGGGGCCTGGCGATGCAGGACGATCTGGCCGACGGCGCACGCTGGGCCGTTGCGCAGGGTATCGCCGACCCCCGGCGCATCTGCATCATGGGCGCCAGCTACGGCGGCTACGCCAGCTTGATGGGCCTGGCCCGGGACGGCGACCTGTTCAAGTGCGGCGTCAGCTGGGCCGGCGTGAGCGACATCCTGCTCATGTACGACGCCGGCTGGAGCGACCTGTCCAGCGAGTGGAAGCTCTACGGCATGCCGCAGATGATCGGCGACCGCGAGAAGGACCGCGCGCAACTCGATGCCACCTCACCCATCCGCCTGGCAGCGCGCATCCGCAATCCGCTGCTCGTGGGCCATGGTCGCGTCGACCGCCGCGTGCCCATCGAGCACGGCAAACGCCTGGTCGATGCCGTCCAGGGTCACAACCCCGACCTCGAATGGGTGCAGTACGACAAGGAAGGCCACGGCTGGAGCCTGCCCGAAACCCAGGTCGACTGGTGGTCGCGGGTGGAGAAGTTCCTGGCCAGGCACCTGGTGACGCCGCCGTAGCGGCACGCGGCCAGGGCCGGGGCTTCAGTCTGAGCTTGCCAACAGGCGTCGCCGGCTCTGTCTGGCATGCGGCAGCCACTTCAGCTGCGCCCAGCGCCGCCACATCAGCAGCCCGCGCAGCCACTCGTCGGCGGCGTAGGCGATCCACACGCCGACCAGGCCCAGGCCGAGTTCCACGCCCAGCAGCCAACTGCCCCCGGCCAGTACGATGAGCATGCTCGCCGCACCCGTGACGACCGGGTAGCGCGCATCGCCGGCGGCGCGCAGCGCGTTGATGACGACGAGGTTGAAGGTGCGCCCGGGCTCCAGCAGCACGGTCCACCACAGCAGCGTGGCGGCTGCGGCGATGATCTGCTCGTCGGCCGTGAACAGGCGCAGCAGCCAGGGCCCGGCCAGCGCCGCCGCGGTGGCCACGGCGACGCTGACCGCCAGGCCGCGAGCCAGGGCGCGTCGCACCAGCCGATGCGCCAGGCGCAGCCGGCCGGCGCCGATGAGGTGGCCGACGACGATCTCGACGCTCAGGCCGGTGGCCAGCCCGAACAGCAGCACAAGGTGGATGATCTGCTGCGCATAGGCCTGCGTCGCCAGAGCGCGGGCGCCCAGCAGCCCGCCCACCGCCACGCTGACCATGAAGCACAAGCGGTAGGCGATGTTCTCGGCCGCGCCGGGCAGGCCGATGTGGGCCATCGCCGCCAGCTCGGCACGCCGCAGGCGCCACCAGTCGCCGGCTTGCGGTCGCAGGTCCAGCCGCTGCCGCCACAACAAGAGGTGCAGCCCAAGTGCCAGCGTGCGCGCCGCCACCAGGGCGGCCGCAAAGCCGGCCAGCCCGAGGCCCGGCCAGGCGCCCACGCCGCCCATCAGCGGCACCGCCAGCGCCAGGTGCGTGGCGTGCATCAGCACCATCACCATCAGCGTATCGCGCGTGCGCAAATGGGCGCGCATGACCGCGGCCATGGCCGCGTTCCAGGCGTCGAGCAGCATCGCCGGCGCCAGCCATTGCAGCAGCGCCTGCGCCAGCGGCATGACCTCGGGCGGCGCGTTGAGCAGCCGCATCAGCGGCGCCGCGCCCAGCAGCGCCAGCGCCGCCGTTGCGCCGCCGACCCAGCTGCTGGCGCCCAGCGCGGCGCGGGCCAGCGCGGCGGCGGTGTCGCGCCGGCCGCTGCCCAGCGCCTGCGTGACGACCACGCCGATGCCGGCACCGACGACGCGAAAGAGGATGAACAGCATGCCCACGACGTGGTTGGCGAGCGCAAAAGCCGCGCCCGAGCGGTCCGACAGGTGGGCCGCCAGCGCCGTGCCCACGACGCCCACGCCGATGCCCAGCAGCAGCTCGAGGAACAGCGGCCAGGCCAGCGTGAAGAGGCGGGGGTGGTGGGTGCTCAAGGGTGACCTTCGTGCGCGCGGCCTGCGCCCGCGGCGAGGCCTGGCGGGCCCGTGCACAGCGCCGGGCCCCGCGCCGGCCGCCGGGGGCACCACGATAGCTGCCAGCGATGCGTGCGCCGCGCCCGGCGCGTGGCGCGTGGCGCGCCGCTGACATAGCATCGGCCGGCCATGAACGAAGCAACTTTCTCGCGGCGCCGATTCACCGGCCTCGGCTTCACCCTCGCGGCGCTGAACCCGTGGGCCGCTGGCGTCAGCGCGCAGTCGGCCGGCGCGGCGGCGCCTGAGCTCACGGCGGCGCAGGCGCAGCGTGATCTGCGCATCCTGCAGCGTGCCTTCGATGCGCTGCATCCGGGCCTCTTCCGTTACGCCACGGCGGCGCAACTCGAGGCTGCATTCGCCGCGGCGGCGGCGGCGGTGGCGCCCGGCGCCAGCCGCGGCCAGATGGTGCTGCTGGTCTCGCGCCTGGCCGCCGCGGTGCGCTGCGGTCATACCGGGGTCAACCCCTCCAACCAACGCCAGGATGTCGTCGACGGCGTCTTCGGCCGCGCCGACAAGTTGCCGCTGACGCTGCGCTGGGTCGAAGCCCGCGCGCTGATTAGCGGCAGCGCGGCGGCCGGTGTGGAGCCGGGCAGCGAACTGCTGGCCATCGATGGCCGACCGGTGGCCGCCATCGCGGCGGCGCTGTTGCCCTTGCTGCGCGCCGACGGCAACGGCTCCGGCGCCGACGCCAAGCGCCGGTCGCAACTCGACAGCGGCGCCAACGGCGGCGCCATGGACCGGCTCTTTCCGCCCGCCTTCGCGCCCGTAGGCGGCCGCTTCCGGTTGACGCTGCGCGGGCGCGCCGATTCCGCGCCGCGCGACATCGGTGTGGCCGCCATGAGCTTGGCCGCGCGCGACGCCGTGCTGCCGCCCCCAGCCACCGACTGGCGCCTGGCCATCGCAGGCGACACCGCGCTGCTGACGCTGCCGACCTTCGCCTTCTGGCGCGGCGGCTTCGACGCCAAGGCCTTTCTGGCGCGGACCTTCGAGCAGTTGCGTGGCGTGCCTTACCTGATCGTCGACCAGCGCCGCAACGAAGGCGGCGACGATGCCATCGGCCGCGACTTGCTCAGCCACCTGCTGCGCGCGTCGTACACGCAGGGCGCCTACCGCGCCGAGAGCGCCTACGAGCGCGTGCCTTACGAGCTGGCGCGCTTCCTCGATACCTGGAACTTCGATTTCTTCGATCGCACCGGCAAGGTCAGCCCACCCGCCCCCGGCGAGCGCAACTGGCGCCTGCCCGAACGCCCGGCGCGTCGCATCGAGCCCGTGGCCGCGCCCTATGCCGGCCGCACGCTGATGCTGGTCGGCCCCGAGAACAGCTCGGCCGGCTTCCTGCTGGCGCGTGACCTGCAGGCCAGCGGCGCCGCGTCGCTGCTCGGCCAGGCCACGGGCGGCAACCTGCGCGGGCTGAATGGCGGTGAGCTGGCCTGGATCACGCTGCCGCATTCCGGCGTCGGCGTCGACATCCCGCTCGTCGCCAGCTTTGCCGCGGGCGACCCGCCCGACGCCGGCGTGACCCCCGATGTGGCGGTGGCGCCGCGCTGGGCCGACGCGCAGAGTGGCGTCGACACCGAGATGCAGGCCGCGCGCCAGCGCGTTGCGGCCTGGCGCGCGGCGGCGCGAACCACGCTCTGAAGCAGGCCCGGCACCCGACAGGCTGCGCCGGGCTGTCGGGGCCCGGCGCAGCCTGTCTGCCGGCGCTGCCGCCGCGTCGCCTGGCGCTGGCCGGCAGCGCCGCGGTGCGTACAGTGCGCCGTATCTGATCCCCAGTCCCCAGCGCCGCGCACCCATGACCGCCCCTGCCGCCTCCACCACCGCCGTTTGGCATGCCCGCTGGCAGCGCTTCTCGGCCAGCGCGCTGCGCGCCTACCACGTCTACGCCAACTGGCTGGTGAGCATCAGCTGGCGGCGCTTCCTGGTGCTGGCGCTGCTGCTGCTGATCGTGGTGGGCATCGTGCACGACCTGCCGCCTTTCACCTGGACCGTGACCGAGACCTTCGAAGGCGGCGCCGGCCCGCGCCAGAAACCGACCAAACCGGCCAAACCGGCCAAGGCCGTCAAGCCCGATGTGCCCGTGTTGCCCGCGCCGCCGACGCCCCCGGCACCGCCCAAGGACCTGCCGATCCGCATCGACAGCGGCAAGGCCAGCGAGGGCGTGGACATCAGCATCGGCAAGGACGGCATCCGCATCACGCCCAAGGGCGGTGCGCCGGCTGCGGCGGCCTCGGCCGCCGAGCAGGCCCTGCAGCACGCCCATCGCGCGCTCGAAGCGGCGGCCTCGGCGGCCGAGAAGGGCATCCATATCGTGGTGCCGCCGGGCCTGGCGAACCAGAAGGACATCCAGGCCGCGGTGGCAGCGGCGCGCCTGCAGATCGAGGAGTCGATCCACGACGCCCGCGAAGCCGCCGAGCAGGCCGCCCGCGATGCCGCCGAGGCGCAACGCGACGCCGCCGAAGCCCAGCGCGACGCCGAGCAGGCGCTGGCGCAGCTGAGCCAGGCCGAAGAGCGGCAGACGCGGCGCTCCAGCCGCACCACGCGCTTTGGCATCGGCGACTTCATGATGCAGTTCGCCTTCCTGTGGGTCATCGCCTCGGCGATCATCAAGTTCACCTACAAGGGCCGCATGCAGGCCGAGGTCAAGGCTGCGCAGGCCACCGAGACTGCCGAGGCCGAATCGCTCAAGCGACAGGTCGTCGAGGCGCGCATGGCGGCCATGCAGGCGCAGGTCGAACCGCACTTCCTGTTCAACACGCTGGCCAGCATCGACCACCTGATCGAGACCGATCCGGCGCGCGCCAGCGTGATGCAGAAAAACCTCATCGCGCTGCTGCGCGCCAGCATGCCCACCATGCGCGAGGCCAGCGGCAACGGCGGCGGCGGCGTGCGCGACCTCGGGCGCGAGCTGGCGGTGATCCGGCCCTACCTGGAGATCCTCAAGGTGCGCATGGAAGAGCGGCTGAGCACCGAAATCGCAGTGCCCGACGGGCTGCTGTCGGCCGAGTTCCCGCCCATGATGGTGCAGACGCTGGTCGAAAACGCCATCAAGCACGGCCTCGAGCCCAAGGCCGAAGGCGGCCACCTGCGCGTGGCAGCCGAGATCGTGCACGGCAAGCTGCAGATGACGGTGGCCGACACCGGCCTGGGCTTCGGCAGGGCGGCCACCGCCGGCACCGGCGTCGGCCTGGCCAACATCCGCGAGCGCTTGCAGCTGCTGTACGGCCCCAAGGCCAGCCTGACCGTGGCCGCCAACCAGCCCAGCGGCACCGTGGTGACGATCACCGTGCCCTACAAGTCCATCGAAGGAGCCGCGGCATGAAGGACCAAGAGATCCACGCTTTCGGCCCGCCACGGCCCGCCACGCCGCCGCTGGCCCCGCAGCCCTGGCGACTGCGCGTCTGGCTGTGGATCCTCATCGCGGTGGCGGCCCTGCTGCTGCTGCTGACGCTGGCCGGCGCCGCCGCTATCGTCGACTTGCTGGATTCGTCGAACGACGGCCTGCGCGTCACCTTCAATGGCCTGCCCTGGAGCACCTGGAGCGCCGATCCCGACTTCGGCTTCTGGGGCGCCCTGGGCGTGGCCGCGGCCGTGATGGCGCTGCTCCTGGTGCTGCCGGTGGTGCTGATGCTGGTGCTGCTGTCGGTGGTGGTGTCGGTCGGGCTGGCCCTGCTGGCGGTGGTCGGTGCGCTGTTGCTGGCAGCGGTCTGCGTGCTGCTGGTGGTGGCGCTGGCGCTGTCGCCGTTGTGGCTGGCCGTGCTGCTGCTGTGGCTGCTGCTGCGGCCGCGGCGCCAGCCGGCGCTAGCATCCAGGCCTGGGCCCGCCACAGCGCAGGCTTGAGGCGGTGCGACGCGGTCGCATGGATCTTTTCTCGAGCCGACCATGATTTCCCCGGTAGACAACCTTGCTGCCCCCCGCGCCGTGCTGGCCGACGACGAACGCCTGATGCGCGAACAGCTGCGCGCCCGCCTGGCCGAGGTCTGGCCCGAACTGCAGATCGTGGCCGAGGCCAAGAACGGCCTCGAAGCGGTGCAGCTGGTGCAGGAGCACCGCCCCGACATCGTCTTCCTCGACATCCGCATGCCCGGCCTCACCGGCGTCGAGGCGGCGCGCCAGATCGCGCAGCTGCCGCCGCCCCCGGGCCAGGACGACGACCTGCTGCCCGAGATCGTCTTCATCACCGCCTACGACCAGTATGCGGTCGAGGCCTTCGAGCAGGGCGTGGCCGACTATGTGCTGAAGCCCGCCGAGCGCGACCGCCTGCAGCTCACCGTGCAGCGCATCCAGAAGCGCCTGGTGGCGCGCGCTGGCGGCGCCGAGGCACCGGCCGGCCCGCATCTGCAGCAGCTGCTGCACCAGTTGTCGGCGCGCCTGAACCCGGGCGGCGCGCCGCAGTACCTGCAGTGGATCCAGGCTACCGTGGGCCAGGCGATCCAGATGATCCCGGTCGACGAGGTGCTGTTCTTCATCAGCGACGAGAAGTACACGCGCGTGCAGACGGTGCAGGTCGAGGCGCTGATCAGGAAGCCGATCAAGGAGCTCGTCGACGAGGTCGATCCGCAGCTGTTCTGGCAGATCCACCGTAGCACCCTGGTGGCCGTCAAATCGATCGCCGGCGTCACGCGCGACTTTCGGGGCCGCCAGATCGTCACCGTCAAGGGCCACGGCGAAAAGCTCGAAGTCAGTCGCAGCTACACCGGGCTGTTCAAGGGCATGTGAGTCGGGCGGGCGGCGCCGCAGCCTCGCTGTTGCGTGACGGCCCCGCGGCCGAACGTGTGCAGAGGCAACAGCCGCTGCAGACGGGAATGCACCGTTGGTGCGTTAGCGAACGCAGCTTTCGTGAAGCAGTTCACGAAGCGATGGGCCACGCCATCGAATGGGTCGATGCGGCCCACGCGGCGCTGAATCATTTGCTCGCACAAGGGCACCAGCCGTCACCTGAAGTCGGGACGAGGCCCGGTAAGTTCCGCACTGCCTGAAGAGGCAGGGCCACCGGCGCTTGTGCCGCGTGCTCCTCTTGCGCCACCCCGAGCCCCTGCCATGCTGTCGCCCACCGCCAATCCCGTTCAACGCCACTTCGACTTTGCGCGCCGCACCGAGCCTGCCAACGCCGGCTGGGTGGTGCGCGAAGAGGCCATCATGGGCACCGCCATCAAGGTCGAGCTGTGGGCCGACGACAAGCGCGTGGGCGAGGCGGCAGCGGCCGCGGTGATGGACGAGATGCACCGCATCGACCGCGCCATGAGCCCGCACAAGCCGGCCTCCGAGCTGTGCCGCATCAACCGCGAGGCGGCGCGCCAGCCGGTGGTGTTGAGCGACGAGATGTTCCGCCTCGTCGAGCGCGCGGTGGCCTTCTCGCGCCTGACCCGGGGCGCCTTTGACATCACCTATGCCGCGGTCGGCCAGCTCTACGACTACCGCCGGCGGGTGCGTCCCAGCGCGCAGGCGCTGGACGCAGCGCGCGCGCTCGTCGGCTGGCACCACCTGCAGCTCGAGCCGCGCACGCGCACGCTGCGCTTCGACCGCGAGGGCGTGCGCATCGACCTGGGCGGTTTCGCCAAGGGCCATGCCGTCGACAACGCCACGGCGCTGCTGGCGCGGCGCGGCTTCAAGCACGCCTGCGTCAGCGCCGGCGGCGACAGCCGCGTCCTTGGCGACCGCCGCGGCCGCCCCTGGAGCGTGGCCATCCGCGACCCGCGCCGCGCCGGCCAGGCCGTGGCAGTGCTGCCGCTGGAAGACGTCTCGATCTCGACCTCGGGCGACTACGAGCGCTTCTTCGACGACGGCGCCGAGCGCGTCCACCACCTCATCGACCCCGCCACCGGGCGCAGCCCCGCGGCGGTGCACAGCGTGACCATCCTGGCCAACGACGGCCTGACCAGCGAAGCGCTGTCCAAGGCCGTCTTCGTGCTCGGCGCCGAGCGAGGCCTGGCGCTGATCGAAGGACTGCAGGGCATCGACGCCGTGGTCGTCGACGCCGGTGGCGTCCTGCACGCCTCGTCCGGACTGCTGCACGGCCTGCCCGCGGCCGAAATGGCCTGCCAATGAACATCCACCCTTTGGAGCAGATGAAGATGAAACAGCGATCCTCATCGGCCCCCACCCCGACCCGACGCGCCACGTCAGCGCTCGCCGGCTTCGCGCTGCTGGCGCTGGCGGCCTGCTCCGGCAGCGGCGGCGACACCGTGACCGTCAACGGCGACGTGCCCATCGCCTACGTCAAGCGCGCCACCTCGGTGGGCATGAACCCCACCGACGCCGCCAACAGCGCCCCGGGCGGCGACCTCATGCTGCGCGAAAAGTCCAGCGCCAGCGCCGCCGAGCACAACCTCACCGCGCGCTTCACGCAGGGTCAGGGCGACGCGTCCGACCCCGAGGTCAGCTACGACGGCAAGAAGATCGTGTTCTCGATGCGCTGCCCCACCAGCAACACCGCCACGGTCGACGGCCAGCCGGCCTGCACCGGGCGCTGGAACGTCTGGGAATACGACATGACCAGCGGCGGCCTCACCGGCGGCAGCTTCAGGCGCATCACCTCCAGCAGCGCGGCCGACGACGTCGACCCGGTGTACCTGCCGGCCAACCGCGGCATCGTGTTCTCGTCCAACCGCCAGGCCAAGAGCAGCCGCATGCAGGCGCTGGGCCGCGCCTACTTCGCCGCCGACGAGTACGAGCGCGAGCGCGTCATGAACCTGCACACGATGGCCAGCGACGGCGGCAACATCCAGCAGATCAGCTTCAACCAGAGCCACGAACGCAACCCCGTGATCCGCCCCAACGGCGACATCATGTTCGCGCGCTGGGAGCACGTCGCCGACCGCAACCGCTTTGCCGTCTTCCGCAGCAAGCCCGACGGCACCGACATGTTCGTGCTCTACGGGGCGCAAAGCCCGGGCAACAGCTTCCTGCATCCGCGCGACATGGACCCCAAGGGCAAGTACGCGGGCCAGCTGGTGACGACGCTGATGCCGCTGTCGGGCACCCAGGAAGGCGGCTCGCTGCTGATGGTCGACGCGGCGCGCTACTCCGAGAACAACACCCCGGCCAACAACAGCGTGCCGGCGCAGGGCGGCCAGACCGCGGCCACCGAGCGCACGCTGTCCGACGGGCGCGGCCTGTCGGCCTTCGGGCGCGCCACCACGCCCTACCCGCTGTGGGACGGCAGCGACCGCGTGCTCGTCGCCTGGCGCCCCTGCGAAGTCACGCGCAACGATGTCGTGGTGTCGTGCACCACGCTCACCGAGGCCGAGATGGCCACGCTGCAGGACACCAACCGCACGATGGCCGCGCGCGCCAGCGACACGGTCAAGGACAACGCACCGTCGGCCTACGCCATCTACATGTTCAACCCGGCCAACCAGACCTGGCTCATCGTGGCCGCGCCACCGGCGGGCTTCATGTTCACCGACCCGGTGGCGCTGACGGCCCGCACCGAGCCCAACGTGGTCGAGCCGACCACCGTCGACGCGACGCTGGCGGCGCAGAACATGGCCCTCATCGAGGTGCGCAGCGTCTACGACACCGACGGCCTGAACCGCATGGGCGAGCAGATGACGACGGCTGCCGACCGCGCCGCCGGCTGCACCCAGAGCATCCCGCTCAAGGCGCCCAGCGACACCTCGGACACGCGCTCGATGGTGGCCGACCTGGCGCGCCTGAAGAACCCGGCCGACGCGGCCTACGGCTGCGCCCCGGCGCGCTTCGTGCGTGCCATGCGCGGGGTGCCGCCGCCCAGCGGCGGCATGGGCCTGCGCCAGGCCATCGGCGAAACCGAATTCGAGCAGATGCAGATCCTGGGCTACGCGCCGATCGAGCCCGACGGCAGCTTCAAGTTGCAGGTGCCGGCCGACGTGCCGCTGGCGCTGAGCGTGATCGACGCCGAGGGCCGCGCCATCCAGACCCACACCAACTGGATCCAGGTGCGCCCGGGTGAGCGCCGCACCTGCGACGGCTGCCACAGCCCGCGCCGCGGCGCCGCGCTCAACAGCGGCGCGGTCGTCAACACCCTGCCCACCGGCATCAAGGCCGCGCTGTCGGCACAGCACCAGAGCGGCGAGACGCTGGCCTCGCTGCGCACCCGGCTCGACCCCAGCGCGCTGCAGCTGGGCACGCACCCGGTGTTCACCGACATCTGGGCCGACACCGCGCAAGCCGGCGTCACGGCGCGCGCCTCGATCTCGTTGCGCTACAGCGGCAACGCCGACATCGCCGACGACCTGGCCACCGCGGTGCCGGTCAACGGCGTCATCAACTACCCCGACCACATCCAGCCGCTGTGGACGCGGCCGCGCGGCCCGAGCGGCAGCCAGACCTGCGTCCGCTGCCATGCCGACACCACCAAGCTCGACCTGCGGGCCACGGTGGCCGGCAGCGGCCGCCTGGTGTCGTACGAGGAGCTGCTGCTCGGTGACCCGGTCATCGACGCCACCACCGGGCGGCCCGTGATCCGGCTGCGCGAAGGCGTGCCCGAAGTCGTGCGCGGGCCCTCGCTCGTCGAGACCAGCTCCAGCGCGGCCAACACCGCCGGCCAGGCGCGCAAGAGCCGGCTGACCGAAGTCATGTGGGGCCAGACGCTGCTGGCGGGGGCCGATGCGCGCACCGCACACCCCAACCCGCCCAGCACGGCACCCGACCATTCGCGCCTGCTCAACAGGGCCGAGAAGCGGCTGCTGGCCGAGTGGATGGACCTCGGCGGCCAGTACTACAACGACCCCTTCGACGCCAACAACGGCGTGCGCTCAGTGTCGACGCTGAGCCAGGAGACCTTCCTGTCGCAGGTGCAGCCGATCCTGCGCACGCAGTGCGCCGGCTGCCACCAGGCGGGCCTGGGGAATCCGCGCAACCGCTTCGTGCTGACGGGCAGCGAAGAGGGCGACTTCAACGTCACGCTGAGCCTCATCAACAACACCTGCGCGCCGGCGGCCAACCCGCTGCTGATGCGGCCGTCCACCGTGCCGCACCCGAGCGGCGAGCTGACGCAGACCACGGCGCTGCTGCCAGTGGGCAGCAGCGGCTACAACCAGATCGCGGCCTGGATCCTGCGCGGCTGCCCGTCGCAATGAGCCTTGCACCGAACGCCGCAGTTACACCCTTGAACCCATGACGAGACACCCGCGACTGCGCCTGCCCTGCCTCACCGCCGCCGCCGCCGTGCTTGCCGCCTGCGGCGGCGGCAGCCCGCTGGACAACCCCGGCACGCTCGTCAATCCGCCCGGGGCCAACGGGCAGAAGCTGTCGTATGCGTACTTCCAGCGTTGTGTCAACCCGGTGCTGAACCTGCAACTGCGCGTCAACATCAATGGCGTGATTTCCACCAACACCTGCGCCGCGTCGGGCTGCCATGACAATGCCAGCGGCACCGGCGGCGCGCTGCGTCTGTTCGGCACCGCGCCGGCGGTGGACTTGACGCTGGCGCCGGCGGCCGTGCGAGCCAGCGACATGTACAAGAACTACTACTCCTCACTCGGCGAAACGGTGGTCGGCAGCCCTGACCAGAGCCGCCTCGTCAACAAGCCGCTGGTGCGCGGCGTGCTGCACGGCGGCGGGCTCATCTTCGACAACCCCGACGACCCTTCGGCCAAGTTCATTCGCTACTGGATCAACCGCCCGATGCCGCAAGGCCAGGACGAATTCAGCGTTGCTGCCAACACCATGTTCACACCCGCCGACCCGGCCACCGGGGCTTGCAATTCAGACTGAAGAACCCTTGATGCCCGCCCTGGCCCGGTTTGTGCGCGCGCTGCTGTGCGCCGCGGCGTGCAGCGCGATGCTGGGCGCGGCGGCGCAGTCGCCGGCGCCTGTCGCCGCCGCACCCGCGGCGGGGGGCGAGCGGCTGCAGGTCAACGAGGCCTTTGTCGAGCTGCACACCGGCCCGGGGCGCGGCTACCCGGTGTTCCATGTCGTCGAGCGCCGGCAGTGGATCAGCGTCGAGTTGCGCCGCACCGACTGGTATCGCGTGCGCGCCGAAGGCGGCCAGGTGGGCTGGGTGGCGCGCCGCCAGCTCGAAGCCACGCTCACCGAGGCCGGCACCGACAAGACCTTCCGCGACCTGATCCTCGACGACTACCTCGGCCGCAAGCTCGAGTTCGGCGGTGCCTGGGGGCGTTTCAAGTCCGAGCCGATGCTCAAGCTCTGGACCCAGTACCGGCTGGCCGACACGGTGGGGCTGGAGCTCGGCGTGGGCCAGGTCCAGGGTGTCTTCTCGGGCACCGACTTCTGGGCCGTCAGCCTGAGCTCCGAGCCCTGGTCGGACCGCCGCCTGTCGCCCTTCTTCAGCGTCGGCCTGGGCAAGTTCAAGAACATCCCCAACGCCAGCCTCGTCAACGCCGCCGCCACCGACGCCAAGCTGGCGCACGCTACCTTCGGTTTGCGGTGGTATTTGGGTGAACGTTTCGTGGCCCGCGTCGACGGCTCGCTGTACACCGCTTTCGTGGCCGATAACCGCAGCATCGAGTACCGCGCCTTCACCGCCGGCATCGCCTTCTTCTTCTGATCGCCCAGCCCATGCAATACCGCAAGATCATGGCCTCGCTGATGCTGGCCGCTGCCCTGCCGGCGTCGGCGCAGACGACCCTGCCGGCGCAACCAGCGGCCGAGCAGGTCATCGTGCCCGAGGTGCAGCGCCGCGACGTCAAGCGCCCCAAGTTCCCGTCCAATGACTTCGCCGTCGGCCTCTTCGCCGGCACCTACGCGACGCAGAACTTCGGCGCCGCCGCGGTGAGCGGGCTGCGCCTGTCGTATCACGTCACCGAGGACATCTTCGTCGACGCCACGCTCGGCCGCAGCAAGGTCAGCGACGAAGCCTTCCGCCAGGTGCTGCCCGGGGGCATCTTCGCCAAGCGCAGCGAAACGCTGAGCTACTACGCCATCTCGGCCGGCTACAACGTGCTGCCCGGCGAGGTCTTCTTCGGCCGCAACACCGCCAAGGCCACGCAGGGCTACATCCTGGCCGGCGTCGGTAGCACCGATTTCGCGGGCCAGAAGCGCCAGACCCTGCACGCCGGCTTCGGCATGCGCCTGATCCTGGCCGACTGGTTCTCGATCCAGGCCGACGTGCGCGACCACGTCTTCACCCTCGACCTGCTGGGCAAGCGCCAGAGCACCCAGAACCTCGAGGTCACCGCCGGACTGACGCTGTTCTTCTGATGCCTTTGCAAATCCCCATGCGCCACCTCATCGCCACCTCCTTTCTGCTGGCCAGCAGTGTCTTCAGCGCCGGCACTGGCGCGACGGTCGCACCACAGGCGCTGGCGCCCGACTTCACGCTCAAGAGCGCCGAGGGCCGCAACCTGCGCCTGCAAGAGCAGCGCGGCCAGGTCGTGCTCGTCAACTTCTGGGCCAGCTGGTGCGGGCCGTGCAAGCAGGAGATGCCGCACCTCAACCGGCTCTACGACAAGTACCGCGCCAGCGGCTTCACGCTGCTGGCGGTGAACATCGATGACGATGCGCGCCACGGCGCCGCCACCGCCGCCAAGTGGGGCCTGAAGTTCCCGGTGCTGCTCGACGCCGAGAAAAACGTCACCCGCCTGTACGACCTGGGCGCCATGCCCTCGACGGTGCTGATCGACCGCGACGGCAAGGTGCGCTACCTGCACCGCGGCTACCGCGAAGGTGTCGAAGAAGCCTACGAGCGGCAGATCCGCGAGCTGGTGAAAGAATGAAATTGGACCACCCCCGTAGCGCCTTCGGCGCACGCCCTACAGGGGGGCGAGTCAGCACCGTGCGAGCGCCTGCGCGCTCGCGAGTGGCCGCCGAGCGCCGCGCGGCCTGCAAGCCGTGCGGCGCCCCTGGCGAACCGGCAGAGCCGGCTCCGCGGCGGCCACTGGCGGGGGTGCTGCTTGTTGCCGTTCTGTTGCAGGGCTGCGCCATCCAGCCCTGGGTCAAGCCCTATGAGCGCGAGAAGCTGTCGGACCCGATCATGCAGTTCTCGCGCGCCGCGCTGGCCGACAAGCACCGCGAGCACATCCACACCGTGCGCGAAGGCGCGCGCGGAGCCACCGGCGTGCAAGGGGGCGGGTGTGGCTGCAACTAGGAGCCTGTCGGACTTGGGCATCGTCGGCTGCGAAACGGCCTCAGCGGTCCATTTTTCACCGGCTTTTTGTCCCATAGCTGGGCTATGGGCCTGCAAATCCGGCAAAAGCTGTCCTCGCTGGGGCCGCTTCTCGCTATCGACGCCCCAAGTCCGACAGGCTCCTAGCCCTTCGCCGGTCACCGCGATGCGCTCAGGCCGCGTCCGCGTCCGCACCCTGCCCGGCTGGCGCGGGCTCGCGCGCCGCCTGTCAGAGCGCTGGCGCGAGCTGCTCGGCGGCGCACTCGCCGCCAGCGGTGCCGGTGCAGCCACGCTGCCCGAGGACAAGGCCGAGCTCATCTTCCACAGCTACGACGGCGGCGGCGTCAAGGCCGACGGCCCGGCGCTGCTGGTGCGCAAGAGCCTGTTCGACCGCGTCTCGCTGTCGGCGCAGTATTACGTCGACGCGGTCAGCAACGCCAGCATCGACGTCGTCACCACGGCCAGCCCGTACCGTGAAAAGCGCACCGCCTGGGACCTGTCGGTGGACACCGTGGTGCGCGACTCCACGGTCTCGCTGGGCTACTCCAAGAGCACCGAACCCGACTACGTCGCCGAGGGCCTGAGCCTGGACGTCGCGCACGAGGTCTTCGGCGGCATGACCACCGTGAGCCTGGGCTTCACGCGCGCCAAGGACCTGGTGGGCGAGAAGAACACACCGGGTTGGATCGACACTGCCAGCCACTGGCAGTACCGCACCGGCCTGACGCAGATCCTGAGCCCGCGCTGGCTGATGAGCGCCAATTTCGAAGTCATCTCCGACAGCGGTTACCTCGGCAGCCCCTACCGGGCGGCGCGCGTCTTCGGCGCCACCGAGCGTGAGCGCAACCCGCGCACGCGCACCAGCCGTGCCGCCAAGCTGCGCAGCATCAGCGACACGAGCGCGCTCGTGCCGCGCAGTTCGGTGCGCGTGGAGTACCGCTACTTCTGGGACACCTGGGACATCAAGGCCCACACCGTCGAGCTCGGCGCCAGCCAGTACCTGGGCGAGCGCCTGCTGGCCGACGTGTCGGTGCGCAGCTACGCCCAGGACAAGGCGCTCTTCTACAGCGACAACGCCGCCGTCGTGAACCAGTTCAACTCACGCAACCGGCAGCTCAGCACCTTCAAGACCACGGCGCTGGCCGCCAAGCTCACCTACACCCTGCCCGGCTGGCGGCCGGGTTGGGACACCAAGCTCACCGGCGTGCTCGAACGCAAGCAGTTCCGGTTTGCCGACTTCACCGACCTGCGCACCGGCGCGCTGTATGCCTACAACGCCAACGTCGTGCAGGTCTACGTGTCTTCCACGTTCTGATTGCAGCGAGGCTGCCCATGCTCCACTCCATCCTCAACTCCATCGTCCGATCCTTCTCCCCCCTGCTCGTGGTGTTGGCCCTGGGCTGGTCTGCCGGGGCCACCGCGCAGTCGACGCCAGCTGCTCCGGCTGCTGCTGCGTCGGCAGCGGCCGATGCCGCCAGGCCGACGGCCTCGCTCGACACCCGGGTCCAGGATCTCAAGGCCGAGGTCATCCGCCTCAACCGCGATCTGCTGGTGCTGGAGGAGGAACTGCTGTTCCCCGCCGGCACCCAGGTGGCGGTGTTCGTGAGCATGGACGTCGGGCGCCTGTTCGAGCTGGAGTCGGTGCAGATCAAGCTCGACGACAAGGTCATCAGCCAGCACCTGTACACGCCGCTGGAGGTGCAGGCGCTGCACCGCGGTGGCGTGCAGCGCATCTACCTGGGCAACCTGCGTGCCGGCAGCCACGCCATCGACGCCTTCTTCACCGGCCGCGGCCCGCACGAGCGCGATTACAAGCGCGGCACGACGCTGAAGTTCGACAAGGGCACCGAGCCGCGCTACATCGAGCTGCGCATCAAGGATGCGCAGGCCAAGCTGCAACCCGAATTCGAGGTCAAGGTCTGGCAGTGATGCTTCTGCGCCTGACCATCGTCGCCGCCCTGGCCGCAGCCTGGATGAGTGCTGCCACGGCTCAGGGAGCCGCCGCGGCTCAGGGAGCCGCGGCGGCTGACACTCGCGCGCTCGTCGTCGGCGCGCCGCATTACGGCGACACGCTGTTCCACTTCTATCAAGACCAGCACTTCAGCGCCATCACCGGCCTCATGGTGTCGCAGCATTTCGGCCGCGTCGCGCCGCACGACGACGAAGCCGAGGTGCTGCGCGGCGGCATGATGCTGTCGTATGGCCTGCACGAGCAGGCGGCGCAGATCTTCGCGCGCCTGATCGAGCGCAACGCAGCGCTGGCTGTACGCGATCGGGCCTGGTTTTTCCTGGCCCGCATCCGCCACCAGCGCGGCCTGCTGGCGCAGTCGCAGGAGGCGCTGGACCGCATCGTCGAGCCGCTGCAGGGCACGGTCGAGGAAGACCGCCAGCTGCTGCAGGCCCAGCTGCTGATGGCGCGCGACGACTACGCCGGTGCGGCAGTCGTGCTCGACGCCCTCAAGGGCAGCGCCACGGCGGGCCTGTATGCGCGCTTCAACCTCGGCGTGGCGCTGATCAGGACCGGGGGCGCGGACGACATCGAGCGCGGCACCCGGATGCTCAATGAAGTCGGCCAGGCGCCGGGGGCGAACGAGGAATTCCGCACCCTGCGCGACCGCGCCAACGTGGCGCTCGGGTTCACCGCCTTGCAGGACAAGAAGCCCCGCCAGGCGCGCGTCGCGCTGCAGCGCGTGCGCCTGAACAGCGCGCAGTCCAACAAGGCGCTGCTCGGCTACGGCTGGGCCGCGTCCGAGCTCAACGACCCCCGGCTCGCCCTTGTGCCCTGGACCGAACTGGCGGCGCGCAACATCACCGATGCGGCGGTGCTCGAAGCCCACATTGCCGTGCCCTATGCGATGGGCGAAGTCGGTGCCTACGGTGAAGCGCTCGAGCGTTACCAGGCCGCCGTCGAGGTCTTCGGCCGCGAAAGGCGCGGTCTCGACGAATCGATCGCTGCCATCCGCGGCGGCAAGCTGGTGCAGGGCCTGCTGGCCCAGAACCCCGCCAACGGCAGCGGCGGCCTGGGCGCCTTCGCGCGCATCGACACCCTGCCCGACATGCCGCACACCGCGCACCTGGTGCCGCTGCTGGCCGACAACCCGTTCCAGGAAGCCTTCAAGCACCTGCGCGACCTGCAGTTCGTGGACGCCAACCTGCAGCAGTGGCATGCCAACCTCGCCACCTTCACCGACATGCTCGACAACCGGCGCGCGGCCTTCGCGCTGCGGCTGCCGAGCGTGCGCGAGCGCTCTGGCGCGGTCGACTTGCCGCGTCTGCAGCAGCGCCGCGACGAGCTGGCGGCGCGGCTGGCCGAGGTGCAGGACGGCACCGACGTGGCCGCCTTCGCCAGCCCGCAGCAGCGCGACCTGCTCGAGCGCATCGAGCGCTCGCGCGCCACCTCGGCCCGGGCCCAGGGCACGCTCGCCAGCGCCGAGTTGACCGACACCGACGAGCGTCTGCGCCGTGCGCAGGGCGCGTTGACCTGGCAGCTGACGCAGCAGTTCAGTGACCGCAGCTGGGCCGCCCGGAAGGGCCTGCGCGACACCGACCAGGCCCTGGCCGCGGTACGCGCCAAGGACGCGGCCTTGCTCGCGGCGCAGCAAGCAGAGCCGGCGCGCCACGAGCGTTTTGCCGCGCGCATCGCCGAGCTGGCAGCGCGCCTGCAGGCGCTGCAGCCGCGCGTGCTGGCGCTCGACGGCGAAACCCAGGCCGCGCTGCAGGACATCGCGGTGGCCGAGCTGCAAGGGCAGCAGCAGCGGCTGGACCTCTATGCGGCGCAGGCCCGCCTGGCGATCGCCCAGATCCTCGATCGCGCGCAACTCGCCCAGCGCAGCGACAGGTCGGCGCCCGCTGTGGGAGCCAAGCCATGAGCCTGCACGGCCGCCCGAAAGACGAATACCGAAGCGCGCAGCGCGTAGGTTGCCTGATGAGCACGCGCTGGCGGCGCGGCTCGGCGCTGGCCCTGACGGCCACCCTGCTGGCCTGCTCCAGCAACCAGCGCCTGCCCGGCGACAACGAGCCCACGCTGGCCAGCCTGCGCGACCGCGTCGTCACCGTCACCGCTGATCAAGCGGGCAGCACGCGCCGGGTGGCCGAAGAGCAGACCATCGCCGCCTACCGCCAGTTCCTGGAAGCGGCGCCCAACGCGTCGCAGCGCCCCGAGGCGATGCGACGCCTGGGTGACCTGGAGATGGACAGCGCCGACCGCCGCGCGGCCGAGGCCACCACCACCGCGGCCGAGGTGCCCGACTACCGGGCCGCCATCGCGCGCTACCAAGAGTTCCTCAAGGCCTACCCCGCGGACCCGCGCCGCGACCGCGTGCTCTACCAGCTGGCGCGGGCGCAGGAGCAGGGCGGCCAGCTCGAGTTGGCGCTGCACACGCTGACCCTGCTGGTGGGCAAGCATCCCGGCACCGTGCATGCCGACGAAGCGCATTTCCGCCGCGGCGAACTGCTCTTTGCCATGCGCGACTACCAGCAGGCCGAGGCGGCCTACGCCACGCTGCTGGCCGGTGGCCAGCGCAGCCCCTTCACCGACCGTGCGCTCTACATGCAGGGCTGGTCCTTGTTCAAGCTCGGCCGCCTCGACGACGCCCTGAAGCCGTTCTTTGGCGTGCTCGATCTCAAGCTCGGTGCGCTCGGCCCGCTGGCCCGCGACGAGGCCCGGCTGGAGGACGTGCGTGCGCTCAGCCGCGCCGACCGCGAGCTGCTCGACGACACCTTCCGCGTCACCAGCATCTGCCTGTCCAACCTGCAGGGCGCCGAGTCGGTGGCGCGCTACATCGACAGCCCGCAGCGCCAGGGCTACGAGTTCCGCGTCTTCCAGCAGCTCGGTGAGCTCTACATCCGGCAAGACCGCATCAAGGACGCGGCCGACACCCTGGCCACTTTCGTGCGCCGCCAGCCGCTGCACGCGCAGGCGCCGCTGCTGCAGGCGCGCGTGATCGAGATCTACGCCGGCGCCGGCTTCGACACGCTGGCCCTGGCGGCCAAGAAGGACCACGTCGTGCGCTATGGCGCCGAGAGCGAATTCCGCCGCGCCAACCCGAGCGGCTGGGCCGGCGCGCAGCCCCTGGTCAAGACCCACCTCGCCGACCTGGCGCGGCACCACCACGCGCTGGCACAGAAGAATCGCCAGGCGCCCGATGTGCAGGAAGCGGTGCGCTGGTACCAGGCCCTGCTCAGCGCCTTCCCCACCGATGCCGACGCGGCGCAGAACCGCTTCCTGATGGCCGAGCTGTTGTACGAGGACCAGCGCTTCGCGATTGCCGCGGCCGAGTTCGAGCGCGTCGCCTATGGCGCGGCCGCCGGCACGTCGACAGCGGCAACGCCTGCCACCGCGCCTGCATTCACACGCGCCGCCGACGCCGGCTACTCCGCGCTGCTGAGCTACGCCGCGCTGGAGAAAGCCGCGACGCAGGCCGAGCAACGTGCCGCGCTGCAGCGCCAGGCGGTGGCCAGCGCGCTGCGCTTTGCCCAGGCCTTTGGCAGCGATGCCCGCGCCGCTGCCGTGCTCACCAACGCCGCCGACCAGCTGCTGGGCCTGGGTGACGGCGACGCGGCGGTGGAGCTCGCGCGCCAGGCCCTGGCGCTGACGCCGCCGCCCGCGCCCGAGCTGCGCCGCGTCGCCTGGACCGTGGTCGCGCACCACCGCTTCGAGCGCGCGGCTTTTGCCGAGGCCGAGGCCGCCTACGCCGAGGTGCTGGCACTCACGCCCGAGCGCGCCAACGGCCGCCTCGAACTCATCGAACGCCAGGCCGCGGCGATCTACAAGCAAGGCGAGCTGGCGCGCGGCGCCGGCAACGTGCGCGACGCGGTCGGCCACTTCGCACGCGTGACGGCGCTGGCCGCGCTGCCCGTGGCTTCGGCCACCCGCGCCAGTGCGCTCGTCGATGCCGCGGCTGCGCTCATCGGCCTCAAGGACTGGGACGCGGCAGCGCGCACGCTGGAGGCGTTCCGCCGCCAGCACCCCGGCCACCCCTTGCAGGCCGACGTGGCGCCCAAGCTCGCGCTGGCCTACCTGGAGCTGGGCCGCAACGCGCAGGCGGCGGCCGAGTTCGAGAAGGTCGCCGCCACCACCGCCGACGCCGAGCTGGCGCGCGGCGCGCGCTGGCAGGCTGCCGAGCTGCATCACAAATCGGCGGCCCAGGCGGCGCCGAAGTCGCCCGCCCTGGCCAGCGCCATCAAGGGCTGGGAGCGCTACCTGCAGGCCCATCCCCAGCCGCTGGACAGCGCCGTGCAAGCACGCTGGCACCTGGCAGCGCTGACCCGGCAGGACGGCCAGGCGGCGCGCAGCCTGAGCTGGATGCGCGCCGTGCAACAAGCCGACGTCGACGCCGGCGCGGCGCGCACGGCGCGCACGCGCACGCTGGGCGGCCAGGCCACGCTGGCGCTGGCCGAGCCGGTGCTGCAGGCCTACAAGGCGGTGCCGCTGATCGAGCCGCTGCAAAAGCAGTTGAAGCTCAAGAAGTCGCGCATGGACGAAGTGCTCAAGGCCTATGCCGCGGCGGCTGACGCCGGCGTCGCCGAAGTCACCACCGCCGCCACCTTCCACACCGCGGCGCTGTACCAGGATTTCGGCAAGTCGCTGATCGGCTCGCAGCGACCCAGGAAGCTCAGCAAGATGGAGCTCGAGCAGTACAACGTGCTGCTCGAAGAGCAGGCCTTTCCATTCGAGGAAAAGGCCATCGAGCTGCACGAGACCAATGCCCGCCGCACCGCACAGGGCCTGTACGACGGCTGGATCAGAAACAGCCTGGCCGAGCTGGCCGCGATGAAGCCCGTGCGCTACGGCAAGACCGAGCGCGGCGACCCCGGCCTGGGCACCGATGTCGCGGCGCTGCAGGCGGCGCTGCTGCAGGTGCCGCGTTCGGCGCCGCTGCTCAACCAGCTCGGCCTGGCGCAGCGCCAGCGGGGCCAGTTCGCCGAGGCCAGGAAGTCCTACGAAGCAGCGATCGCCGCCGATGCCAGCGCGTCGCTGCCGCACCTCAACCTGGCGATCCTGTTCGACCTCTACCTGGGCGACGTGGCGCGGGCGCAGGCGCTCTACCAACGCTGCGTCGAGCTGTCCCCCGGCGACGCCACGCAGCTGCAGCGCTGGCTGGCCGAGCTCAAGTCCCGCAAGCCGGGGCCGAATGATCCGCCAGCACCGGACACGGCCGCCCCGGCGGCCCCACCCGCAGCCACCGCTGCCAGCACCACCACCGCGGTGGCCCGCCGCAAGGACCCGGAATGAAACGCCTCCTCAGCAGCCTGTGCCTGATCGCCGCCACCAGCGCGCCGGCCCAGGACCGTGCCGACATCGAGCGCACGCAGATCATCGGCAACCGCGAGCTGCCCAAGGTGCTGTACATCGTGCCCTGGAAGAAGCCACTGCCCGGCCAGCTCTCGGGCCGTCCGGTGCAAAGCGTGCTGGATGAGGCGCTGGCGCCGGTCGACCGCGAGGTCTTCCGCCGCCAGGTCGACTACAACACGCAGGCGCAGGTGCGCTCGGTCGCCGCCACCGCGCCACCTGCAGCCGCGCCCGCCGCGCCGCGCTGATTCAAGCCGCCCCTTTTCGTCCCCGCCTTCAGGTCCTCCGGAGTCCCTCATGAACACCTTCAACACCGTCGTCAAGTTCTTCGTCGACTGCGGCCCTTTCCTCTACCCCAGCCTCTTGATGATGGCCATGGGCGTGGCCATCGCGATCGAGCGCTTCATGTTCCTCAACCGCGCGCGCAGCGAGAACCGCAAGCTCTGGGACCAGGTGCTGCCGATGCTGCAGAACGGCAAGTTCAAGGAAGTGCACCAGGTCACCAGCAGCTCCGAGTCGGCGATCGGCAAGATCGTCAGCAACGGCCTCACGCGCATGCAGAGCGCGCGCCGGCGCGAGGACATCGACAACGCGATGGAGGAAGGCATGATGGAAATCGTGCCGCGGCTGGAGAAGCGCACGCACTACATCGCCACCTTCGCCAACACCATCACCCTCGTCGGTCTGCTGGGCACCATTATCGGCCTCATCAAGGGCTTCACCGCGGTGGCCGCGGTGAATCCGGCCGAGAAAGCCGAGATGCTCAGCGCCAGCATCTCGGTGGCCATGAACAACACCGCCTTCGCGCTCATGGTGGCGATTCCCTTCCTGCTCATCCACGCCTTCCTGCAAGCGCGGGCGAGCGAGATCGTCGACAGCCTGGAAGCCGCCAAGATCACCTTCCTCAACCTGGTGCAGCGCCTCGCTGGCGAGCAGCTCACGACGCGCGAACAGCGCGCCGTCTGAGCCTGCCGACCCCATGCCCCACCTGCCCGGACTGAAGGGATCAAGGCCATGAGACGACGCCGCCTGCGCAAGCAGGGCGCGCACCTGGAGATCACCGCGTTCATCAACCTGATCGTGGTGCTGGTGCCCTTCCTGCTGTCGACCGCCGTGTTCTCGCGCCTGGCGGTGCTCGACCTCAACCTGCCGGCGCAGCAGTCGGCGGTGGAGCAGATCAAGGGCCCCGACCTGCAGCTCGAGGTCGTGATCCGCAAGGACGCCATCGAGGTCGGCGACCGCATCGGCGGCCTCATCCAGCGCATCGACCGCAAGGCCGCCGGCCACGACCTCAAGGCGCTGGGCTCGCTCATGGTGCAGGTCAAGTCGAAGTTCCCGGAGAAGACCGAATCGAGCGTGCTGGCCGAGCCCGACACCCCCTACGACGACCTGGTGCAGGTGATGGACACCGTGCGCTCCAGCGTCACCGCCGACGGTGCCCGGCTGCTGCGCGCCGAGCTCTTCCCCAACATCTCGATCGGCGACGCGCCGGTGCGCCGCCAGGCCGCCGCGCCGCAAAAGGCAGCCAGCTGATGGCCAGCCTGACCGCCCGGCAGCGCCGCGCCGAGCACCGCAGCCGCGGTGGCGCGGCGATGGACATGAACCTCGTCTCGCTCATCGACGTGTTCACGATCCTCATCTTCTTCCTGCTGTCCAGCGCCGCCGGCGTCGAGACGCTGGTCAGCCCCAAGGCCGTCAACCTGCCCGCGGCGATGGCCGAGAAGGCGCCCAGGCAGACGGTGCTGCTGGTGGTGGCCGGCGACGACATCATCGTCGATGGCCGCCGCATCGCGTCGGTGGCGCAGGTCATGGCCTCGGTCGAGGACGTGATCCCGGCGCTCAAGGCCGAGCTCGACGTGCTGGGCACGCGCCAGGCCGTGCGCGCCGAAAACAAGGCCGACCAGCAGGCCGTGACCATCATGGCCGACAAGCAAATGCCCTACAGCCTGCTGCGCAAGGTCATGTTCAGCTGCGCGCGCGCCAACTTCGCCGACGTCTCGTTCGCGGTGCGAAGGAAGGATGCTTGATGGGCGCGTTGGCCTTGACGCCGATGGCGTCGTTCCGCGTTCCTTCGCTGCCCTGGGCCACTTCGGCCGACGACGAGCGGCGCTTCCAGCGTATCGCGCACCGGGTGCTGATCCTGGTGCTGCTGCTCGGCCTGGTGGTGCCCTTCCTGCCCCTGCCCAGGATCGAGCGCGTGGAGGTGCAGCCCCTGCCCGCCCCCATCGCCAAGCTGCTGCTGGAGCGTGCCGTCACGCCGCCTGCGCCGCCGCCGCCCAAGCCCGATGCGGCCGATGCCAACAAGCCCGAGGTGGCCAAGCCCGAGAAGGCGCCCGACAAGCCCGACCCCATCAAGTCGGTCAAGCCCAAGGAGGCGCCGGTGCCGCCAGCGCGCAATCCGATCGCCGGCAAGCCGCCCGGTGAGGTGGCGCTGGACAACGCGCGCCGCAAGGCCAGCGGCGTCGGCCTGCTGGCGATGAAGAACCAGTTGTCCGAGATGGTGGCCGCGCCAGCAGCGGTGCAGCTCAAACAGGACCTCAAGCCCGGCCCGGGTGTGGGCAGCGGCGTCGGCGTCGGCGTGGGTGCGGGCCAGGAGGCCGGCATTCCGGTGCGCGCCATGATCACCAGCAACGCCACCCAGGGCAGCGGCGGCATCAACACCGCAGCCTATAGCAAGGACACCGGCGGCGGCGGCCTGGCCGGCCGCGGCAGCACGCTCGTCGAAGGCGTGGCCGGCGGTGGCGGCGGCGGTGGCCCCGGCGGCGGTGGTGGCCGTGCGGGTGGCGGCAAAGGCGACGGCAACGGCGTCGGCGGCAAGGGCGGCACCCTGGCCAAGGGCAGCAGCGGCAAGTCCAGCCGCAGCATCGAGGACATCAAGCTCGTCTTCGAACGCAACAAGGGCGCCATCTACGCCATCTACAACCGCGCGCTGCGCGATGACCCGGCGCTGCAAGGCAAGGTCGTGCTGGAGCTGAAGATCGCGCCCAGCGGCGAGGTCACCGGCCTGCGCATCGTGTCCAGCGAACTCAAGGCCGAGGAGCTGGAGAAGAAGCTGCTGGCACGCATCCGCGCCTTCGACTTCGGGGCCAAGGACGTCGACGTCATGGTCGTCACCTGGCCAGTCGACTTCCTGCCCTCGTAGCGGCAGTGCCGCTTCAGGCCGGCGTTTCGCGCGCCGCGCCGGCCGGTCGCAGCCAGCTCGCGATGCTCCACTGCGCGGCCCAGTAGCTGGACAGGATCCACAGGTTCGCCAGCGCCAGCGGCGCGGCGAACTTGTTGCTGGCCAGCAGCGCGTCAGACAGCACGAACAGCGCGCCGCCCAGCGCCAGCACACGGCCGCGCGCGGCGCCGCCCTGCCAGACCACGGCGGCCTGCGCCGCCATCGCCGCCAGGCACGCCACGTAGGCCAACACGGGCACCTGCAACGCGCCCGGCACACCCGGCCACAGGCGCCACAGGACGGCGCCGGCGACGGCGGCATAGGCCATGAAGGCAGGGGGCCAGGCTGCCAGCCGGCGGCGCGCGGTGAAGGCCCGGAGGTAGGCCAGATGGGCGAGCAGGAAGCTCACCAGCCCGGGCAGGAAACCGGATTGCGGCCACAGCAGCGCCACGTCGCCGGCCAGCGAGCACACCAGGCCCAGCAGCACCCAGCGCCGCTGCAGCCGCTCGCTGGCACCGCGTTGCCAGGCATGAGCGATGACCGCCGCCGTGGCCAGCGGCTTGAAGATGAAGTTCAGTGCCGGCAGGTCCAGCGCCCAGGGTGCCGACGCGATGGCCAGCGCGGCGCAGGCCACCAGGGCAGCAGCCAGCAGCGGCACGGGGATGGGGCGCGGCCAGGCCATCGTCAGGCGGGCGTGGCGGGCGTCGCCGCCACCTTGGCGGCCATCGCATCGCGCATCTTGCGCAACCGCTCGCGCGGGTCTTCCTTGCTCTGGGCCTCGTCGAGCTTCATCTCGGCGATGAAGCGGCTGGGCACGCCCACGATGGTGTCGCGGCCCTTCTTGCGCCGCCGCAACGTGCTCACCGACAGGGTGTGGCGGGCGCGCGTGATGCCGACGTACATGAGGCGGCGTTCTTCCTCCAGCCGCTCGGCTGTCATGTCGATGCTCTTGTCTTCGCCGCCGCTGCGAAAGGGCAGCAGGCCCTCGTTGATGCCGGCCAGGATCACGTGCGGCCACTCCAGGCCCTTGGCGGCGTGCAGCGTCGACAGCGTGACCACGTCCTGCTCTTCGCCGCGGTCGGCCAGGCTGATGATGACGCTGATCGTCTGCGCCACTTGCAGCAGGCTCTGGCGCTCGGTGGCGAAGCTGCCGCCCTCGGCCGTGATCTCGCCGCCACAGCGGCGCGCCATCCAGTCGACGAAGTCCAGCACATTGGCCCAGCGCGCGGCGGCGAGTTTCTCGCTGTCGTCGCCGTCGTAGAGGTGCTGCTCGTAGCCAATATCCCTCAACCAACTGAGCAGCAGCGCCTTGGCATCCTCGGCCCCGGTGGTGTGCGCGGCGCGGCTCTGCAGCTCGTTGACCTCGCGACCGAACTCGTGCAGCGCGTCGATGGCCTTGCCCTTGAGCGCGCTGGCCAGGCTGGGTGAGAAGAGGGCCTCGAACAGGCTGACCTTCCAGGTGTTGGCAAACTCGCCCAGCGCGGCCAGCGTCTGGTGGCCGATGCCGCGCTTGGGCGTGGTCACGGCGCGCAGGAAGGCCGGGTCGTCGTCGGCGTTGACGAGCAGGCGCAGCCAGGCGCACAGGTCCTTGATCTCGGCGCGGTCGAAGTAGCTCTGGCCGCCCGAGACCTGGTACGGGATCTGCGCCGCGCGCAGCTTCTGCTCGAAGACGCGGGCCTGGTGGTTGGCGCGGTAGAGCACCACGAAGTCGCTGAACTTCAGGCTCGCGCCGCTGGCCGAGCCGCCGCTGCGCAGGCTCTGGATGCGCGCCACCGCGCGCTCGGCCTCGTGCTCCTCGCCGTCGCACTCCACCACGCGCACCGGCTCGCCGTCGCCGAGCTCGCTCCAGAGCTTCTTCTCGAACAACTTCGGGTTGGCCGCGATCACCGCATTGGCCGCGCGCAGGATGTGCCCGGTGCTGCGGTAGTTCTGCTCCAGCGCGATGACTTTCAACTGCGGGTAGTCCTGCGGCAGGCGCTTGAGGTTGTCGATGGTGGCGCCGCGCCAGCCGTAGATGCTCTGGTCGTCGTCGCCCACGGCGGTGAACAGGCCGCGCCCGCCCACCAGGGCCTTGAGCAGTTCGTACTGCACGGCGTTGGTGTCCTGCACTTCGTCGACCAGGACGTGGTGGAACTGCTCCTGCCAGCGCGCGCGTGCCTCGTCGTCGCGCTGCAGCAGCTTGAGCGGCAGCTGGATGAGGTCGTCGAAGTCGACCGCCTGGAAGGCCTGCAGCCGCTGCTGGTACAGCCGCATCACGCGCGCCGCCACGCGCTCGTCGTCATCGGCGGCGGCGGCATCGGCGCCGTCGGCGTCGAGGCCGCGGTTCTTCCACAGGCTGATCGTCCACTGCCAGCGGCGCGCCAGCGCGTTGTCGGTGCAGCTCCCGGCTTCGCGCAACACGCCCAGCACGTCGTCGCTGTCGAGGATGCTGAAGTTGGGCTTGAGGCCGACCTTCGTGCCGTCGGCGCGCAGCATGCGCACGCCCAGGCTGTGGAAGGTGCTGACGGCCAGCTCCTTGGCCGCGCGCGGGCCGACCAGCGTCTTGGCGCGCTCGCGCATTTCCTGCGCCGCCTTGTTGGTGAAGGTGATGGCGGCGATCTGCTTCGGCGCCAGGCCGGCCTGCAGCAGGCGCGCGATCTTGTGCACGATGACGCGCGTCTTGCCCGAGCCGGCGCCGGCCAGCACCAGGCAGGGCCCGTCGAGGTGGTGCACGGCCTGCATCTGGGCGTTGTTGAGGCTGACGGGTGCTTCCATGGGGGCGCGGATCATAGCCGGCCGCGGCGAAGAGCCCGGCTGCACTCAAGGGGCCGTCAGCCCGCCATGAAGCCGAGGTTGCGCGCGCTGGCGTTGAAGTTGGCGAGGTTAGGGAAGATGTCGGCCAGCTGCCCATCCGAGAGGCCGAACCAGCGCCCCAGCGTGGCCCCCAACTGGTCGACCGAGGTGGCCGGCAGCAGCGCGCCGTTGCCCAACTGGTCGGGGCTGGCGTCGAAGCTGTTGTTGTTGGCGTTCTTCAGCGCCAGCGTCGGAAAGCGGCCGTAGAGATCGCCGCCGCGCACCGCGCCGCCGAGCACGAGGTGGTGGTTGCCCCAGCCGTGGTCGGTGCCGTCGCCGTTGCTGGTGAAGCTGCGGCCGAAGTCGCTGGCCGTGAACGCGGTGACGTTGTTGCGCGCGCCGAGCGTGCCCAGCGTGGTGTCGAGGTACTGCAGCGCCTGGCTCAGGCGCGCCATGAGGTCGGCATGGCGAAGGTTCTGCTGGTCGTGGCTGTCGAAGCCGTTCATGCTGACGAAGAAGATCTGGCGCCGCACCCCGGTGGCGCCGCGCATGCCGGCGTCGATCATGCGGGCCACGACCTGCATCTGCAGCGCCAGGCCGTTGGGTGAGCGGGTGTTGGCCACCGGGTTGTCGTATTGCAGCCTGGGGTCGGTGTTGGGGTTGTAGTTGCCGCTGGCCGGCGCGGTGCCGAAGATCGGGTCGCTGGCTTCGCGCAGCGCCGTGCTCAGCACGATCTCGGCGCCGATCGAGCGCGCGGCGACGGCCGCCATGTCGGCTTGCAGCACATGACTGCCGCGGTTGCGCGAGGCCATCCGCTCCAGCGCCGCGGCCAGCTCGGCCGAGCCGTAGACGCGGCCGTTGGTGTCGGCGCCCAGGCGGATGGCACCGGTCACGCTGACCTGGTACTGCTGCACCGCCTGGCCGGCCAGCCAGACCGCATTGCCCGAGGCCGACACCGCGGTGAAGGTGGCGCGCGAATTCAGGCCCGCCATCACGTCGCCCATGCGGCCGCCCCAGCCGCGCGTGGTGCCTTCGGGCCCCAGCGATTGCCAGGTGTGCTGCTGGTCGTTGTGCGAGAACAGGCTCGCCGGCCTGGGGTGAGAGCTCTGGCCGTACTGGGCCTTGCTGGTGGGCATCACCAGCGGGCCGATGTTGGGCAGGATGGCCAGCCGCCGCTCGGTGTTGAAGAGGGTCTGCAGGCTGGCCATCAGCGGGTGCAGCGCAAAGGGTCTGCCTTGGGCATTGAGCGGCGTGATCGGCAGCACCCCGCCCAGACGGGCCGGCGAGGCCAGCGCCGCCGTGGCCAGCGGGGCCACGCCCGGGGCGAGCAGCGCGATCGAGTCGGGCGCCTGGCTTCGCGTCGTGCTGTAGGCCTGCCAGCTGGCGGCGTCGGTGGGCAGCACCATGTTGTAGCCGTCGTTGCCGCCGAACAGAAAGATGCACACCAGCGCCTTGTAGTCGGTCGCGGTTTGCGCCGCGGCGGTGCCGGCGGCCAGCAGGTTGAGGGCCAGCGGCATGCCCACGCCGGCCCCTGCGGCCACCGCCGCAGCCTGGCTCAGGAAGCGACGGCGCGATGCGTCGCCGGTGCAGGCCGGTGGCGCACGCGGGCTCAGCGTCGGGTGCTGGGGCATCACGGTTGGACCTGGAATTCGGGCGAGGCCACCACCAGCAGGATGGCGGCGTTGACGCGCACGCGCTTGGCGTTGTCCACGCTCGTCTGGTTGCCGGTGGTGACTGCCGGGATCGCGATGCGGCCCACTGCGTCGATGATCTCGCTGCGCATCACCTCGCCGGTGTTGCCCAGGCTCAGCTTGAAGGTCACGCGGTCGACGAGGGCCGCGGCATCGGCGGCCAGCGCCAGCTCGGCGCTGTAGTCGGCCTGCAGGTCACGGCGGTTGCGCGCCACGCCGGCCACAGTGCCATTGAACTGGCCCACGCCGCTGGCAATGTTGTCGCGCATGGCGTTGATGTAGCCGGCGGCGCTGGTCTCGTGCGCGATCTGCATTTCTGGCGCCTGCAGGCCGCGCGCGGCGCCGCTGGTGCCGGGCGCGACATAGCCCGGGCGGTAGAAGTTGAAGACCGACGGCGAGCGCAGCGGCGTCTGCCCCAGCGAGGTGCTGGCGTTGTCGGTATTGCCGACCTTGAAGTGGCCGGAGTCGCTGCTGTGCGCAAAGGCGCGCATGAAGGCCGCCAGCCGCAGCACCGGCTCGCGCACCTTGCCCGAGGTGTCGGAGACCCGTCGCGCTTCGGGGTGCATCAGCACCGCCTTGAGCACGGCCTTGAGATCGCCGCGCACCCCGGCGCCGTTGTTGGCGAAGCTGCGCGCCACGTCACGCACATAGCCCGGGCTCGGGTTGCTGGTGACCAGGCGCTGGATGAGCTGGCGGCCGATGAACGGCCCGACGTTGGGGTGCTCGGCCAGTGCGTCCAGCGCCACGCGCAGGCTGGCGACGGGATCGGCTTGGGACTGCGCGGCAATGCGGGTGCCCAGGAAACTCTTTTCCTCGGGGCTGTGGTACTGCGGGTAGCCCTGCATGGCCACGAAGGCGTGATCGGGGTCGCTGCGGCCGTTGGCGCTGGCGCTGAAGAAGCAGCTGCTGTCGGGCCAGTCGGGACAGGCCCAGCTCCAGCCCGTGAACACCTGCGCCAAGCCGGAGATGTCCGACGGCGTGTAGGTGTCGACGGCCTTGCCGGCTTCGGTGCGGGCGCTGCCGTCTTCGTTGAGCGCCACGAGTCCGATGGAGAACAGCTGCATGACCTCGCGGGCGTAGTTTTCGTCGGGCACGCGGCCGCTGCCGGCATTGGCCTTCTGGTTGCGCAGGTGCGAGAGATAGACGCCCATCATCGGATGGCGCGATACCGCGTCCAGCAGCTCGCGGTAGGTCGACAGCCCGCGGTCGCCGAGCATGTCCATCCACGCTGCCACGGCACGCGGGTTGCCCGCCAGGGTGTCGTCGGCCATGCTGATGACGAAGATCTGCGACAGCGCAAAGACCATGCGCTGGCGCAACTGGTCGGGCCCGGTCAGGGCTTGCTTCCAGAAGGTCTCGAAGACCTGATCCTGGCCGGCGCCGTTGGTCGCGCTGCCGGTCGCGCCGGCGGCCTTGAGCTCGGCATCGCGGGCCTCGACGTGGCTGCGGTGCAGCGTGGCGGGCCAAGCCAGCTGCTCGTCGATCCAGGCCGCGTAGCCGATGGCCA
>JANMVM010000349.1:0-11711 GCA_031392695.1 Rubrivivax sp.
AGTTCCGCCAGATCGGTGACCTCGAAGGCGCGCGCGACCTGCTCGAAGAAGTCGTGGCCAAGGCCGAAGGCGCGCTGCAGGCCAAGGCCCAGGGCATGCTCGACAAGCTTGGGTAAGGGCTCACCCCCGAAGCGGCCTTGCCGCTCCCCCGCCAGGGGGCCGAGCCCGGACACGACGGGTCCATTGGACCATGGGTGCCAGGCGAGGAACTGGGCCGCAAGGCACGGCGCGGCCTGTAAGGCGCCCCAGCGGACCGGCAGAACCGGACCCGCGGCACCCGCTTGACCAGAGTCGCCTTCGTCACCGCTCCATGCGCCTCGCCCTGGGCATCAGCTATCGTGGCCAGGCCTATCTGGGCTGGCAGTCGCAGCCCGGCGGGCGCACGGTGCAGGACGTGCTGGAGAAGGCACTCGACGCCTTTGCAGCGCAGCCGCTGCGCACGATGTGCGCCGGCCGTACCGACAGCGGCGTGCATGCGCTCAACCAGGTCGTGCACATCGACACCCCGCTCGACCGCGAGCTGTTTTCCTGGGTCCGCGGCAGCAACCGCTACCTGCCCGCCGATATCGCGGTGCAATGGTGCCGCCGCGTCGGGCCGGGCTTCCACGCCCGCAACAGTGCGCGCGGCCGGCGCTACTGCTTCGTGGTGCTGGAGTCCCCGGTGCGGCCCTCGCTCGAACACGGCCTCGTCGGCTGGACCTTCAGGGCGCTGGACGGCGAGGCCATGCGCGCCGCCGCCGTGCACCTGCTGGGGGAGCACGACTTCAGCGCTTTCCGTTCATCGGAATGCCAGTCGCCCACTCCGGTGAAGACGCTGCGCGCGATCGACATCGTGCGCAAGGGCCGCTATTGGCACTTCAGCTTCGACGCCAACGCCTTCCTGCACCACATGGTGCGCAACCTCGTGGCCTGCCTGCTGGCGGTGGGCAGCGGAAGCCACGGCGCGGACTGGATGGCCGCGGTGCTGGCGGCGCGCGACCGCAACGCCGCCGCGCCCACCTTCCCGCCCGACGGCCTGTACTTCCTGGGCCCGTACTACGATGCCGAGCATGACATCCCCGAGCACGTTCCAGCGCACGACTGGCTGAGCGCATGAATCGCACGCGCATCAAGATCTGCGGCCTGACAAGACAGGCCGATGTCGACGCGGCCGTGGCCGCCGGCGCCGACGCGCTGGGCTTCGTGCTCTATGCGCCCAGCGCGCGTCACATCAGCCTGCAGCGCGCTGAAGCGCTCGTCGGCCGCCTGCCGCCCTTCGTGACCCCGGTGCTCCTCTTCGTCAACGCGACGCCGCAGGAATTGGCGCAGGCCACGCAGGCCCTGCCACAGGCCGTGCTGCAGTTTCATGGTGACGAGACGCCCGATGAATGCCGCGCCGCGGCGCGGCCCTGGATGCGCGCCGTGCGCATGGCGCCCGGGGTGGATTTGATAGACTGCGCTTTCCGTTTTCACGGTGCCCAGGCGCTGCTGCTCGACGCCCATGTCGAGGGCTATGGCGGGGGCGGGAAGGTCTTCGATTGGTCACAGATTCCAGCAAGCGTGCCCCTTCCGGTCGTTTTGTCTGGTGGGTTGAGTCCTGCCAATGTCAGCGATGGGGTGCGACGCGTCCGGCCCTGGGCCGTTGACGTGAGCTCCGGCGTGGAAGTCAGCAAGGGCATCAAGAGTGCCGAGCTGATGCGCCGGTTCTGCCAGGCGGTGCGCGAGGCCGACGCCAACGCCGCTGCCTGATTGCGGCGTGCCGCTGCCAGCGTGCAGCGCGCGCGCCGAAACCCGGATCTGAAAGACCCCGATGCTGAACTACCAACAACCCGATGCCCGCGGGCACTTCGGGCCCTATGGCGGCACCTTCGTCGCCGAAACGCTGATCCATGCGCTGCATGAACTGGAAGCGGCCTACGCCAAGTACCGCGACGACCCGGAATTCGTGGCCGAGTTTCGCCACGAGCTCAAGCACTTCGTGGGCCGGCCGAGCCCGATCTACCACGCATCGCGGTTGAGCCGCGAGCTTGGCGGCGCGCAGATCCACTTGAAGCGCGAGGACTTGAACCACACCGGCGCGCACAAGGTCAACAACACCATCGGCCAGGCGCTGCTGGCGCGCCGCATGGGCAAGCAGCGTGTGATCGCCGAAACCGGCGCCGGCCAGCATGGCGTGGCCACCGCGACGATTTGCGCCCGCTACGGCATGGAGTGTGTGGTCTACATGGGCAGCCAGGACATCCTGCGCCAGAGCCCCAACGTCTACCGCATGCACCTGCTGGGCGCGCGCGTGGTGCCGGTTGAAAGCGGCAGCAAGACGCTGAAGGACGCGCTCAACGAAGCACTGCGCGACTGGGTCACCAACGTCGAGGACACCTTCTACATCATCGGCACCGTGGCCGGGCCGCACCCCTACCCGATGATGGTGCGCGACTTCCAGCGCGTCATCGGCGACGAGTGCCTGCTGCAGATGCCCGAGCAGATCGGCCGTGCGGGCGCCCAGCCCGATGCCGTGATCGCCTGCGTCGGCGGTGGCAGCAACGCCATGGGCATGTTCTACCCCTACATCCCATTCGAGGCCACGCGGCTGATCGGCGTCGAGGCGGCGGGGCAGGGCCTGGCCAGCGGCAAGCATGCAGCATCGCTGTCGGCCGGCACGCCCGGCGTGCTGCACGGCAACCGCACCTACTTGCTGCAGGACGCCAATGGCCAGATCACCGAGACGCATTCCGTCTCGGCCGGGCTCGACTACCCCGGCGTCGGCCCCGAGCACGCGTACCTGAAGGACATCGGCCGCGCCGAGTACGTGGCCATCGAGGACGGCGAAGCGCTCGAGGCCTTCCACCGTCTGTGCCGCACCGAGGGCATCATCCCGGCGCTGGAGTCGAGCCACGCCGTGGCCTACGCCATGAAGCTGGCAGCGACGATGAAGCCCGAGCAGCACTTGCTCGTCAACCTGTCGGGCCGCGGCGACAAGGACATCGGCACCGTGGCCGACCTGTCGGGCGCCGAGTTCTACTGCCGGCCCTCGTGCCGCGGCCAAGCCGTCAAAGGGGGCCAGTCATGAGCCGCATCCAGGCCACGATGGCCGCGCTCAAGGCACAAGGCCGCCAGGCCCTCATTCCCTACGTCACAGCGGGGGACCCCTACGCTGACGCCACCCCCGACATCATGCAGGCGCTGGCCGAAGGCGGCGCCGACATCATCGAGCTCGGCGTGCCCTTCAGCGACCCGATGGCCGACGGCCCGGTGATCCAGAAGGCCAGCGAGCGGGCCCTGGCGCGCGGCATCGGCGCCGTCCAGGTGCTCGACATGGTGCGCGCCTTTCGCCTGCGCAACAGCGCCACGCCGGTGGTGCTGATGGGCTATGCCAACCCGGTGGAGCGCTACGACCAGCGCCACGGCGCCGGCAGCTTCATCCGCGACGCCGCCGCGGCCGGCGTCGACGGCCTGTTGGTGGTGGACTACCCGCCGGAAGAGTGCGAGGAATTCGCCACCCGGCTCAAAGCGGTCGGCATGGACCTCATCTTCCTGCTCGCCCCCACCTCCACCGAAGAGCGCATGAAGCAGGTCGGCCGCATCGCCAGCGGCTATGTCTACTACGTCTCGCTCAGGGGCGTGACCGGGGCCGGCCACCTCGACACCGCAGCCGTGGCGCAGATGGTGCCGCGCATCCGCCAGCACGTCAGCGTGCCGGTGGGCGTGGGCTTCGGCATCCGCGACGCCGTCACGGCGCGCGCCGTGGCGCAGGTCTCCGATGCGGTGGTGATCGGCTCGCGGTTGATCCAGATCCTGGAATCCGAGACCCGGCACAATGCGGCTTCCGCGGCTCGCAGCTTCATGGCCGAGATCCGCGCCGCACTGGATGCCTGAGGAGTGCTCATGTTTGCGAACGCAGAAATTCGGGCCGAGCGCCGGGCCGCCGTCGTCCACAGGACGTCGGCCTTCGTGCCGTCCAAGTCCGCGCAGGCGGACTTGGAGCCGCGGCACTCAGCTCCCAAGCCGGCCGCGTCCCCTCGGGGGACCGACCGCTGTATTCAGCGGGCGAGGGGCTGACATGAGTTGGCTCGAGAAACTGCTGCCGCCCAAGATCCAGCCCACCGACCCGGCCGAGCGCCGCGCCGTGCCCGAAGGGCTGTGGATCAAGTGCCCGTCGTGCGAAACGGTGCTCTACAAAACCGACCTGGAGCAGAACCTCAACGTCTGCCCCAAGTGCGACCACCACCACCGCATCGGTGCGCGGGCGCGGCTCGACGCCTTCCTCGACCCCGAGGGCCGCTGGGAAATCGGGCAGGAGGTCATGCCCGTGGACCCGCTCAAGTTCAAGGACAGCAAGAAGTACCCGGCACGCCTGAAGGCCGCGCTCGAAGCCACCGGCGAAACCGACGCGCTGGTGGTGGTGGGCGGCGCGGTGATGAGCGTGCCGGTGGTCAGCGCCTGCTTCGAGTTCGACTTCATGGGCGGCTCAATGGGCAGCGTGGTCGGCGAGCGCTTCGTGCGCGGGGTCGAAGCCGCCCTTGAGCAGAAGGTGCCCTTCGTGAGCTTCACGGCCACCGGCGGCGCGCGCATGCAGGAAGGCCTGCTGAGCCTGCTGCAGATGGCCAAGACCAACGCCTCGCTGACGCGGCTGGCCAAGGCCGGTTTGCCGTTCATCAGCGTGCTCACCGACCCCACGATGGGCGGTGTCTCGGCCAGCTTTGCCTTCCTGGGTGACGTGGTCATCGCCGAGCCCAAGGCGCTGATCGGCTTTGCCGGCCCGCGCGTGATCGAGAACACCGTGCGCGTGAAGTTGCCCGAGGGCTTCCAGCGCAGTGAATTCCTGCTCGGCACCGGGGCGCTGGACATGATCTGCGACCGCCGCCAACTGCGCCCCAACATCGCCCGCCTGCTGGCGATGCTGCAGCGCCAGAGCGCCGATGCCGTCGCCTGAGCAACTTGATACCTCCAACGGCCGGGCCCCAAGCGGGCCCGGCACTGCTTTGATGACCACTACCCGCACGCTCGAAGACTGGCTGGCGCATTGCTCGGCAATGCACCCCAAGACGATGGACCTCTCGCTCGAGCGCACGGTCGAGGTCGCGCGGCGCCTGGGCATCCGCTTCAGCGTGCCCGTGATCACGGTCGCCGGCACCAATGGCAAGGGCTCCACCTGCGCCATGATCGACAGCATCGCGCGTCATGCCGGCTACCGCGTGGGCCTGTACCAGAAGCCCGAGCTCGTGCACTTCACCGAGCGCTGCCGCGTCGGCGGTGCGCCGGTGGCGGCCGACGAGTTGGTGCCGCACTTCGCCGCCGTGGAGGCGGCGCGCGGCGACATCACGCTGACGCAGTTTGAGTTCAGCACCCTGGCCATCGTGCGTTTGCTGGCGATGGCCGAGCTCGACCTGATCATCCTGGAGGTCGGCCTGGGCGGGCGCTATGACTCCGTCAACGCCTTCGACACCGACTGCGCCGTCATCACCAGCATCGACCTCGATCACATGCAGTGGCTGGGCCCCGATCGCGAGAGCATCGGCCTGGAGAAGGCGCAGATCATGCGGCCGGGCAAGCCGGCGATCATCAGCGACCCCATGCCACCGCGCAGCGTGGTGGCCCATGGCGAGGCCATCGGCGCCGACCTGTGGCTCGTCGGGCGCGACTTCAACCACGCCGGCGACCGCCAGCAATGGGGCTGGAGCGGCCAGCACGGTCAATTCAGCCGCCGCTACCACGGCATGTCGTACCCGGCGCTGCGCGGTGCCAATCAGTTGATCAACGCCTCGGGTGCCATCGCGGCGCTGGTTGCCCTCAAGGATCGCCTGCCCATCAACGCCCAGGCGGTGCGCACCGGGCTGGCGCTGGTCGATCTGCCTGGCCGCTTTCAGATCGTGCCCGGCCAGCCGGCGCTGGTGCTCGACGTGGCCCACAACGCACAGGCCGTGGCTGCGCTGGCACTGAACCTGGATGCGATGGGGTTTTTCCCACGCACCATCGCCGTCTTCGGCGTCATGCGCGACAAGGATATCCCGGCGCTGCTGGCCAAGATCGCGCCGCTGGTCGACGTCTGGCACTGTTGCTCGCTGCCCAACCCGCGCGCCGCCAGCGCGGCAGAGCTGGGCCAGTGGGTACGCGCCGCCAGCCAGGGCCGCGTCGGCGGCGCTGCTGCAGTGCATCTGCACGACGACCCGGCAGCGGCCCTGGCGGCGGCGGCGGCGCAGGCAGACGCGGCCGATAGAATCGTCGTCTTCGGGTCCTTCTACACCGTGGGGGGCGTGCTCAAGCAGGGCCTGCCCCGCCTATCGACGCCGCACGTCGCGGCCACGGCGCCTGAACCCAAACCCTAGCCAACCGCCCCGGCCCCCGCGCATGCGCCTGCCTTCATTTCGCGCCAAGGATCCCGTCGGCGATCGTGCCCGCACCATGGTTGGCGCTGCTGCCGGCGCCGCCGACCCCGGCCCCGTCCAGGCGGCCCGCATCCGGGCTCGTCGCCGCCTGATGGGCGCACTGGTGCTGCTGGCCACGGGCGTGGTGGGGTTCCCGATCCTGTTCGAGACGCAGCCCCGCCCATTGCCAGTGGACACGCCGATGCTGGTGCCCGAGGGAGCCGCCCGCGCGCCAGCCGTGCCGCAGCCGCGGCCCGTGCCCAGCCTGCCGGCCGATGCCGGCAATGAAATCCCGCTGCAGGCGGCAGCGTCACCTGCAGCCGCACCCGCAGCTGCAGCCGCCCCGGCGGCGAGCGCGCCTGTGGCGGATGCTGCGCCGGCCGCGCGCGCATCGGAGGCGGCGCTGCTGCTGGCGGCAGCCCGGCCCGCCACCGTCAAGCCGGAGCCGGCCAAGCCCGAGGCCCAGAAGCCCGAAGCCCAGAAGCCTGAAGCCCAGAAGCCCGACAGTCGCAAGCCGGACGCCGTCACCGCCGCCAACACCGTGTCCGAAGCGGTCGCCCCGGCCAGCGGTCGGTTCGTCGTCCAGGTCGGTGCCTACAACGAGGTCGAGCGCCTGCGCGCTGCGCGCCAGAAGCTGGAAAAGCTCGGCTACAAGAGCTACACCCAGGACGTCGAGACGCCGGGTGGCAAGCGCACCCGCGTGCGCGTGGGCCCGTTCGCCAGCCGCCAGGAGGCCGAAGCGGTGGCCGGCAAGGTCAAGGCCGGTGGCATGCAGGCCAACATCCTGGCGCTTTGATGCCCGCGCTGTCGTGGCTGGACTGGGCGCTGCTGGCCGTGCTGGGGCTATCGGTCGTCGTCGGCCTGGTGCGCGGCTTTGTCTTCGAGTGCCTGTCGCTCGCCGGCTGGCTGGTGGCCTGGTTTGCCGCGCAGTGGGGCGCGCCCAGGTTGGCGCCCTTCATCCCTGTCGGCGTTGCCGGCTCGGCCCTGCAGTTGGGCGTGGCCTTTGCGGCCACCTTCATCGGCGCGCTCATCGTGTGGGCGCTGCTGGCCAGGGGAGTGCGCCTGCTCATCCACGCCACGCCGCTGTCCGCGCCCGACCGCATGCTGGGCGCCGCATTCGGCCTGCTGCGCGGCGGCGTGCTGCTGCTGGCGGTGGCCACCGTGGTGGCGCTCACGCCGGCCTCACAATCGGCGGGCTGGCGTTCGTCGCACGGCGCGCACTACTTGGGCGCGGCGCTGGCCAGCCTGAAACCCTTCTTGCCCGACTCGGTGGCGCGGCTCCTGCGCAGCTGAAGCGGCACTCACCAGGAACCGATCCCATCATGTGCGGCATCGTTGGCGCGATCTCCACCACGCCGGTCAACCAGCTCATCTACGACGCGCTTCTGCTGCTGCAGCACCGCGGCCAGGACGCTGCCGGAATCGTCACCATGATGGGCACCAAGTGCTACATGCACAAGGCGCGCGGCATGGTGCGCGATGTCTTCCGCACCCGCAACATGCGCAGCCTGCCCGGGCAGGTGGGGCTGGGGCAGGTGCGCTACCCCACGGCCGGCAACGCCTACAGCGAAGAAGAGGCGCAGCCTTTCTACGTCAACGCCCCCTACGGCATCGTGCTCGTGCACAACGGCAACCTCACCAACGCGCAGGCGCTGAAGGAGGAGCTCTTCGACGTCGACCGCCGTCACATCAACACCGAGAGCGATACCGAGGTGCTGATCAACGTGCTGGCGCACGAGCTGGAGCGGGTGGCGCGCGACCTGCCGCTGACGCCGGAGCACGTCTTCAAGGCCGTGGGCGCGGTGCACCGGCGCATCAAGGGCTCGTATGCCGTGATCGCGCTGATCGCCGGCCACGGGCTGCTGGCCTTCCGCGATCCCTTCGGCATCCGCCCGCTGTGCTTCGGCGAAGGCGTGAGCGCCAGCGGACGCGAGTTCATGATCGCCAGCGAATCGGTGGCGCTCGAGGGCACCGGCCACAAGCTGGCGCGCGATGTCGCTCCCGGCGAGGCCATCTTCATCGACACCCAGGGTCAGCTGCACACACGCCAGTGCGCCGAAGCGCCTTCGCTGCATCCCTGCATGTTCGAGTACGTCTACCTGGCGCGGCCCGATTCGGTGATGGACGGCATCTCGGTCTACCACGCGCGTCTGAACCTGGGCGAGACCTTGGCGCAGCGCGTCATCAGCACGCTGCCGCCATCGGACATCGACGTCGTGATCCCGATCCCCGAGAGCAGCCGCCCCAGCGCCATGCAACTGGCGCACCGCCTGGGCAAGCCCTACCGCGAAGGCTTCGTGAAGAACCGCTACGTCGGCCGCACCTTCATCATGCCGGGGCAGGGCGTGCGCAAGAAAAGCGTGCGCCAGAAGCTCAACGCCATCGGCATGGAATTCAAGGGCCGCAACGTGCTGCTGGTGGACGACAGCATCGTGCGCGGCACCACCAGCAAAGAGATCGTGCAGATGGCGCGCGAGGCCGGTGCACGCAAGGTCTACATGGCCAGCGCGGCGCCGCCGGTGCGCTTCCCCAATGTCTACGGCATCGACATGCCGACCAAGGAAGAGCTGATCGCGCACAACCGCAGCATCGAGGAGATCCGCATCTACATCGGCGCCGATCAACTCATCTACCAGGACGTCGACGCCATGAAGCGCGTGGTGGCTGCGCTCAACCCGAAGATCACGGGATTCGAAGCGAGCTGCTTCGACGGCCACTACGTGACCGGCGACGTCTCGGCCGAGCAATTCATGGCCATGCAGGCGCAGCGCCGGCTGCAGTTCGACGAAGAGGACGAAGGCAACCGCTCGCGACTGGCGCTGCAGGGCAGGGAGGACCGCTCATGATTCCCAAGGTCGATCTGCCCGAGGGCACGCGGCTGGACACGCTGGCGGTGCGCGAAGGCCTGCCGCCGTCGCAGTACGGCGAGAATTCCGAGGCGCTGTACCTCACCAGCAGCTTCGTCCACCCCGACGCCGCCACGGCCGCGCGGCGCTTCGCCAACGAGGAAGACGCCTTCGTCTACAGCCGCTTCTCCAACCCCACCGTGACGATGATGGAGCGGCGGCTGGCGGCCATGGAAGGCACCAGCGGCTGCATTGGCACCGCCAGCGGCATGGCGGCGATCACGCTGCTCATCCTGGGCCTGCTCAAGGCCGGAGACCACGTGGTGTGCTCGCAAAGCGTGTTCGGCTCGACCATCAAACTGTTCCAGGACTTCGCGAAGTTCGGCGTCGGGGTGAGCTTCGTGTCGCAGACCGATGTCGCGGCCTGGAAGGCTGCCATGCGGCCAGCGACCAAGCTGCTGTTCGCCGAATCGCCCACCAATCCGCTGACCGAGGTCTGCGACATCCGGGCGCTGGCCGACGTGGCGCATGCCGGTGGTGCGCTGCTGGCGGTGGACAACTGCTTTTGCAGCCCGGCGCTGCAGCGGCCGGTGACGATGGGCGCCGATCTCGTCGTGCACAGCGGCACCAAGTACCTCGACGGCCAGGGGCGGGTGATCGCGGGCGCGGTCTGCGGCCCGGTCGAGCTGATCGACAGCCGGCTGGTGCCCGTGATGCGCAGTGCTGGCATGAGCCTGTCGCCGTTCAACGCCTGGGTCGTGCTCAAGGGCCTGGAGACGCTGTCGGTGCGCCTGCAGGCGCAGAGCGAGCGGGCGCTGCAGCTGGCGCAGTGGCTCGAGGGCCAGGGCGCGGTCGAGCGCGTCTACTACCCCGGCCTGGCCTCGCACCCGCAGCACGGGCTGGCGATGGCTCAGCAGTCGGGCAAGGGCGGCGCCGTGGTGTCGTTCATCGTCAAAGGCGGGCGCGAAGGTGCCTTCGCCGTCATCGACGCCACGCGCATTTGCAGCATTACCGCCAACCTGGGCGACACCAAGACCACCATCACGCATCCATCCAGCACGTCGCATGGGCGCCTGAGCGAGGCGCAGCGCCAGGCGGCCGGCATCGTGCAAGGCCTGATCCGCGTGGCCATGGGGCTGGACGACGTCCAGGACATCATGGCCGACCTTTCGCGCGGCCTGGCGGCGCTGCGATGAGGCGCCAGGTTCGCACCCGCATTGCGCCATCGCCCACCGGCTTCCTGCACCTGGGTACGGCGCGCACGGCGCTGTATTCGTGGGCCTACGCGCGCCACTTCGGCGGTGAATTCGTGCTGCGCATCGAGGACACCGACGTCGCGCGCTCGACGCAGGACTCGGTCGAGCAGATATTGGCTTCGATGGCCTGGCTGGGGCTGCAGCACGACGAAGGCCCGGTCTACCAGATGCAGCGCCTGCAGCGCTACCACGCCGTGGCCGAGCAGATGATCGCCGCCGGCACCGCCTACCGCTGCTACTGCACGCCGCAGGAGCTCGACGCCATGCGCGAAGCCCAGCGCGCGCGCGGCGAGAAGACCCACTACGACGGGCGCTGGCGCCCGGCCCCCGGCAAGACGCTGCCCGCGCCGCCGGCGAACGTGAAGCCCGTCGTGCGCTTTGCCAACCCGAGCGGCGGCGTCGTGAGCTGGGACGACCTCGTCAAGGGCCCGATCAGCATCAGCAATGCAGAGATCGACGACCTCATCATCCTGCGACCCGCTGCGAACGGCGCGCCGGCTGACGGCGACGCGTTGGGCGTGCCGACCTACAACTTCGCCGTCGTGGTCGACGACTGGGACATGGCCATCACGCACGTCTTCCGCGGCGACGAGCACATCAACAACACGCCCTGGCAGATCAACATCTTTCAGGCGCTCGGGGCGCCACTGCCGCTCTTCGGCCATTGCCCGATCATCCTGGGCGACGACGGCCAGAAGCTCAGCAAGCGCCGCGGCGCCGTCAGCGTCACCGCCTACCGCGACGCCGGCTACCTGCCCGAGGCCCTGCTCAACTACCTGGCCCGCCTGGGCTGGAGCCATGGCGACGAGGAGATCTTCTCGCGTGAGCAGATGGTGCAGTGGTTCGACGGCACGCACCTGGCCAAGAGTCCGGCGCAGTGGGATCCGGCCAAGCTGGCCTGGGTGAACGCGCACTACATCAAGCTGGCGCCGGATGAGCGGCTGGCCACGCTGCTGCAGCAGCAACTGGCCTCGCGCGGCGTGGTGGCGGCCGATCTGGCTCTGCTGGCGCGGGCCAGCGCCCTGTTCAAGGACCGCTGCAACACGGTGGTGGAAGTCGCCGACTGGACCGAGATGCTCTTCGTGCCCGTGCAGCCCCTGCAGGCCGAACTGGACCAGCACGTCACCGAAGCCACCAAGCCCGCACTGCGCACCCTGCGCGACCGGTTGGCTGCGATCGACTGGGACAAGGCCACCATCGCCGCAGCGCTCAAGGACACGCTGGCCGTGCACCAGGTGAAGATGGGGCAACTGGCCCCGGCGGTGCGG
>JANMVM010000376.1:0-7660 GCA_031392695.1 Rubrivivax sp.
GTTCGCCGTGACTCTCACCATCACCGTCTTCGTGATTGCCTGCCCGGACGCATTGGGTCTGGCCACGCCGATGGCCGTGATGGTGAGCACCGGCCTGGGCGCCGCCAACGGCATCCTGTTCAAGAACGCCTCGGCGCTGGAGGACGCGACCAAGCTCGACGTCATCGTCTTCGACAAGACCGGCACGCTGACGGTGGGCCAGCCTGAGGTCGTGGAGATCATCACCGCCGAAGGCGTCACCGAAGACGTGGTGCTGACCGCCGCTGCCGCCGTCGAGCAGGGGTCGGATCATCCGCTGGCCCAGGCCATCGTGCGCCGCGCCGCCAAGCTCACCATCGTGGCTCCGACCGGCTTCGAAAGCCTCGACGGCATGGGCGCGCGCGCTGAAACCGCCGCCGGCACGGTGTACCTGGGTAATCGCCTTTTGATGGACACCCAAAAGCTCGCGCTCGGCCCGCTGGAGGCGCAGGCCAAGCGCCTGCAGGGCGATGGCCGCACGGTGGTGCACGTGGCGCAGGCCGGGCGCGTGATCGGCCTCATCGCCATCGCCGATGCGATCCGGCCCACCTCCAAGGCGGCCATCGCCAAGCTGCGCGAACGCAAGATCGAAGTCGTGATGCTGACCGGCGACAACCTGGCCACGGCCACGCGCATCGCGGCCGATCTGGGCATCGACAAGGTACTCGCCGACGTGCTGCCGGGCCAGAAGGCCGAGAAGGTGAAGGCGCTGCAGGCCACCGGCAAAAAGGTCGGCATGGTGGGCGACGGCGTCAACGACGCGCCCGCGCTGACCCAGGCCAACGTCGGCTTCGCCATCGGCGCCGGCACCGATGTGGCGATGGAAAGCGCCGATGTCGTGCTGATGAAGAGCGACCCGTACGACATCGTCGGCGCCATCGAGTTGTCGCGCGCCACGGTGCGCAAGATGCATCAGAACCTGTGGTGGGCGGTGGGCTACAACACGATCGCGTTTCCGCTCGCGGCTGGCGTGCTGACCCCGTTCGTGCTGAGCCCCGAGGTGGCCGCGATTTCCATGTCGGGCAGCACGCTGATCGTGGCCATTAACGCGCTGATGTTGAAGCGCACCAAGCTGGAGGGCATCCGGCAGCCCGGCAAGGCCGCGGCGGCAAGCAAGCTCGACGCGCCGATCACCGCGCAGGCCGCCAAGACGCCTGTGCAGCGGGTCGTTCCCCAACCCATTCCAGACAAGGCCGTGTGACGCGCACGGAGTCACCGCGAACGCAGTGCCTCCGCCGTCTCGCACGAGATCGCGGCTGGCTCGGATCAGCCGTACATGCACGATGAGCCCCATCACGGTTCGGGCCCGCCACCGGTATTTCGGCGGCGAGGTGCGGCCCATCGCCGGGACGAATAGCCTTCATGGATATCCTCGCGCACAGCGTGTGGGCCGGCACCGGTATCACACTTGCTCAGCGACATTGACTTTTGTCGCCGCGCAAGCTGACCCTGGCCCTGACCGTTTTGCTGGCGGCGCTGCCTGAACTACTTCACTTGTTGCCGATCATCGCGTGGGGAATGTTCGGTGATGGCTCGCTGGCGGATGTCTGGCGTTTCGCGATCGCGGTGCCGGGTCGGGAGCCCGCGCTACCGCCTCTGGTCAACCTGTGGACGCATCACCTGCACTGCCTCATGCACAGTGCGGTGGTTGCGGGTGCGGCCACATCGCTGAGCTGGATGGCCTGGCGCGCGCTGTTGTTCGCACTGCTCGGGTGGTGGTCGCACATCGTCATCGACGTGTTCACGCATTCGGCCGACTACTACCCGTCCCCGGTGCTTTACCCGATCACACAGCAAGGATTCGACGGGCTCGCCTGGAACACACCGTGGTTCCTGGTGGCGAACTCCCTGCGCGGCATGGGCGCGGGCCCGCTGCATGTCGCCGCTGAAGAGCTCTGCGGTCAGGACGGCCACGCCGACGAGTGCCGGAGCCAGAGCCAGCAGGGACCAGCCGCCGCGACGCATGGCGAGCCTCACGGCAAGCACTCGTAGCTCAACTTCCCGACGTGCCCGACGAAGTACGGCTTGCGCCCCTCAGGCCACATCCAGGCGGCCTCACCCGTCATCGGAAGCAGCATGCCGTCTTGCGGCTGGTAGTCGGACAAGGCGCAGTCCCAGGGCAGCATGACCATGTCCCTGCCCACCCCAGCGCCGCGCGACTCGGCGCGCACCGAGGCGATCAAGCCAGCTTCGTTGAACCGGAACAGCAAGGTCAACGTGACCGGACCATCAACGATGGTGGCGTTGGCTGAAGCGTCGTCAACTGCCTGCCACCGCACGCCCTGGCTTGGCAACAGCGCGGTGGGGTACCACGCTGCTTCGGCAAAGTAGCGCATGAACTCGCCGCGGGCCAGCTCGCCGCCGCCGTGCGCGTTGGCCACCGTGAAAAGACCCAGCAGCTTGGCAATCGACTGGCCCTGGCCTGCGATCCAGCTGTCTTCCACGCGTGCCGGCACACCCGGAAATATCACCACCTGGGCATCCGATAGGAAACCTGGGCGGCGGGTGATGACGCGCGGTTGCGATGTGAACGGCTTGCACTGCTCAGCGGTTGCCGACATGTTGATCCTGCCAGCCATCTCGATGGTGGCCGCAGCAATCATCGGCTGGCCGTCCGTCAGCACCGCACGGAAGTAGCGTTGCACGGGCGCGGGCAGGCCTTCGAGCGCGTTGACGTAAAAGCGCGCCGGAGTTGGCAGCCGCCCCTGGGCCGGGCTCTGAGCATCCACGCGACCCGATTCGAGCTGGCTCGTGTGCTTGCGAATCAACCCGGCCCAGCGGTTGGCGCCGACGACCCTCAATCCAATGGCGATGAGGACCAGCACCCCAAGCACCACACCCAGCCAATGCAGCCCTGTCATTGAAGTTCCTTTGCTTCGCGCCATGTTGATCAAACCAGCACCGCCTGCACCGGCCGGCGCCGTGACTGCGGCAGGGCCGGCCCGCGACTCAAGCGCACCACCAGGTCGGGCCGCTGGCCTGCCAGCCCCAGGGCAGCGGCAAACAGCGGCCGAACCGATGGCACTTCAACCGGCTGGTTCAGCAACGCGTAGCAGATGCCCAGCGCCGTGGCTTGCAACGCAAAGCGCTCATAGCAGCGACCTGCCTTGACGCAATGCGCCTTGTCGGCGGCCTGGCCGACGAACACCGCAATGCCTGCGGAGCTGCGAATCTGACACGCGCATTTGTCGTTCTCGCATTTCGGCGTGAAGAACAAGCCGAAGGCCAGATCACCGATCCAGCTCGGGACGCACAGGTTGCCCGACGACACGCTGCAAAGGCCGTCTCCGGTGCGCACCGCATCGGCGTCATTGAAACGAATCCAGGCCTTGAGTTCCTTGACGAACGCCGGGACTGCCATTTGGGCGGTGTTGCCTTGAACCACGAGGTCGAGCACCCGCTCCATCTGGCTGCGTTCGGTGAGCACCAGCACCAGCACCCGCACCCGCACGCCGTCAGCCGTGCCGGCACTTTCGAGCAGGCGCAATTCGTCATTCGACGGCGGCTTGGCGTCGTAATCGCCCCGTGTGCCCGCGAGCCAGCGAGCCCGTGTGCCAGCGCCGACCGCACCAGGTTCTCAGTGGCACATCCCAGCGAACCAAAGAGACGGTGGTCATCCGGATCGACTGCTGGCGTGCGCCGCGACAGGTCAGGCAGGATCGTGTTGACGTTGTCAACGACCGCGAACTTCCAGCACTGGGTGTTGTGACTTGAAGGTGCCAGCGTCGCGTATCGCACCAGTTCCTTGCTGAGCGCCGCGCCTTTGCATCCGTCCATGGCGCCAAGACGCCATGTGCGTGCAGCGACGGCCTGGTATCCCTCGGCGTCTGTGCCCGGTGAACAAGCGGACAAGATCGCTGAGCTGCCGAGCACCGCCGGTGCGCAGCACACGAACTGCCTGCGCGTCGTGAGGGTCACCACGCCTGTTCGCTCGTCACGCGACAGCATCGAACAGCGCTCCTGCGCCAGCGGTGACCGCCATGGCCAGCGCGCCCCAAAACGTGACCCGCCATGCGCCCATCAGAACGCTGGCACCACCCGCTCTTGCAGACACGAAACCCAGCACGGCCAGGAAGACGAGCGATGTGCCCGAGACCGACGGCAGCAGGCTTCGAAACGGCACCAGCGTCGCCACGGCAAGCGGCAAGGCGGCCCCGATCGCGAAGCTGGCGGCCGATGCCAACGCCGCCTGCACGGGACGCGCACTCATGGTTTCGGAGATACCGAGCTCGTCGCGCGCATGGGCGCCGAGGGCGTCGTGCTTCATCAGCTGCTCGGCCACCTGCTGCGCCAGGTCCGGGGCAAGCCCGCGTGCGATGTAGATGCTCGTGAGTTCTTGCCGTTCTGCAGCGGGATCCGTTTGAAGCTCGGCCTGCTCGCGCGACAGATCGGCCTTTTCGGTATCGGCTTGCGAATGAACCGATACGTACTCGCCTGCAGCCATCGACATTGCTCCCGCCACCAAACCCGCCACACCCGTCACCAGGATGTTTTGTTGGCTGGCACCGGCAGCGGCGACGCCCACCACGAGACTGGCGGTCGAGACGATGCCGTCGTTGGCGCCGAGCACCGCGGCGCGCAACCAGCCGATGCGATCGGTGCGGTGGCGTTCCGGGTGGGTGGTACGGGTCATCGGACTTCACTGTCAGGCGCTGCACTGGCCTTGTCCAGTTCGGTGCCTCGCACCAACAGCACCGGTGTCGGAGCCAGGCGAACGATCTGCTCGGCGTCGCTTCCCATAAGGACGCGCCCGACGCCGCGGCGCCCGTGGGTGCCCAGCACGATCAGGTCGGCATGCCAGTTCGCCGCTTCGGCGACCACCAGATCGCAGACGCGCCCGGCAAAGCTGTCGAACAAAGCCGTCTCGACTGGCACGCCGCCCGCTTCAACGCGTGCCCTGGCCGCGCTGAGGACTTTCTCGCCTCCTTCACGCAACAGCGGAATCTGGTCGGCTGTCATCGCGCCAAGTCCTTCCATGCCTGAGGCGTAGACGAGTTGATCCACCACATGCATCAGCCGCAGGCGAGCCCCGGTCAACCGGGCCAACTTGACCGCCTCATCCAACCCACGGTTGGAGGTGGGGCTGCCGTCAACGGGAACGAGGATGTGGGTGTACATGGCGTTGGTCTTGTGAAGTGAAGGGGTGGTGTCGGTATCTGAAGCTGGAGTCTTGCGTGCGCCGCAGCGCGTGGCTTGTCCCAGATCAAGCGCGGTGCACCGACCTTGCGCCAGCATGGCGCTCCTCGGGCGGGGCGAAGCACTTCATGACCAAGGTCCTCAAGCATTGGTACAGCGGCTTCTTGCGCCGTCGCCGCACGCTGAAGCACTTTGGCCGCCACCCGCTTGCGAACGCGCTCGCCGGCCGCGGCCCGACCGCCGCTGCGCCTGAGCACCTGGCGCGTGACCTGCTGCTTGTCGCGCGCGACACCCCTGCCGCTGCCATTGCCCGACTCGGTTCCCACACCGATGGCCTCAGCACCCGTGAGGCGGTTGCGCGCTTGAAGCGGAGTGGCCCCAATGAAGTCGCTCGCGAAGCGCCGCTGCCCTGGTGGCTGCACCTCTGGCATTGCTACAAGAACCCGTTCAACCTGTTGCTGACCGTGTTGGCGGTGGTGTCGTACTTGAGCGCTGACGCCAAGGCCACCACGGTCATCGGTGTGATGGTGGGCTTGAGCACCCTCATCCGCTTCGTGCAGGAAGGCCGCTCGCACCGCGCCGCCGAAAGCCTGAAGGCGATGGTGACGAGCAACGCCACTGTGATCCGGCGCGCGGCAGGCACCCAGCCTGCCGACCCGCGGGATCTGCCCAAGCGGCTGGAGATTTCCATGCGCACGCTGGTGCCTGGTGACTTGGTGGCGCTGTCGGCGGGCGACATGATCCCCGCCGACTGCCGCGTGCTGAGCGCGCGTGATCTGTTCATCGCGCAGGCGGCGATGACCGGCGAGTCGCTGCCGGTGGAGAAGTTTGCCGATGGTCGAGGTGACAGTGATGGGCCGCTCGAGCAACTCAACCTCGTCTTCATGGGCACCAATGTCGTCTCAGGTTCAGCCACCGCGCTGGTGGTCGCCACGGGCCATCGCACCTACTTCGGCGCGCTGGCGTCGAAGGTGATGGCCACCGATCCTGCACCCAACGCCTTCCAGGCTGGCGTCAACGGCGTGAGCTGGCTGTTGATCCGCTTTGCGCTCGTGATGGTGCCGATCGTGTTGCTGGTCAACGGCTTCACCAAGGGCAACTGGACCGAGGCGTTTCTGTTCGCCCTGTCGGTGGCCGTGGGGCTCACGCCAGAGATGCTGCCGATGATCGTGACATCGACCTTGGCCAGGGGCGCGGTGCTGCTGTCGCGCAAGAAGGTGGTCGTCAAGCGTTTGGACGCGATCCAGAACTTTGGCGCCATGGATGTACTGTGCACGGACAAGACCGGTACGCTGACCCAGGACAAGATCGCGCTGGCACGCAAGTGCGACGTCTTCGGCCAGCCCTCTGACGAGGTGCTGAACTTCGCATTCCTGAACAGCCACTACCAGACCGGGCTGAAGAACCTGCTCGACCGCGCGGTGCTTGACCATGTCGAGTTGCAGGCCGAACTGAAGCTGGAGCTGGACTACCGCAAAGTCGACGAGATCCCGTTCGACTTCGAGCGCCGGCGCATGTCGGTGGTGGTGTCGGAACGAGATGAACACCATGAGTTAATCTGCAAAGGCGCGGTTGAAGAGGTGCTGTCGGTGTGCACGCGGGTGCGTTGTGGTGATGCGCATGAATCACAAGACATGCCGCTGGATGCCGCGATGCTGGTGCGCGTGCAGCAGGTCACGCATGCGCTGAACGGGGAAGGCCTGCGTGTCGTCGCCGTGGCGATGAAAGAGCTGCCGCCCAGCCAGACCACCTACACGGTCGCCGACGAGTGCGGCCTGACGCTGATCGGCTACATCGCCTTCCTGGACCCGCCGAAGGAATCAGCCGCGCCGGCACTCAAGGCTCTGGCCATGCACGGTGTTGCCGTCAAGGTGCTGACCGGCGACAACGAACGCGTCACCGCCAGCGTTTGCCGTCAGGTCGGGCTGCCCGCGAGCGACGTGTTGCTCGGATCGCAGGTCGAAGCCCTGGGCGACGCGGCGCTGGCGCTGGCGGTGGAGCAGCACCAGCTCTTCGCCAAGCTCACGCCGATGCACAAGGAGCGCATCGTGCACGCGCTGCGGGCCAATGGGCATGTGGTGGGCTTCATGGGCGACGGCATCAACGATGCGCCCGCGCTGCGAGCCGCCGATATTGGCATCTCGGTGGATTCAGCAGTGGACATCGCCAAGGAAGCAGCCGACATCATCCTGCTCGAAAAGAGCCTGATGGTGCTGGACGAAGGCGTGATCGAAGGCCGCACCACCTTCTGCAACATGCTGAAGTACATCCGCATGACGGCGAGTTCGAACTTCGGCAACGTGTTCTCGGTACTGGTGGCGAGTGCCTTCCTGCCGTTCCTTCCGATGCTGCCCTTGCAATTGTGGACGCAAAACCTGCTCTACGACATCTCTCAAACAGCTATCCCGTTCGACAACGTCGACGCCGAGTTGGTGAGCAAGCCGCTGAAATGGAACCCTGGCGACATCGGCCGCTTCATGATCTTCTTCGGGCCGATCAGCTCGGT
>JANMVM010000379.1:0-16097 GCA_031392695.1 Rubrivivax sp.
CCGCACCAGGGCCGGCCGCTGCACGCGGTGCACCGGCAGGCCAGCGGTGGCGGGCGGCGTGCCGTCGATCAGCAGGTAGGGCGTGCCGCCGGCAGCGGGTATCTGGCGCAGGGTCTCGGGCAGCGCGTCGGGCGGCATCAGTGTGGTCTGCCCGCGCAGCAGCGCGGCGGCCAGACCGAGGGCGAAGAGGTAGCGGTCCTGGCACAGGTTGACGGGTCGGCCGGCGGGCAGGCGTTCTGCCACGGCCTGGGCCTCGGCGATGAAGCAGGCGGCCGAGATCGATCGACCGCCGCGCCAGGCCAGCGGCTGCGCCAGATCGCGCGGTGTCAGCAGCGGCAGCAGGGCGTCGTTCATGAAGCGGGGTCGGCCTTGGCGGCGCGCTGATAGGCCTCGAAGGCAGCGCGCATCGACACGCGCGGGAATTCGGGGTGGCGACGGTAGCGCCATACGTATTCGGCCACGAACATCGCCACCGCCGCCAGCGGTGTCAGCACGGTGCAGTACAGCGTCCACCAGGCCCAGGGCGCCAGGCTGTAGAGCAGTGCCGAGATCAGCACCATGGCCAGGAAGTAGCCCACCCACAGCTCGGTGACGCCGCGCGTGTAGGCCGCCAGCGCGGGCGTGAAAGGCTGCCCCAGGCGACGGTGCAGTCCCTCGGCCAGCGCCGTGATGAGCGGCTTGGCCTGGCCGCGCAGCGTGAGCGCAAAGCCCCAGGCCAGCGCGAGGTGGATGGCGCCGTGTTGCAGCACGTACAGGCGCTGCGCATCGGCCACGCCACCGCGCAGCACCACCGCCACCAAGACGCCGAGCAGGCCGACGCAGGCCGCCAGCGTCCAGCCCTGGCGCCGCCGCCAGCCGACGCCGGCGATGGCCAGCAGCAGGGGGCCGAAGAGCAGCGCCAGCGTCCAGGGGCGGTTGGCAGCGTGAATCATCAGCTGATGGGACAGCAGCGCATAGGCCACCCCCGCGGCCACCACCGCCGCGGCTCGCCAGAGCGCCGCCACGGGCGGGTGCTGCCTACTTGGTGCGGTGCTGGGCGACATGGGCCGCCAGGCTGCGCAGGTTCTGGAAGATCTTCTGGTTGTCGTCGTCGTCCGAGCGCAGCTGAAAGCCGTAGCGCTGCGAGACCTCGAGCGCGACTTCGAGGATGTCGATCGAATCCAGCCCCAGCCCCTCGCCGAACAGCGACGCCTCGGGGTCGATTTCTGCGGCCGGGGTTTCCAGGTTCAGCGCTTCGACGAACAGGCTGGCCAGTTCGCGCTCCAGCGCGGGCAGGTCGGTGGCCGGCACGGCGGCGGTGGAACTCGGCGGCACGGACACGTTGGGGGCTCCAAAAAGCAGGCTGGCCCGCAGCCGGGCCCAAGGCGTGAATTGTAGGCGGCGCCAGCGGCGCGAACACGGCGCGGCCACGGCCCGGACACGGCGCGGCCGCGGGGTCTAGGCTCTACATGCCCTTGAAGAGATAGGCGTAGAGCCGGCTGGCGGTGAGCGTCTCGGGCCTGCCGCGCAACTGCAGCGTGACCTTGCCCGATTCTTCGCGCCGCGCGCTGGCGATGCAGCGCGCCTGCACCACGGTGCCACGGTGGACCTGCCAGAACTGCTGCGTGTCGAGTTGCGGCAGCAACTCGCGCAGCGAGCTGCGGATGAGGTGCTCGCGGCCGGCCGTGACGACGCGCACGTACTTGTCGGCGGCTTCGAAGTAGATCACTTCTTCCACCGGCACCAGATGCACGAGGTTGCCGACCTGGGCCTGGATCACCGCCAGCCGCGGCGCCGTCGGGGCCGCCGCGCCGAGCAGGCCGCGCAGCTGCGCCAGCGCCTGCTCGATGCCCTGCGCCGGCGCCACGCGCGCCGCCAGCCGGGCCTGCAGCCGGGCCACGCAGCCGGCCAGCCGCTGCCGGTCCACCGGCTTGACGAGGTAGTCCACGGCTTGGGCCTCGAAGGCCTGCAATGCGTAGTCGTCGTAGGCGGTCACGAACACCAGCAGCGGGAAGGGCACGCCCTCGGGCCAGTCCTCGGCCATCGCCTGCGCCGCCTCCAGCCCGGTGCAGCCGGGCATGCGGATGTCGAAGAAGCAGACCTCGGGCTGCAGCGCCAGGGCCTGGCTGGCGGCCTGCAGGCCGTCGCCCACGGTAGCCAACACCTGCAGCTCGGGCCACAGCGCGGCCAGGTCGGCGCGCAGGCCGGCGGCGAGCAGGGGTTCGTCTTCGGCGATCAGGGCGTGGGGTGCGTTCATGCGGTTCGGGCGCTGGTGGGCAATGGCAGGCGGATCGTGGCCAGGGTGCCCCCGTCCGCGTCGGGCGCGGCCTGGAGCGTGAACGAGGCCCGCTCGCCGTGTAGCGTGGCCAGCCGCTCGCGCACCTGGGCGACCCCGAAGCGGCTGCCCGGAGCAGCCAGCGGCGCGTCGGGCAGCCCGGCGCCGGTGTCGCGCACGCTCAGCACCAGCTGATCACCTTCGGCGCGCGCGGCGACGGTGATCAGCCCGCCCTGCACGTGCGGCTCCAGGCCGTGCTTGATGGCGTTTTCCACCAGTGGCTGCAGCAGCAGAGGCGGCACCGGCAGCGCGCGCAGCGCGTCGGGCAGTTCGAGCCGGGTCTGTAGCCGCGGCCCCATGCGCACGCCCATCAAGGCCAGGTAGTCGGCGATGCGCTCGAACTCGGTGGCCAGCGGATGGGCCGCCAGCCGCGAAGCGTTGAGCGTGGCGCGCAGGAAGCCGATCAGGCGGTCCAGCATGGCCTGGGCCTGGGCCGTGTCCAGCCCGATCAGCACGCGCAGGTTGGCCAGCGTGTTGAACAGCATGTGCGGCTCGAGCTGGCTCTGCAGCAGGCGCAGCTGGTGTTCGGCGGCCTGGCGCTGGGCAGCCTCGGCCTGGGCGCGCGCCGAGGCCAGCCGTTCGAGCGAGCTGAGGACGGTGATGGAGATCACGGTGGCCACCAGGCACACGACGAGCGTCACGCGGGTGCTGCTGGAGGCCAGGTCGAGCAGGCTGGCCGACCGGTTGCCCGTGAGCCGGTCGGCCAGCCACAACCCGATCAATGGCCCGGCCACCATCGCCAGCAAGGCGCCGGGGACGGCGCCGCGCCAGCCCGCGACCGCAGGACTGTCCTGCACCAGCAGCGCGCTGGCGGCGCGGCGCCGGTCCGCCGCCCAGGCGGCTGCCAGGCGCGTGAGGTCGACGATCAGCGTGCAGACCGTGCCGATGATCAGCGAGTACACGAGCTTGGTGCCGAAGCCGCGGCCGTCCATGGCGGTGAGCAGCAGCGCGATGCCCAGGCACAGGCCACCGACCACGACGAGGTGGCGGCGCCCGCTGCGGCGCAGCTGCGCCCAGGTCCGTGCCAGGGCACTGGCGCCCTGGGGCAGGGACTCAGCGGGCGCGAGGATGTTCATCGCGTGGCTGCACTGCGGCACTGGCCGGCAGCGTCAGGCGCAGCAGGCCCACGGCGCGGCCCAGGAAGAGCCCACTCAGTGCGCCGAAGACCAGCGCCAGCGGCGCCTGCACCTGCCACTGGCCGCGCCACTCGGGGTGCAGCCCCTGGCCGACGCCAGCGGCGTAGCGCAGGCTGAAGATGGCCACGATCAGCAGCATCGGTACCCAGCTGCCGGGCAGGAACAGGCGCTGCGGCTCGGGCAGCCAGCGCGCGGCCGCGGCGCGCGGCAGCCGGGTGCCAAGCCACAGGAAAGCGGCGATCGAGCCCAGCCAGCACAGGGCTGCCACGGGCTGCGCTGCGAAGCCCGGCGCCATCGACCACAAGCCCAGCGCCAGCAGCGCCAGCGGCAGCGCCAGCAGCTGGCCGCGGCGCACGTGGCGGTCGCGGCGTTGCCACAGACCCAGGGCCAGCAGCAGGGCCAGCAGCAGCCAGACCCAGAGCGGGGTGTGGGAAAGAATCATGAGGACCATCGGATGCGCTTTCGTTTCGTCCCTGGCCACAGGGCTCGGGGCGCATCGTCGGCGGCCGGCAGCACCGTCGCCAGCGCGATGCGACCGGGCGGCACCGGCCATCGCCAAATGCCGCACCGGCAGCGCCGGCGGCGCCGCAGCCGCGCATCAGCCCGCGGCGAGTCGGGCGCGGATGGCCTCGATGCGCGCACGGTTGGCCCCCAGGTCCTTGCGTCCCAGCCGCGAAGCCGAGCGAACCTGCACCGCGCGCGCCGCGGGGTCGAACCAGAACTCGACGTCGTCGGTGTATTTCATCAGTGGCGTGGTGAAGGTGGCATACAGGTAGTCGGGTTGCGACTTCACGACCTGGGCGCCGGGCATCGCCGCCACGATGGCCTGGATGCGCGCCAGCGTGGCCGCACCGTCGCCCGCCAGCGGCAGCGCGGCGATGCGCGCGTAGTCGGCCTGTTCGTGGCCGGGCCACAGGTCGGCCTGGCTGCTGACGCTGTTGGGCGTCTTCGACGGCGGCTTGAGCTTGCCTTCGCGCAGGCCCAGGTTGTCTGGCGCGCGGCCTTGCAGGAATCCCAGTTGCCCGGCCACCACGGCGGCCACCGCCAGCACCAGCAACACCACGACCAGGATGAACAACCACTTCAACATCGTGCGACCTCCGCCCGCGCGCCGGGCTGTGCGGCGGCATTGTGCCCGGCGGCTGCGCGCAGGTCAGCGCGGGGGCCGCGGCGGGGTGGGTGGCGGCAGGCTGGCTTCAGCCGGGGCCTGCGCGACCCGCGGCGCGGGCTTGCTGGCGACGGCCGCCGTGCGCGCCTTGCGCTGCGACGGCTTGCCACCCTTGGCGGCCAGCACAGGCAGGCTGCTGGCCAGCAGCCTGCTCGCGAGTGCTCGACAGGCCAGGGCCGGACGGTGCGCTCGGGTCGCTGGCTGCGCCGCCTGGGCACAAGGCAGGATGGCCGTGGCTGCGGCCCCAGCCCCGGGTGCGAGGAGATCGACGTTGAGCTGTGCTTGAAGTCACCCGCGCGGCCGCTGCTGCCGGCGCAAAACTCAGCGCCAGGTGAAGCGCGGCTGGTCGAAATGCTCCACGCGCGTCGGCCGCCCGAGCAGGCACCACTCGCGAAACTGGTACAGCAGGGCCGCCGTCGGCGCCGCCACCCAGTGCTCGCCCAGCGGCATGCGCAGCACCGGGTGCTGGTGGCCCTCGTGGGGCGGGTCGAGCAGGGGTGCGTCGTCGCGCAGCAGTTCGGCCAGCGGGATGCGGTGCACGCTGGCCACTTCGCCGGCATCGGGCGTGAACGCGGGCGCGCCACCGGCCCAGGCCACGAAGGGCGTGATGACGTAGCCCGAGCGCGTGGCGTAGTCGTCCAGTGTGCCGAGCAGGCAGGACGGCTCCAGGTGCAGGCCCAGCTCTTCGTGCAGTTCGCGCAGCGCCGCTGCGGCAGCCGTCTCGCCGCTGTCGATGCGGCCCCCGGGCAGGGCCCACTGCCCGGCGTGGCGGCTGAGCGCAACGGCGCGGCGCGTCAGCACGACGGCGGCTTCGGTGCTCCACGCGGCCCGCCGCGCGAAGCCCGGCAGGTCGGCGCCGAGGCCGGCGTCCACCACCGCCAGCACCACCGCGGCCCGCCGCAGGCCGCTGGCGTCGAGCGTCTGCACGGCTGCGCCGCTCAAGCGGCGGCGCAGCGTCTCGCGCAGCCTGTCGTCGCGCTGCACGCGCGCCTAGCGCCGGCGCGATCCGCCCAGCAGCGAGCCGAGCACGCCGCGGATGATTTCGCGGCCCACCGCCGAGCCGATGCTGCGCACCGCCGACGACGCGGCCTGCTCGGCCAGGCCGGCGTGGCGCCCGCCGCGCGGGCCGGTGCTGCCCAGCATGAGGTCCTTGAGGGTGTCGATCATGCTGGCGCCGGCCGGCGCCGGCGCCGCCGCGCCGCCGGTCACGATCGGGGTGCCCATGCCGCTGCCGCCAGCCGGTGCCGCGCCCTCGGCCGAAGCCACGGCCCGGCCCTTGATTTTTTCGTAGGCCGACTCGCGATCGATCGTCTTTTCGTAGGCGCCGGCGACCAGCGAACTCGCGATCAGTGCCTTGCGCTGCTCGGGCGTGATGGGTCCGATCTGGCTGCCCGGTGGCAGCACGAAGACGCGCTCAGTCACGCTCGGCCGGCCCTTCTCGTCGAGGAAGCTGACCAGCGCCTCGCCCACCGCCAGCTCGGTGATGGCGGTGGCCATGTCGCCGATGGCCGGGTTGGCACGCATCGTCTCGGCGGCCGCCTTGACCGCCTTCTGGTCGCGCGGCGTGAAGGCGCGCAGCGCGTGCTGCACGCGATTGCCCAATTGGGCCAGCACGGTGTCGGGCACATCGAGCGGGTTCTGGGTCACGAAGTACACGCCCACGCCCTTGCTGCGCACCAGCCGCACGACGAGCTCGATGCGCTCGGTCAGCGCCGCCGGCGCGTCCTTGAACAGCAGGTGCGCTTCGTCGAAGAAGAACACGAGCTTGGGCTTGTCGAGGTCACCCACTTCGGGCAGTAGCTCGAACAGCTCGCTCAGCATCCACAGCAGGAAGGTCGCGTACAGGCGCGGCGCGTTCATCAGCTTGTCGGCAGTCAGGATGTTGACCACGCCCCTGCCGTCGACGGTCTGCAGGAAGTCGCTGATGTCCAGCATCGGCTCGCCGAAGAACTTGTCGCCGCCTTGTTCTTCGATTTGCAGCAGGCCGCGCTGGATGGCACCCACGCTGGCGGCGCTGATGTTGCCGTACGCGGTCGTGAACTGGTTGCCGTTGTCGCCGACGAACTGCAGCATCGCGCGCAGGTCCTTCATGTCCAGCAGCAGCAGGCCGTTGTCGTCGGCTATTCTGAACACCAGGTTGAGCACCCCGGCCTGCGTTTCGTTGAGCGCCAGCATGCGCGACAGCAGCAGCGGCCCCATGTCGGACGCCGTGGCGCGCACCGGATGGCCCTGCTCGCCGAAGACGTCCCACAGCGTGGCCGGGCAGTGCGCGCTCTCGGCCGCGGGCAGGCCGCGCTCTTTGAGGATGGCGGCGATCCTGGGGCTCAGCGTACCGGCCTGCGTGATGCCGGTGAGGTCGCCCTTGACGTCGGCCATAAAGACGGGCACGCCGAGCTTGCTGAAGTTCTCGGCCAGCGTCTGCAGCGTGATCGTCTTGCCGGTGCCGGTGGCGCCGGTGATCAGGCCGTGGCGGTTGGCCAGCGCCGGCAGCAGGTGGCATTGGGTGGCGCCGTGCTGGGCGACGAGGATAGGGTCTGGCATGCGGGGCTCCGTGCAACGTCGAGCAGGGCTCAGTCTAAGGGCGCCGCCCCGCGGCCGTTCAGGCCTGGCCCGCAGGTGGGGCCCTGAGCTTGTCCAGGCTCGCCTGGCACCAGCCCTTGTCTGCGTCGGCCAGCCGCGTGAATGCCGCCTCGGCCTGCGCCACCGCGTGCGCGTGGCCGGCGCCGCTGCCGGCGTCGCGCTCGACTAGGCCCAGCGCTTCCCAGCCGAAGAAGGCTTCGAGCGCGACGTCGTCGTGGGCCCGCACGATCTGCAGGCAGTTCTGCGCGTGCTGGCGCGCCTGCGCGGTGTCGCCGGCCTTGAGCCAGCTCATCGACAGGCGGTACTCGGCGCGTTCGGTCTCGAGCCAGGTGCCGGCAATCGCCCAGTGGCGGCGGCCGGCTTGCGCGGCCAGGATCATCAGCCTTTTTTCTTCCGCGCTGAGCGTCGGCTTGTCCTCCAGCGTGCCGGCGGTGTTGTTGCCGGCCACGGCCAGCGCGCGGTGGAAGGGGTCGCTGTCGGGCAGGCCGGCGGTTTCGGCCATCGCCAGCGCTTCTTCGAGCAGCGCCGCCGCGCGCGCGGCGTCGTGTTCGGCCAGGTTGTTGGCCGCCATCGCGGTCAGGCGAATGCGTTCGGACGCGCCCATGCCCGGGCGGTCGTCGCCTAGGCCGCCGGCCAGGCGCAACGCACTGATGTGGCGCCCCAGGGTCTGCGCTTCGGTGCCGCCTTCCGCGCAGCAGGGCAGGGCGAGCAGCTGCTGTTGGAACTGAATGCCTTGCTGCCAGCGCGCCAGGTGCGAGCCGAAGACGTGGTGCGCCAGGTGTGCCATCGCGGCCAACTGCGCGCCCTGGCTGACCAGCACCCGCCCCTGGGCCTGCAGCCGGCTTGCGACGGCGGCGGCGTCGGTGGCGTGGTCGGTCCAGGCTTGGTCGATGAAAGCGTCGAAGTCCATGCGCCGACCCTCCTTGTCGATGCCATAACGATAGCGGACCCGGGGCGCGCTGGCGGGTGAGCGGCGCCGACAGGCCCGGCGTGCGCCACACCGCGGCTGGCGGCTGCGCCGGGCTGTCGGCACTGGGGCGGGTGGACCAGGCACACCCGCCCGCGCTACGCTGCGTCACCATGAGCAGCCCTCCGCCACCTGCCTTCGCCGACGCCGCCCAGACCTGGAGCCGGCGCTTCGCTGGCGCCGACTACCTCTTCGGCACCGAACCCAACGCCTGGCTGCGCGAGCACGCCGGCGTCTGGGTGCCCGGCCAGCGCGTGCTGTGCGTGGCCGACGGCGAAGGCCGTAACAGCGTCTGGCTGGCGCGCCAGGGCCTGCAGGTCGAGGCCTTCGACATCGCCGAGCTCGGCGTGGCCAAGGCGCGCCGGCTGGCCGCCGAGCAGGGCGTGGTGGTCGCCTTCCAGGTCGCCGACTGCGACGGCTACAGCTGGCCCGAAGCCGCCGTCGACGGCGTGGCGGCGATCTTTGTGCAGTTTGCCGACCCGGCGCAGCGCACGCGCCTGTTCGCCCAGATCGTCCGCAGCCTCAAGCCCGGCGGCACACTGCTGCTGCAGGGCTACACGCCCCGGCAGCTCGAGTACAAGGCCGGCGGCCCGTCGTTCGCATCGCACCTGTACACGCAAGCGTTGCTGCGCGAAGCCTTCGCTGCGCTGGACATCGTGGCACTGCGCGAGTACGACGCCGATGTCGCCGAAGGCAGCGGCCACCGCGGTCGCTCGGCGCTGATCGGCCTCGTCGCCCGGTGCGGCTGAACACGGCACGCCGGGGTGGAATGGCCCCCGCAGGTAAAATGCCGGGCTCTCCTTCAGTCGTTCAGCACGGGAATCGAGCATTCATGGCGGGTCACTCCAAATGGGCCAACATCCAGCACCGCAAGGGCCGGCAGGACGAAAAGCGGGGCAAGGCCTGGACCCGCGTGATCCGCGAGATCATGGTCGCGGCGCGCCTGGGCGGCGGCGACGCGTCGGCCAACCCGCGGCTGCGACTGGCCATCGAGAAGGCCAAGGCGGTCAACTTGCCGGTCGAGACCGTCAAGCGCAACATCGACAAGGCCACCGGCAACCTCGACGGCGTGAGCTTTGAGGAGATCCGCTACGAGGGCTACGGCATCGGCGGCGCGGCGATCATCGTCGACAGCATGACCGACAACCGCGTGCGCACGGTGGCCGAGGTGCGCCACGCGTTCAGCAAGTACGGCGGCAACATGGGCACCGAGGGCTCGGTGGCGTTTCAGTTCAAGCACTGCGGCCTGTTGCTGTTTGCGCCGGGCACGAGTGAAGACAAGGTCATGGAAGCGGCGCTGGAAGCCGGCGCTGAAGACGTCGTCACGGGTGGCGACGGCTCGATCGAGGTGCTCACCGCGCCGCCCGACTTCGAAGCCGTGAAGGCGGCGCTCGAAGCGGCAGGCCTGAAGGCCGAGATCGCCGAGGTCACGATGCGGGCTGAGAACAGCATCGAGCTCAGCGGCGAAGACGCCACCCGCATGCAAAAGCTGCTCGACGCCATCGAAGACCTCGACGACGTGCAGGACCTGTACCACAACGCCTTGCTCGAAGCGTGAGCGGCGCATGAAGGTCCTGGTCATCGGCGGCGGCGGCCGCGAACACGCGCTGGCCTGGAAGCTGGCCCAGGGCGAGCGCGTGCAGACCGTCTACGTGGCGCCTGGCAACGGCGGCACCGCCACCCAGGCCGGGGTCAAGAACGTGCCCCTGTCCGACCCGCAGGCACTGGCCGACTTTGCCGCCGCCGAGAAAGTGGCACTCACGGTAGTCGGCCCCGAGGCCCCGCTGGCGGCCGGCGTGGTGGACCTGTTCCGCGCCCGCGGCCTGCGCATCTTCGGCCCCACGCAGGCGGCGGCGCAGCTCGAAAGTTCCAAGACCTTCGCCAAGGCCTTCATGCAGCGCCACGGCATTCCCACCGCGCTGTACGCCACCTTCAGCGAAGCCGCCGCCGCGCACCAGCACGTGGACAAGCACGGCGCGCCGATCGTCATCAAGGCCGATGGCCTGGCCGCCGGCAAGGGCGTGGTGGTGGCGATGACGCTGGCCGAGGCCCACGCCGCCATCGACCACATGCTCACGCAGGCCGGCGAGCGCGTCGTGATCGAGGACTTCATGGCCGGCGAAGAGGCCAGTTTCATCGTCCTGTGCGACGGCAGGAGCGTGCTCACGCTGGCCACCAGCCAGGACCACAAGCGCGTGGGTGAGGGCGACACCGGCCCCAACACCGGCGGCATGGGCGCCTATTCGCCGGCGCCGGTGGTCACGCCCAACGTGCATGCCAAGGTGATGCAGGACATCGTCCTGCCCACCATCGCCGGCATGGCCAAGGACGGCATCCCGTTCACCGGCTTCCTGTACGCCGGGCTGATGATCGATGCCCAGGGCCAGCCGCGCACGGTGGAATTCAACTGCCGCCTCGGTGACCCCGAGGCCGAGGTCATCCTGATGCGCCTGAAGAGCGACCTCTTCGAGGTGCTGATGCACGCCACCGACGGCACGCTCGACGGCGTCGAGCTGCAGTGGGATCGCCGCACCGCGCTGGGCGTGGTCATGGCTGCGCACGGCTACCCGGCCGCGCCGCGCCGCGGCGACGTCGTCACGGGCGTGATGGCCGGCAGCGCCGAGCTGCAGGTTTTTCATGCCGGCACGGCGCTGCACGACGGCGTGCTCAGCGCCACCGGCGGCCGCGTGCTGTGCGTCACCGCGCTCGGCGACTCGGTGCGCCTGGCGCAGCAGCGGGCGCTGCAAGCCGTGCGCCAGATCCACTTCGACGGCGCGCAGTGGCGCAACGACATCGGCCACCGGGCCATCAAGCATTGATGATGGCGCGGTGCGGCTGGCCCGCCTCACTTTGCCGACCCGCCTGACGGAGACCCGACCATGGTCGACACCACCGCTGTGCGCGAGTACTTGCTGGGCCTGCAAGGCCGCATCGTGGGCGCGTTCGAAGAAGAGGACGGCCTGCCGTTTCGCCGCGACGGCTGGACGCGCCCGGCCGGTGGCAAGCTCGAAGGCGACGGCCTCACGCAGCTGATTGAAGACGGCAACGTGCTCGAGCGCGGCGGCTGCAACTTCAGCCACGTGCGCGGCGCCTCGCTGCCGCCGTCGGCCACCCAGCACCGCGGTGAGCTGGCGGGTGCGCCCTTCGAGGCGCTGGGCGTGTCGCTGGTCATGCACCCGCGCAACCCCTACGTGCCCACGGTGCACATGAACGTGCGCCTGCTGGCTGCCTTCCCACAGGGTCAGGACGCGGTGGTCTGGTTCGGCGGCGGCATGGACCTCACGCCCTGCTACGGCTTCGACGACGACGCGCGCCACTTCCACCAGACCTGCGCCGACGCGCTGGCGCCGCACGGCGCGCACCTCTACGCCCGCTTCAAGCCCTGGTGCGACGACTACTTCTTCGTCAAGCACCGCAACGAAGCGCGCGGCATCGGCGGCATCTTCTTCGACGACTTCAGCGACGGCGGCTTCGCGTCGGGATTCGCACTCATGCGCGCGGTGGGCGACGCCTTCCTGCCCGCCTACCGGCCCATCGTGCAGCGCCGCCGCGCCGCGCCCTACGGCGAACGCGAGCGCGACTTCCAGGCCTACCGCCGCGGCCGCTACGTCGAGTTCAACCTGGTGTGGGACCGCGGCACGCACTTCGGGCTGCACGGCGGCGGCCGCACCGAAAGCATCCTGATGAGCATGCCGCCCGTCGTGAAGTGGCGCTACGACTGGCAGCCCGAGGCCGGCAGCGCCGAGGCGCGGCTGACCACGCACTTCCTGCCGCCGCGCGATTGGCTGGCGCCGTGAGCCGCCGGGCCGCCATCGTCCAGAGGCCGATGGCCCTCGTGCCGTCCAAGTCCGCGCAGGCGGACTTGGAGCCGCGGCTCTTGGCTCCCAAGGCGAACACCGCAGCGTGCAGCGCGGAGGTTTGCGGATGACGCGACGCGTCGGGGTCTTCGGCGGCAGTTTCGACCCCGTGCACAGCGCGCACATGGCGCTGGCCGAGGCCGCGCTGGCCGAGTTGCGGCTGGACGAGGTGCGCTGGATTCCGGCCGGCCAGCCCTGGCAGAAGTCGCGCACCATGACCGCCGCCGAGCATCGGGTGGCGATGGTGCAGGCGGCGATCGCGCACGAACCGCGCTTCACGCTTGACCGCAGCGAGGTCGAGCGCAGCGGCGCGAGCTTCACGCTCGACACCGTGCGCGCGCTGGCCGCGGCGCAGCCGGGGACGCAATGGTTCCTGCTCATCGGGCAGGACCAGTACGCCGGCCTGCACACCTGGCGTGATTGGCAGACGCTGCTCGGCCTGGTGGTGCTGGCGGTGGCCAACCGGCCCGGCGACACGCGCAGGCCGGACCCCGATGTGCAGCGCTTCCCGCACCGCATGGTGCCGCTGCCCATGCTCGACATCTCTTCGACCGACATCCGCCGCCGCGTCGGCGCCGGTGCCGACATCTCGCCACTGGTGCCGCCCGCAGTGGCGCGCTATATTGAAACTCACGGGCTGTACCGCAGCCCAGTCAGGAGCTGAATGGACATCCGCAAGCTGCAACGCGCCATCGTCGATGGTCTCGAGGACGTGAAGGCCCAGCACATCGCTGTCTTCAACACCGAACACCTGAGCTCGATGTTCGAGCGCGTGATCATCGCCTCGGGCACCAGCAACCGGCAGACCAAGGCCCTGGCGGCCAGCGTGCGCAACAGCGTCAAGGCCGGCGGCATGCAGGTCATGGCCACCGAGGGCGAGGACAACGGCGAATGGATCATCGTCGACTGCGGCGCCGCGGTGGCGCACATCATGCAGCCGGCGATCCGCGAGTACTACCACCTGGAAGAGATCTGGGGCGGCAAGTCGGTGCGCATGAAGGTCGGCGAGGTCAACACCCGGCTCGTCAAGGCCAGTGAGCCCGAACCCGCGCCGCGCGCCGCGGCCAGAAAGCCCAGGCCCGCGGCTCCGGCCCCGGCCCGCACCCGCACCCGCGAGTCCGCGCCCGCGACGAGCCCGAAGCCGGCACCGCGCCGCGCCGCCGGCACGACCAACGCCGACAAGAAGATGGCCAACAAGAGCGCGGCCTTCCAGCGCGTGGCCTCCAAGTCGGCGCCGCGGCCGTCGTCCAAGGTTGCGCCCAGGCCGGCCGCGGCGGTGGGCAAGACGCCCGCCCGCGCCGGCGCCAAGGCTGCGCCGTCGTCGCCAGTCAGGACCGTGATCAAGACGGTGGTCAAGGCGCCGGCCAGGAAGCCTGCCAAAGCGCCGGCCAAGGCGGCCGTCCAGCGCGCCCCGGCACGCAAGGCGCCGAAGCGCGGCTGATGAAGCTGCTGGTGGTGGCCGTGGGCCAGCGCCAGCCGGCCTGGGCCGATGCCGCCTGGGCCGAGTTTGCCAAGCGCCTGCCGCCCGAGATGCGGCTCGAACTCAAGGTCTTGAAGGCCGAGCCGCGCAGCAGTGGCAAGACCGCCGCGCAGTGCATGGCCGCCGAGGCGCAGCGCTTCGAGGCCGGGTTGCCGAAGGGCGTGCGCCGTGTCGTGCTCGACGAAAACGGCACGCGACTGACGACGGCGCAGCTGGCCGACCGCCTGCGCGTCTGGCGCGGCGAAGGCCGCGACGCGGCGCTGCTCATCGGCGGCCCCGACGGCCTCGACCCGCAGCTCAAGGCCAGCGGCGATGAGACGCTGCGGCTGAGCGACCTGACCCTGCAGCACGCCTTCGCGCGCGTGCTGCTGGCCGAGGCGCTGTACCGCGCCTGGTCGCTGCTGCAAGGGCATCCCTACCACCGCGAATGAGGGCCGGCCCCGGCGGCCCGTGCTTGCAGCGCCGCCACAATGGCGCATGCCAGCAGCCGCCCCGTCTTTCATCTACCTGGCCTCCCAGAGCCCGCGCCGTCGTCAGTTGCTGAGCCAGATCGGCGCCGCGCACGAGTTGCTGCTGGCGGGTGCGGACGAAGACGCCGAAGCCCTCGAGGCCGTGGTGGCCGGTGAGCTGCCCGCCGCCTACGTGCAGCGCGTCACCGCCGCCAAGCTGCGCGCCGCCCTCGCGCGCCGCGTCGCGCGCGGCCTGCCGCCGGCGCCGGTGCTGTGCGCCGACACCACGGTGGCGCTGGGCCGGCGCATCCTGGGCAAGCCCGCCGACGCCGCCGAAGCCGCCGCCACGCTGCGCCTGCTCAGCGGCCGCAGCCACCGCGTGCTCACGGCGGTGGCCTTGCACGACGGCCGCCGCAGCCACCGCGCGCTGAGCACCTCGCACGTGCGCTTTGCCGAGCTGCCGCCGCGCGTCATCGACGCCTACGTCGCCAGCGGCGACGCCTTCGGCAAAGCCGGTGCCTACGCCATCCAGAGCGCGCTGGCGGGCTGGATCGTGGACATCGAAGGCAGCCACAGCGGCATCATGGGGCTGCCCCTGTTCGAGACCGCGCAGCTGCTGCGCGCCGCCGGCGTGCGGCTGGCGATTTAGCTAGCTACTCCTGCCCTCTAGACTGCGGCCCATGCCCAACCAAGACATCCTCATCAACTGGTCGCCCCAGGAAACGCGCGTCGCCGTGGTGGAAAACGGCGCCGTGCAGGAGCTGCACATCGAGCGCACGCTGGAGCGCGGCTTTGTCGGCAACGTCTACCTGGGCAAGGTGGTGCGCGTGCTGCCGGGCATGCAGAGCGCCTTCATCGACATCGGCCTGGACCGCGCCGCCTTCCTGCACGTGGCCGATCTGCACCCGGGCCTGCCCATCACCCGCGCTGCCACGGGCGGCCTGCCCAAGCCCGACGTGCCGCAGGTGCCCATTGAGCGCCAGGTGTTCGAGGGCCAGACGCTCACCGTGCAGGTCATCAAGGACGCCATCGGCACCAAGGGCGCGCGGCTGTCGAGCCAGGTCAGCATCGCCGGGCGCATGCTCGTGTTTCTGCCGCACGACAACCACATCGGCATCAGCCAGAAGATCGGCTCGCATGAGTTGCGCGAGCAGTTGCGCGCCCGCGTCACGGCCCTCGTCGGCGGCGAGCCCGGCGGCTTCATCCTGCGCACCAATGCCGAGGAAGCCAGCGACGCCGAGCTGGCCGAGGACATCGCCTACCTGCGCCGCGCCTGGGCGCGCATCCGTGAACGCGCGCAGAGCCAGCCACCGGGCTCACTGCTGCACCAGGACCTGACGCTGGCCGAGCGCGTGCTGCGCGACCTGACGGTGGAGGCGACGCAGACCATCCGCATCGACAGCCGGCTGCAGTGCGACGCGCTCAAGGCCTTCGGCGAGATCTACATGCCCGGTGCGGTGGCCAAGCTCGACCTCTACCGCGGCGAGCGACCGATCTTCGACCTCTTCGGCATCGAGGAGGAGCTGACGCGGGCGCTGGCCCGGCGCGTCGACCTCAAGAGCGGCGGCTACCTCATCATCGACCAGACCGAGGCGCTGACGACGATCGACGTCAACACCGGCGGCTACGTCGGTGCGCGCAACTTCGACGACACCATCTTCAAGACCAACCTCGAGGCCGCGGGCGCCGTGGCGCGCCAGCTGCGCCTGCGCAACCTGGGCGGCATCATCATCGCCGACTTCATCGACATGACGCGCGAAGACCACCAGCAGGCGGTGCTGGCCGAGCTGCGCAAGCAGCTGGCGCGCGACCGCACGCGCACCACGGTCAGCGGCTTCACACAGCTGGGGCTGGTGGAGATGACGCGCAAGCGCACGCGCGAAAGCCTGGCCCACATGCTGTGCGAGCCGTGCCCGACCTGCCAGGGCCGCGGCCAGGTGAAGACGGCGCGCAGCGTGTGCTACGACATCCTGCGCGAGATCCTGCGCGAAGCGCGCCAGTTCAGCCCGCGCGAGTTTCGCGTCATTGCCAGCGCCACGGTGGTGGAGATGCTGCTCGACGAAGAGAGCGTGCATCTTGCGGGGCTGAGCGAATTCATCGGCAAGCCGATTTCGCTGAGCGCCGAGCCGGGGATGAATCCGGAGCA